>CACKLF010000016.1 GCA_902600895.1 uncultured Alphaproteobacteria bacterium | reverse complement strand
GAAATACTATTTTGGATCTCAAAATACGCTCTTTTTAAAAGATAAAGATGAAGCAAAGCCCTCTCTTGGGGTTGTGAATTCTCCACAAACTTGTGGCCTAAATTCAGGAGAATATTGTGCGATTTGGTTGGGGCCTGAGTGGCCAGGAGATCAAAGGGTCGATGATAGCCTTTCGTTGTGTTTTGATACAGAAGAAATGAATATGGAAGGCGATATAGTGGGGTCGCCCATGGTGAATCTTAAAATAAAAGCAAATAAACCTTTTGGCCAATTGGCGGTTAGGTTGTGTGATGTTTCTCCGACTGGCTCATCGCATAGAATTACATATGGAATTCTTAGCTTGAAATTTTCAAAGGGGATGATTGAACCTAATCCCTTACCACTTAAAAGCGAAATAGAAATACAGATTGAGCTTGACTATATTGCCTACAGCTTGCCTAACGGGCATAAACTCAGAGTTTCTATATCAAATGCATATTGGCCACTTATATGGCCAGAGCCTGACCCAGCAGAAGTAGAGATTTGTGGTGGAACCTTGAGCCTTCCTGTCAGGAGGCAGTCGAAAAACGAGTGGATCTTTCCAGAACCCGTTTCTTCTACTCCATGGGAGTACCAAAATATAAGAAAGTCTTCGAATAAAAGGGAAATAATCAGTGATTGTGCAACAGGTCTAACAAAGGTGGTTATTGAGGATGATTTTGGGTCTAAGATGGATCTGGAAAGCAACTTAATTATCTCTAGTAAAGCTAAAGAGGAATGGTCAATT
Source organism: uncultured Alphaproteobacteria bacterium (assembly GCA_902600895.1). Lineage (GTDB taxonomy): Bacteria > Pseudomonadota > Alphaproteobacteria > Rhodobacterales > Rhodobacteraceae > CACKLF01. The sequence continues at coordinate 27,151 of CACKLF010000016.1, read as the reverse complement.
CAGCCAGAAAACCCCTTGAGTGCGCTTGGAAAAACGCATTGGACCGAAGAAAGATCAAGAGGTGACTGGGCGATAAAAACCGAAACTTACTCAAAAATGTTCTCTGATGAAACTTATTTCTATTTGGAAGCTCGTATAGAGGCATATGAAAACAATAATATGATTTATCAGCGGGATATAAGTAAGAAAATTAAAAGGCTACTGTGAAATAATGTTTGCGGAGGATTAAAATAAAATAAATTTAAAAAGGGGTGGAGGTTTCCAAAAAGTGCTATTAAAATAAAGCAAAAACTCAGGGACGGAAATTTTAGTGCATCCAATTATTATAACAGTACTGCAGAGGCTTGCTCTCGGTATCTTGACTCTTTTTTTAGTGAGTCTTGTCATCTTTTTATCCTTAGATTTTCTACCGGGAGATTTTGGAGAAGCGCTACTAGGCCAATCTGCTAGAGAAGATACTGTCGCTGCATTTAGAAAAGAGCTAGGCTTAGATAGACCCATTATGATTAGATATTTTGACTGGGTTGGTGGAGTTCTAACAGGAGATTTAGGAAGCTCATTTTCTGGAAGGAATGCTTCCGGAATTGACCGATCACGAACTGTAGTGGACCTAGTAGCCCCTAGATTGAGTAATACACTATTCTTGGCTTTAACTGCAGCAGTTATTGCTGTACCATTATCCCTATTTTTGGGTATAACCACTGCACTTTATCGTGGCTCGTTTTACGATAGAGCTATAAATGTCACAACACTTACTACAATATCATTTCCAGAATTTTTTGTAGGATATATCTTAATACTAATACTCGCTACCTTGTATCCAGTATTTCCTTCTTTGGCTAATATTGAAGAAGGATCGCCATTTCTTGACAGGTTATATAAAATTGCCCTTCCTGCAATGACCTTAACTTTGGTCATAGTGGCGCATATGATGAGAATGACCAGAGCGGCAATCATAAATTTGCTTGCTAGCCCATATATTGAAATGGCCCGCCTTAAAGGAGCATCTGCATCAGAAGTCATTTTGCGTCATGCTTTACCAAATGCATGGGCACCCATAGCCACAGTGATTGCTTTCAACCTGGCATACCTAGTGGTTGGTGTCGTTGTCGTAGAGGTTGTTTTCGTATACCCAGGCATAGGACAACTAATGGTCGATTCAGTGACTGTTAGAGATGTACCTGTTGTACAGGCCTGTGCGTTAATATTTGCTGCCACATATATTATTTTAAATCTAATAGCTGATATCATTGGTATAATAACAAACCCTAGAATATTGCACCCCAGATAATATGAATAAAGAGTCCAAAATACACGATTACTCCGCCAAGTCTGAGGTTGGCTTTGTAAGAACACGAAGAACTCGACTCCAAAGAATTCTGCTTGAACTGAGAAAGGCACCACCAACAGCAATTATTGGTTTATTTATAATAATATTTTATATAATTTTAGCTCTATTCGCGGGACAAATTGCTCCGTATGGTGAAGCCGAAATTTTTCCTATTCCCTATGCTCCATGGGGGGGTGACCACATATTTGGGACGGATCAAATTGGCCGAGACGTCTATACTCGGCTTATATATGGAGCGAGAAATACAGTTGGAATAGCAATTATAACCACTATTCTGGCATTTGTGATTGGTGGATTTTTTGGCCTTCTAGCAGCAATTCTAGGAAGCTGGACTGATCAAATTTTAAGCCGCTTGGTTGATGTTATGATGGCCATACCCAGTTTAATCTTTGCTCTTATGCTTTTATCAATCTTTGGCACCAATGCTATAAATCTAATAATTATCCTAGCCGTTTTAGAAAGTACCCGAGTTTTCAGATTAACAAGAGCCGTAGGTATGAACGTGGTAGTCATGGATTATGTTGAAGTAGCTCGGTTGCGTGGTGAAAAAATTGGATGGGTGATTAGGAAAGAAATCCTTCCCAATATTTTACCTCCCCTTGTGGCGGAATTTGGTTTGAGATTCTGTTTCACTTTTCTTGCGATCGCCGCTCTGTCATTTTTAGGTGTCGGTATTCAACCTCCTTCAGCAGATTGGGGCTCAATGGTTAGAGAGAATGCAGGTCTAATTAACTTTGCTCACTATGATATTAAAGCTGGGCTGACTCCATTACTGCCAGCTGCAGCTATTGCAATACTAACTGTGGCAGTAAATTTTGTTGTTGATTGGTTTCTTCAAAAAACAAGTGGCATCAGAGATGAAAAATAAGACAATAGATAAGAAAAAAATACTCTTAAGTATGAGCAATATCCACATTGAGGGATTTGCAGATGAGAGATGGCATAAAATAATCAAAGGGATTGATTTAACCTTATATAGAGGTGAAATACTTGGACTAATTGGAGAAAGTGGAGCAGGAAAGTCAACTTTAGGACTTGCTGCTATGGGTTTTGCCCGACCTGGATGTAGATTTACAGGTGGGGAAATAATATTCGATAGCATGAAATTACATGATATGTCTGAAAACCAAAAAAGGAAACTTTGGGGCACTCGCATTGCTTACGTTGCTCAATCTGCTGCTGCTGCATTTAATCCAGCTCACAAGCTAATAAATCAAACAATTGAATCTGCAGTACGTAGTAAAATAAAAAATGAAGAACAAGCAGTGAAAGATGCAAACCATCTCTATAAGGAATTACAACTCCCAGAGCCTGACAAGATTGGCTTTAGATATCCACACCAGGTTTCTGGTGGTCAGCTTCAAAGGGTAATGACTGCAATGGCCATGTCGGCTACTCCTGATCTAATTATTTTTGATGAACCGACCACCGCACTTGATGTTACTACTCAAGTAGAGGTTTTAGCCTCAATGCGGCATATCGTAGAGCAGTATAATACGGCCGCTATATATATCACTCACGATTTGTCAGTCGTAGCTCAAATGGCTGATACCATAAAGGTGTTACGATACGGAGAAGAAATTGAACAGTCTAAAACAAATGAGATGCTTTCTCATCCAAAGGAATCTTATACAAAATCATTGTGGTCGGTAAGATCAATAGAGAAGCAAGAAAAAACAAATGATGATATAATTCTAAAGGTGGATAACGTAACGGCGGCATACGGATCTTCTAAGGTTCTATTTAATGTTGATATACGGTTACCACGAGGTCGGACTGTAGCTATAGTCGGTGAAAGTGGTTCAGGAAAATCAACCACAGCACGTGTAATCACCGGCCTGCTTCCACCATTAAACGGTAAAGTAACATTCAATGGTAAAACTTTGCCAGCGGCACTAAAAAACAGATCAAAAAAAGAATTACAAAAAATTCAGATGATTTATCAAATGGCAGACGTAGCTATGAACCCGAAGCAAACAGTATCAGAAATAGTCGGAAGGCCATTAGAATTCTACCAAGGCATGAAAGGTAAAGTTCTTGACAAGAAAACAATTGAACTGCTGGAGATGATTGAATTAGACGAAAGCTTTATGGATAGACTACCAAACGAGCTGTCAGGTGGCCAAAAGCAGAGAGTTTGTATAGCTCGGGCACTCGCAGCTGAACCTGAAATTATTATATGTGACGAAGTAACTTCAGCTTTAGATCAAATAGTACAGGAGGGAATATTAAAACTACTAATGAGACTGCAAAAAGAATTAAACGTATCATATCTTTTCATAACACATGATATATCAACTGTTAAAGCAATTTCAGATGAGGTGGTTGTGATGTTTCAGGGTAAAGTGGTTGAGCAAGGATCCAAATCTTCTATATTCTCACCGCCACATCCAGAATATACTGAGTTACTCCTTTCAGCAGTTCCAGAGATGGATCCTAATTGGTTAAATAATTATCTTAATAGCCGAAAATAAAAGTGGCGCTAAAAAGCGCCACTAAAAATGTCTGATTTTAGCGTAATTATTAGCTATTGAACCACCAACGTTCAATAGCCTTACCACCGTCTAAGTTCCAATTAGCTGCAGTTTGATCCGGAAAACCTATGTCCTTTCCCATGGCATTAATATAGTTTGCAAACATTGGGCAAATTGTTCCCCCATCATCACTTACTAGTGTCTGGCATTCAACATACATTTCGCGACGCTTTGCATCATCTAGCTCTGCTCTAGCGGCGATGACTAACTCATTGAATCTCTTTGAAGAGTCAGTCCCTTTCCAGGCAGTATCATTCCACTCAGTGTCATTGGTATACGCGGCAGAAAACATCCAGTCTTCTGTTGGTCGTCCACCCCAGTAACATGCACACCATCCTTTTAAGTTCCAAACGTTCGACCAGTAACCGTCCTTCGGCTCACGCACAACTTCTACGTTAATGCCACACTCTTTGGCTGAATTGGCAATTAATTGAGCTGCATCTACTGCACCTGCAAAAGCAGCATCTGACGCGGACAATTGAATTGTCCCAGAGTGACCAGATTTCTTATAGTGCTCAGCAGCTCTTTCCGGATCAAACTCTCGCTGTGAAAGATCAGATGCATGAAATCTGTTTGCAGTGGAAATTGGATGGTCATTGCCTAAAGCTCCGTATCCAAGTAAAATTTTGTCGACAAGCTCCTGGCGCTTTATAGCAAGTTTTAGAGCCATTCTGAGATCATAATTATCGAATGGTTCAACATTCAAACGCATCGGAAATGTGTAATGAAGGGTCCCTGTCACCTGTTGAATATTTAGATTTGGATTCTTTGACATTAAAGCAACTGTATTTGGTGCTAACCTATCAATGATATGGACATCACCGTTCATTACTGCAGTTTGTCTGGCTGTCGGGTCAATAATTGAAAGAACTTCAGCAGATTCGAAATACCCCTCTGGCTTCCACCAGTTTGGATTACGTGTACCTGTACCAACAACCCCAGGGTCAAATCTATCAAGCACCATATATCCAGTACCTATACCGTCCTCTGGAGTAATTTTACCTCCTGACTCGGGGCAAATTGCTAAGTGATAGTCGCTGACAATGAAAGGAAAATCCGCATTTGGTGACTTAAGAACGATTTTTACTGAATTCGACCCTTCCTTCGACATGGACTCAACTGCTGTCAGCAGTCCCTTTGCAGCAGACTGTGACTCTTCTCCCATGTGATGTTGAAGCGATGCAATAACATCATCTTGAGTAAGCGATTTGCCATTATGAAATTCCACCCCTTTTCTGAGATGAAAAATCCAGGTTTTGCCATCACTTGATTCATAACTTTCAGCAAGTTCTCCTCTTAGTTGGCCATCTGAACCAACCTCAGTAAGATGATTTCGGATCATGTATCCAACCATATTGCTCCAACCATTTTCAAACGTAGCTGGATCAAGTGTATCAGTCGTTGATCCATGTCCAAGAGCGATCTTTACATGCCCTCCTACACTGGCATGACCACCGGCAAAAGCCTGAGTTGCCATTGTCATTGCAGTTGGTAAAACTACACCAGCAGCCATTGCTGAGGAAATAAACTGCCTTCTATCAATTGCTCCAATAGCTAACTTCCTTTGTTGGTCTTTAAGAAATTTATCTTTCATTTGGTCTCCCCTTGAAATCTATTTGTTAAATCTAACTATGCGTTAATAAATTTATAATATTTATACTTGTAACTATACATGCTGCGACAATAAAAACAATTTTAAATTTTAATTAGGGCATAATTGTATTTACTAAAGTATATTTTTATAGGACAAAAAGCATATCAGTTAATTGGACTTAAGTAGCTTAATGGAAACGTTCCCTGGAAATCGGCATATATATTCATATAACGAGGCTCGTAGAATTGCGAAAAGAAAACTACCCCACTTCATCTTTGAATACATTGATGGATCTGCGGGTTCTGAGTTTGGAGAAAAGAAAAACCGAAGCTATATGACGCAAATAGAGCTTAAACCCAAGGGTCTGATAAACATTCAAGATATTTCAACCAGTCAGACCCTATTTAAAGAAAAGTTCACTATACCTTTTGGTATTGCTCCAATGGGCATGTGTCAATTTGTTAGCACAAATGCTGACAATTACCTTGCATGCTTAGGGAAAGAAAAGAAAATACCAATCTGCGTTTCAACAGTCGCTTCAACATCTCTTGAAAGATATTGGGAGCTCTCTGAAGGAAATTCGTGGTTTCAACTTTATGTGCACTCAGATATAGAGTTTGCAAAAAAACTAGTACAGAGAGCTGCGGATACAGGCTACAAGAAACTTATACTGACTATTGATGTTCCAGCATTAGGAAGACGTCCAAGGGAAGAAATAGCCGGTTTTAAAGTTCCATTTAGACTAACACCCAAAATATTTCTAGATTGTGCGTTACATCCTAGGTGGTCTATTGCCAACCTTATATCAGGAATTCCTCAGCCAGGAAACTTTAGTAAAAATGCTTTTGATCGCTCAGGAGGAAGAGGTATAATTGATTGGGATTTCCTCAAAGAATTGCGGGATACTTGGAAAGGCGAATTGATTGTAAAAGGAATATTGAATATCGACGATGCAGTTAAAGTTGCTTCCTATGGCAGCGATGCAATACAAATTTCTGGACACGGGGGACGACAGCTGGCATCAATGCCCTCACCTATTGAAATGCTCTATCAGATAAAAAATGAAGTTAAGAACAAATGTAAACTTATTTTTGATACCGGTATCAGAAATGGGGAAGATATTGTAAAAGCTTATTCATTAGGTGCTGACTTTGTAATGATTGGAAGACCTGCTTTAATGGCCATAGCAGCATATGAAAAAAAAGGGTTGTACGAAATGGTTAATCTTCTAAATCATGAGAGTGGTTTAACTATGGCTCAACTAGGTGAAATTAAAATATCAAATCTATCTATGAATAATATTTATAAATTACCATTCGATTGTGAAAAAGAACATGAAAATTAATACAGTAAGGGGAGGTCAGCTTCTAGCTAGGTCCTTGAAACAAAAAAATATTGATCATGTATTCACTCTATCTGGCGGCTTCTGTAATCCAGCACTTGAGGGATTTATGGAATGCCAGATTCCAGTAATTAACTGTCCTCATGAACAGGTTGCTGGACATCTAGCTGATGGTCATACGCGAATTACACGTAAACCAACGATTTGTTTGGTGGGCCCAGAAGGCTTTTCAAATGCCATTCCAGCCATGATGGAGGCGTGGGGAGAGAGATCGCCAGTGATATTCATTACTGGCTCGAGCACATTAAAGCGTCAAGGGGCTGGAGGATTTAAAGAAATAGATGATGTTTCAATTGCGGCTCCACTCACAAAGTATAGTATCTCAGTCACAGACGGAAGTAGAATTCCAGAATTTGTTCAAAGAGCATGGAATATGGCCATAGGAGGCTACCCAGGTCCGGTACACCTAAGTATTCCTGTCGATATTATGTTTTCGTCTTTTCCTGAAAACCCAACGGCGAATGAACGGCCATTTAATCATGGGCCAAAAGAACCTCCAAAGGCATTTCCAGACCCTGAACAATTAGATGTAATATGTGAAAAATTAAAGCAGGCAAGAAAACCAATCTTTATAGGAGGTCATGGAGTTTGGTGGTCTAAAGCCGAGACCTTATTGTCAAAAGTGGCAAGTTCCCTCTCCGTGCCAATTTTTAACATTCCCTACCACCAGAAACTGCTACCCGAGACTAATGCCTGTTACATGGGTCTCGCAGATTTTCATCAATATTCTCCGTCAAAGTATGCAATCCACAATTCTGATTGTATCATTATGATAGGTGGACGCTTAGATAATCAAATGAATTTTGGCAACCCACCATTTTTCCCTAATCATACAGATTTAATTTGCATTAATGGCTCACATGAAGAACTTCAATTCAACATGGCAGCAGACTATGCACTTCTTTCTGACCCTAATGCATTTTTTAATGCTCTAATGAAACGCTCTGAAGATTTAGTAAGCAGTGATAAAGAAAACTGGTTAATTGAAAACAAATCAAATCGTGTTGACTGGGTAAATAAACATTTGAAAAATTTAAAAACTTCTACTTCTGAGGATAAATGGCCCAAAAATTCGATACATCCTCTTCAGCTATCGATAAGTGTTCAAGAAGCAATGTCGGATGGTGACCATCTTGTTTTCGATGGAGGCAATACTCACTTCTGGTCAGAAATTGCTGTAAACATAGTAGGAGTAAAAAATAAACTATCACTCGGGAGCGTCATGCATCCTGGGTCCTATAGTCTTTTAGGAGTAGGAGTTTCCTTTGCTTTATCTGTAAAACGATTGAAGCCTAAAGACAATGTTGTACTCATTACTGGTGATGGAGCATTTCTATCAGGAGGATTATCTATTGAAACAGCCTTTCAAGAGAATCTTCCAATTGTTGTAATAGTAGATAACAATGGCGGGTTGGACTGTATCTCTCAACAACAGGAAAGACTTTTTGCTTCAAGAAGACACTTTGCTACAGATTTTAGAGATATTCCATTTCATAAACTAGTTGAGGGTTTAGGTGGTTATGGTGAGCTGGTAGAAAAAAGTTCAGATATCAGTCTGGCAGTTAAAAGAGCTATAAATAGTGGGAAACCCTCATGTATAAACGTAAAAACTAAGGGGGTAATAAGCCCTATCGTTGCGGCAACCAGCGATAAAAGAGACAAAGCATCGATTGAATAAAAATGGCTAAAATTACTACACATGTACTTGACTGCCAAAGTGGCACACACGCAGCCAAAGTAGAAGTCAAAATTTATTCCGCCAGGAAGGAAATTTTTGTGGGCAGAACTGATGTGGGTGGCCGCCTCCACACCGAAATTGACATATCATTGTTCAGCGAAGAAGATGAATTTCGTATCAGCTTTGGCATAGGTACTTATTTCAACAAGGAAAAAAATGACTTGGGTGGTGTAGTTATAAAAAATTCATCATTAACATTTAATATGTATGACAATGCTGCCACCTATCATATCCCTATTATTATATCACCACATGGATGCTCATACTGGTGGTCAGCATAGTGAAAAAAATCGAGAATATAAAACAGAATGGGCTGAACTTTTCCCGTAGATTAAGACGTACCCCGTTCACATCCAGTGTGGAAAAATGTGGAGTAAAGGGTTTCTCAGTTGTTAATCACACATTGCTTCCAAAGGCATTTGAGACCTCAATAGAAGAAGATTACTGGCACCTTAATTCTGCAGTTCAGATTTGGGATGTTGGGGTTCAAAGGCAGGTGGAAATTAAAGGTCCTGATGCATTCAAACTTGTTCAATTCATGACTCCCAGGTCCTTGAAAAATATGAAAAAAGGTAGTTGCTACTATATTCCTCTAACTGACGAAACTGGTGGAATGATTAATGATCCAGTGTTACTTAAACATTCTGATAATCATTTTTGGCTGTCAATTGCAGACTCAGACGTATTACTGTGGGCAAAAGGCCTCGCAATTGGATTGAAGTTTCGTGTTATGATAAGTGAGCCCGATGTCTGGCCACTCGCCATACAAGGCCCACTTGCAACTTCACTTCTAGTCGATGTGTTTGGAAAAAAAATAAAAGAATTGAAATATTTTCACTTTTCACACTTTGAATTTGAAGGAACCTCCCAAATAATTGCTCGATCAGGGTATTCAAAAGTAAGTGGTTTTGAAATTTACTTAGAGGGCTTTGAATATGGAGAAAAATTATGGGATCTAATTTGGAATGCTGGGAAGAAGTATAATTTGTCTCCAGGATGCCCCAATCTCATTGATAGAATTGAGGCCGGCCTACTATCTTTTGGCAATGAAATGACAAATCAAACGACACCTTTAGAGACTGGTTTGGAAAAATATTGCCAAGTGAACGGCAGTCATGATTTTATTGGTAAAGAGGCGTTGAAAAGACAAAAGTCGGAAGGAATAACTAAATGTATAAGAGGAGTTATATTTGATGGCCCTCCATGTCCTCCTTGTGCAGAACCATGGCACTTGTATTCAAAAAGTGGCATAAAGATTGGCAATGTAACTTCTGCTGTATTTTCTCCACGATTAAAAAAAAATATTGGCTTAGGGGTAATTAAAAAACCTTTTTGGAACGACGGAACAAGTATTAAGGTTGCAGTTCCAGGACGCATTTTAAATAATGGCAAAGTATCAAACCTTCCATTTTCTTAATTAAATTTTATAATCTTTTTCAATGTCTCTAATGCTACAAAGTATTCGTTCAAAACTTGCCCCAGCTCTCTTGCTAAGATGCCTTGCTCTCAAATAGCCATGTACTAAGCCTAGTTCCAAATACCACTTAGCACTACCACCTTCTTTCCTTATTCTTTTACAATACTCTCTTCCATCGTCAGAAAGAGGATCATATTCAGCGCTAAATACAATAGTTGGAGGCAATTTAGTAAAATCTCCATCTTGTAAAACTAAACCAGATCTAAGCCGGTCATGGATTATTTCTCCAAAGATTTGAGCCCTGTAAAAATTTGTTTCCTTTTGAGTGAGTAGTGGGGCATCACTATGTCTTTCATAGGAACCACTTGTGCCATCACCTCCAAGGCCAGGATAAATCAAAACCTGTCCAATAACTTTTGTCCCTTTTTCTGTAACAAAATAACTAGAAAGATTTGCAGCCAATGTTCCCCCAGCACTGTCACCTACTAAAATTACTGATGCAGTGTCAGACAATGAAGTAATCACTTTAATACAATCCTCTAAAGCATCAAAAAATGAATTTTCTGGAAATAATGCGTAGTCAACTGAAATGACCTTCATCTCCGTGTGCCAAGCTATCTCAGCACACACATCGTCATGACTATCTAAGCTCCCGAGCATAAAACCTCCTCCATGCAAATAAATTATTACTGGAGCAATTTGATTGTTTGATGAATAAATACGCACTGGCACATCTGAAAAGAATACGTCTTCGACTAACAATTCAGGTGGCCTTGCAAATCGAAAATATTCGGCCATCTTATTATACTGGTTTCTGTGTTCTTGAACAGTCATATCTATTGAATCATTGGAATATAAAAGTTCGGTTTTTCTCACGAAATCTAACATCTCTTTATCGAGCAATTGTTTGTATTTTTTATCCATTTCTTCCTCCAAAAACTAATTACTAAGTCTGGTTAAAATTAAATTGCAAATCAACAAAATTTAATGGTAGAGATGGGCGCCGATCAGAAAGTTTTTTTTTGTACTATATCAATTTAATTAAAAATAATCAGAACCTCCTTGGTATCCTCTGTGTAACTTTAGCGGGTGCTCTGTTTTCGTGTAATGATGTTGCCATAAAATGGCTTAGCAGCGATTACCCTCTTCATCAAATTATACTCTTTCGATCATTGTTAGGTCTGATTTTTACATTATCGTTTCTTGTACCACTTCAAGGCGGGTTAAGAATTTTGAAAACGAATATCCTAGGTTATCATATAGTGCGAGGCTTTTTAGTGTTTTTTGCAAACTTACTGTTCTTTATGTCACTTCCGGTGATGAACTACGCAGAGGCCACAGCTGTTTTCTTTATTGCACCACTTTTCATAACACTTTTATCAGTCATCTTCCTCAGCGAAAAAATTGGGGTCAACAGGTGGACTGCCATAGCACTGGGCTTTCTAGGAGTTTTATTTATCCTTAAGCCCACATCTGATTCTATTCAAATAGTAGCAATATTGCCAGCCATGGCTGCAGTTTGCTACGCCGCATTGCATATTTTCACGAGAAAAATGGGTGCAACAGAAAAAGCTTCGACTATGGCTGTATATATCCAAATAACACTTATATCAATGAGCAGCCTCCTTGGTATAATTGTAGGTGATGGACGCTTCTTATCTAACACGCCGAAAGTTTTTGAATTTCTTTTACGACCTTGGATAATTCCAAATTTAAGTGATAGCTTTATAATATTATCGCTTGGAGTCTTTTCTGCATTTGGAGGATTTTTTATTTCTCAAGGATATAGGATTAGTCAACCTAGCAAGGCTGCACCTTTCGAATACATATCTCTAAGTTTATCTGTGATGTGGGGTATATTTCTTTTTAATGAACATCCAGATCTAATAGCTTATTTTGGTATAATTTTGATAGCTTTAAGCGGTATTTACATTTTCATACGTGAGGGGATTCGATCCAAACCGAATGTATCCCAGCGGCCTATCGCTAAATACAAATAAAAATTCCGGTCTCAAGTTTTTAAAATCCCCTTTCAATGAATGAACTATCCTTAGATGTTTTACTTTAGTATTTGGTTCAACAGCGTTTGTAGACTTCTAAAGTCCAAATTTGAACAGACTGTAACATCTATAAACTTTCTATTTTATGAGTTTTCAAAAAAAGATGCCTACTCCCAAAAAGCAATTAAAAAATTAGTATTATTTTAGATTGCACAATGTAAAGAGAAAATATTTTTTACCAACTTCCCTTATCTTTGATTTCTACAAATTTCAACTATAAAGGATTATTTAGGGATAAAATTTGTTCGCGGTAATGGAGCTTTGCCCAATATATGATCTGATGCCTTTTCACCTACCATGATAGTTGGAGCATTGATATTTCCATTAGTTATACTTGGAAAAATTGAGCTATCAACAACTCTTAAGTTTTCTGTTCCAAAAACTTTGCACTCATTATCCACAACGGCCATAGAGTCTCTTGTATTACCTATCTTACATGTACCACAGGGGTGATAAGCACTTTCAACATTCTTTTTTATAAAGTTGTTTAAGTCTTGGTCTGTCTGAACATTTGAACCAGGTTGTATTTCTGGGCCCCGAAAACAATCAAACGCATTTTGGGCAAAAATTTTTCTAACGATACGGATACACTGCCTAAAATCATCCCAATCGGAAGGCTCACTCATATAATTAAATTTAATTTTTGGCAATGAGGATGGATTACCGTCTCTCAACCTGATAGTGCCACGAGATTTTGACCTCATGGGCCCCACATGAATTTGAAATCCATGGCCCTGTGCCATAGAGCCATCATATCTTACCGCCAACGGCAGAAAATGTATTTGTATATCAGGATAAGAGGAATTACTTCCAGACCTCAAAAATGCCCCTACCTCAAACTGATTAGACGCGCCTATTCCCTTTCGAAATAGCAACCACTCTAAACCAATTATGGCCTTATAAAACGGATTCCAGTACTTAAAAAGACTGACTGGCTTGGTACATTCTTGCTGAATATACAACTCTAAATGATCTTGTAGATTTGCACCAACACCAGGCAAATCAATTTTAACTGAAATATCAAATTCTCTTAGGTGATCAGCTGGGCCTATCCCTGAATGCATCAATATAAATGGCGAATTTATTGAGGATGCCGCTAGTATAATTTCTTTAGAGGCCAACAAAATGTGTTTCCTTTTGCCCTTTAGATACTCTACACCCTTTGCAACCCCCTTTTCAACAATAACACGTAAAACCTTACCATTTCGTAATTCTATATTCTTTCGGGTCTTGAGAGCAGGTAAAAGGTAAGCTTTAGCAGCAGAAAAGCGCTCACCAGCGAATATAGTCTGGTCAAAGGCACAAAATCCCTCCTGAGACTCTCCATTATAATCATTGGAAAATTCAAAACCAGCCTGTTTACCCGCCTCCAAGAAAGCCGACATTAAAGGATTCTTATATTGAGCCTGCTGTATCCTGAGTGGACCCGAGGTACCTCGCCAACTTGTATCAGCTTCTCTATCTACAGGAGACCAATGCTCCATACGTTTAAAGTAGGGAAGTACATCTGAATAAGACCAACCTTGCGCTCCTGACTTGCTCCAATTATCAAAATCTTTCGGGTTTCCACGAACGTATATCATACCATTTATGGAGGAAGATCCTCCCAAAACTTTCCCTCTTGGGGTCACCAAGCATCTTCCATCCAAATGATCCTCTGGCTCTGACTGATATCCCCAGTCATACTTTTTCATATTCATAGGATAAGATAAAGCAGCAGGCATTTGAATTAGAGGACTCCGATCAGAACCACCTGCCTCAATTACAGTAACATTATATTTATCATTTTCGGACAGTCGTGAAGCCACAACAGATCCTGCAGAGCCAGATCCAACAACTATGAAATCTGTACTTTCGACCATAATTTGCTTTACCAAAAATTAATTAAAGTTCAGAAAATAAAGTAGCACTAAGAAAACTCCCAATTATTCAGCATAATCTTCGCCCTCATCATCAAGTAATTGCTTGATTGCAGCTAAATGCTTTTCCCCTTGCTCAGGAAAATTATCAATTTGAGCGGCAGTTCTTTTTGCAATTTTCTCAGGCAGGATTCTTAGCTTTTGCCCAGTTTGCAGTGCTTTTATATACACTTCTGCTGCCTTCTCAAAATAATATAAAGTATTGAAAGTTTCTGCAACTGTTTCTCCAATTACTAAAATTCCATGGTTCCCCATAATCATGACTCTCTTTTTAGGGTCAGAAAATAATGCTGCACACCTTTCTCCCTCCTTTTCAAACGCTAATCCCCCATAGTTATCATCAATGACGTATCGACCAAAAAACATTGCGGAGTTTTGCTCTATTGGAGGTAGTGTGCTATCCGCTAAACTAGCGAGAACAGTTGCATATGTAGAATGCACATGCATTGCGCATCGAGCGTGTGGGCACAGCCGATGCAAAGAACTGTGGAGACCCCAGGCAGTCGGATCTGGTGCATCACTGCGGCTAAGAGTTTTTTTATCATTTGCGTCCAAAAGAAGGAGGTTGCTAGCCTTGACTTTAGAGAAATGAATTTGGTTTGCGTTGATTAGGAATTTTGAACCATCATCATTTACTGACAAGGAATAATGGTTTGCCACCGCTTCGTGCATATTTAACCTGGCCGTCCATCTAAAAGCCGCTGCCAAGTCTACCCTTTCATCGTAAAAAGGAAGTGATTTTAAAAAGGACTTTGAATTTTCCTGCTGGTTCATATAACTCTCCAATCTAGGTGCTGATTAACTTTAACCTAAAGCTGAAAAAAAGATAGTTAAACGTTTATTTCTTAAATCGCGAAATTATTTGCTTTGATTGCTTCATTAATAAATTTGTATCCATTGCAACCGCTATAAAATCTACCCCATCATCAAAGCATTCTTTAGCATAGTCCAAATCGAGACTAAAAATTCCTACTGGCTTCCCCAATGCCTTAATTTTTATAATCGCATCCTTGATAAACTTCTTAACCTCTGGATGACCAGGGTTGCCCAAATAACCAAGCGAAGCTGCAAGATCTCCGGGTCCTATAAATAGACCGTCAACACCATTTATACTAGCTATATCTTCAACGTTTTTTAATGCTTCTATTGTTTCTAATTGCAGCACTAAACAAATTTCTTTAGTTACTTCTTTAAAATAATTTGAAATTGAACCGTACTTTGTTGCTCTAGATGTTCCTGCAACCCCTCTTATTCCCTCTGGAGGATATCTTGTGGCTTCTACCGCTTGTTTCGCCTCTGATCCATCTTGTATGAAAGGAATGATAAGTGTTTGAAATCCAATATCCAAAAACCTTTTTATCAGAACGGTGTCATTAGTAGCAGGTCTTACAATTCCAGAACTATTAGTAGCTTCAAGCGCCTGCAACTGCCCCAATGCAACAACTGGATCAGAAGGAGCATGCTCCGTATCAATAACAACCCAATCAAATCCAGCATACCCAAATAGTTCTGAAACCGAACCAGTACAAATAGTATTCCATGCACCAATTTGCTTTTCACCTAAAAGTAATTTTTTTTTGAATTTATTTTCAATAATACCAACCATTGGAATTCCTTACTCCATCATAGTATTTCTAACACATCTTCAAATTCTGCTCTGCCAGTTCTGAATTGATTTGCCGGGTGATTATCGTCTGAATACCCAAATGATATCACACATACAAAATCACGCTCTTCATCAAGGAGCAAATATTCCCTTAAAATTGGAGCCAGGCCTGCTGGTGCAGCTTGTGGAATGGTAGATATCCCCTTTGCAGTTGCAGCAATAGTGAATGCAGTTATAAAAGCTCCACAATCCAATACGCCATAAGTTCCTAGTGCTTTTGGTGTAGTAATAATAACAATATGTGGAGCATCAAAAAAGCAATAATTTTTAAGAGTTTGTATAAAGGATGCTTCTCTGTCACCTTTTTTAATACCAACTGCGTCATACAACTGAAAGCCACACTCACGTCTACGCTCTTTGTAAACCCCTTCATAGGAACTAGGAAATGGTATGTCTGGTTTATGCAACTGCTCTTTGGCAGCCTCCCAAAGTTTATTCCTTAGTGTATCAAGCTTTTTTCCCTCTACCAGAGTAAGCTGCCAAGGTTGAGCATTACACCAAGATGGTACTTTTTGGGCTGTTTGAACTATTTCGCGCAATTCATTTTTTGATACTTTCTTATCAATGAACCCTCTACAAGAGAATCTATTATCTAAGAGATGATTAAAAGATTGAAAATCAATAGTCATAATTCATTCCATTACAAATTTCTTTATTTCATTAAAATTTCATACCCGGAAGATTTAAAGATGCAGTGTTGCCACCATCAACTGCCAAAGCCTGCCCTGTTACATAGCTCGCATCTGAACTAGCCAGAAACGCGACAACAGATGCCACCTCTTCGGCTCTGCCATATCTACGTAACTCACAGCGAGATCCTAACTTATGTCCTTTACCTTTTTCTCTTGCATAATCAAACACGGGTCTAGTCATTTCAGTCTCTATCAAGCCGGGGCATATTGCGTTTACTCTTATTCCATAGCTGCCCAAGTCACATGCTGCCGTCTGAGTCAAACTAATTACTGCAGCTTTTGATGAACTATAAGCATTTGTCCCTGCACCCGCTCGAATACCTGCAACTGAAGCAGTATTAATTATGGCACCATCACCTTTTTCCATCATTACTTTTGAGCAATACTTAATAAGCAGCATGGTACCAATCACATTTATAGATAAAATTTCGTTCCACCTATCTAACTTTTGAGCATCGATAGTTTCAAGTTCGTCAAGTATCCCAGCATTATTAAACAAAACGTCAATGTCACCAAAATTCGCTTTGACATCGTTAACACATTTTTTTACGTCTTCCTCTTTTGAAATATCAAAACAAAATAAAGACACATTAGACTGGCACGTTTTCGCAATTATTTTTTTTGCATTTTCCAGTTGATCAGAATCTTTATCTACTAAAGCTAAATGAGCACCCTCCTCAGCAAAACGCATAGAAGTCGCAAAACCAATCCCACTGGCCGCTCCAGTAACAATGACTACTTTATTTTTAAATCTCATCTTGTTTCAATTCTTTCTAGCTACCTATCTATTAAAGTCATTATTTTTTAAATTACCCCAGAAACCATTGCTAACTGTGCATTTTTGATATTATCTATAATTTAGAAATAATAAACAGTTTTGTATAAAGATTCAAAAGAGTTAACCAATGCCACTAGAAATGAGAAAATCAGTTTTTATAACTGCCGCAATTACAGGTTCAGGGAGTACACAAGATAGGAGTCACCTGGTTCCAAGAAGTCCAAAGCAAATTGCAGAAGCCGCCGTTGATGCTGCTAAGGCAGGCGCTGCTGTAGTACATTGCCACGTTCGTGATCCTGAAACTGGGGCACCCTCACGAAATTTTTCATATTACCGTGAAGTTACTGAAAGGATAAGGGACTCAGATACAGATGTTGTTTTGAACCTTACCGCTGGGATGGGTGGAGATATGGTCTTTGGTAACATTGAAGCCCCATTGCCATACTCTCAAGCTGGGACAGACATGGCAGGAGCATCAGAGAGAGTACAGCATGTGGCTGAATGTTTACCTGAGATATGTACCCTAGACTGTGGAACTATGAATTTTGCAGAAGCAGACTACGTAATGACTAATACTCCAGGAATGTTACGTGCAATGGCTAAGAAAATGACTGAATTGGGAGTAAGACCAGAGATTGAGGCCTTCGATACAGGACATTTGTGGTTTGCTAAGCAACTTGTTGCAGAGGGTTTAATTGAAGACCCAGTAATGGTTCAACTATGCATGAATGTCCCTTGGGGAGCTCCAGATGACCTTAATACCCTTCTTGCAATGGTCAACAACGTGCCAAAAGATTGGATTTTCTCAGCATTTTCTCTTGGCAGGCATCAGATGCCTTATGTTGCCGCAGCAACATTAGCGGGAGGAAACATTAGAGTAGGTTTAGAAGATAATCTATGGTTGGAAAAAGGTGTTCTGGCCACAAATGCTCAATTAGTAGAGAGAGCAACTTCGATTATCAGTAGCTTAGGACCACAAATTATGACTCCTGAGCAAGTTCGTGAGGAATTAAAGCTGGTAAAAAGAGCGCCAAAAAATATTGAACAGTAATTAAATGGACTTAAAATGCACTTTGAATTAACTGATGAACAAAATATGATTATAGAAACTGTAAGGTCATTTTTGGAAAAAGAAATTTACCCTTATGAAAATGAAGTTGAACGAACGGGTGAAGTTCCCAAAGAGCTTGGATTAGAAATAGCAAAGAAGTGCAAAGATATTGGCTTTTTTGCAGCCAACTTCCCTGAAAACGTGGGAGGTGCTGGTCTTAATCATTTAGAATTTACCTTGTTGGAACGTGAACTTGGACGAGGTTCAAATGGTCTTACAGTATTTTTTGGAAGACCATCTGGAATCCTTATGGCATGTAATGAAGAACAAAAAGAAAAATATTTGTTACCCGCCGTCAGGGGAGAAAAATTTGATGCTCTGGCGATGACAGAGCCTGGTGCTGGATCGGATGTAAGAGGAATGCAATGTAGTGCAACAAAAGACGGAGATGATTGGGTTGTAAATGGCACGAAACATTTTATAAGTCATGCAAATATAGCTGATTTTGTGATAGTTTTCATCGCAACTGGTGAGGAAAGTACTGAAAAGGGAACAAAGAAAAAAATATCGTGTTTTCTAGTTGATAGAGGAACAAAAGGGTTTGAGATCGCTAAAGGTTACAATTCTATCTCTCATAAAGGTTATCAAAACTGCATTTTGAGATTCGAAAATTGTCGTCTTCCTCAATCACAAATACTTGGAGAAGTTCATAAAGGCTTTGATATCGCAAACGAGTGGCTTTATGCTACTCGCTTAACTGTAGCTGCAACGTCTGTGGGAAGGGCTAGAAGAGCTTTTGAACTTACCTTACCACACCTAACTCAAAGAGAGCAATTTGGTCAGCAAATTGGCAAATTTCAGGGTGTGAGTTTTCAAGCCGCCGATATGATCACTGAGATTGACGCTGCAGACCTATTAACACTATCGGCTGCATGGAAACTAGATAACCAACTTCCAGCAAATAGGGAAATAGCCTCAGCTAAACTATACGCTACAGAGATGCTCGCTCGAGTTACTGACACCTGTATTCAACTGCATGGTGGCATGGGTTTGATGGATGATCTGCCGTTTGCTAGATTTTGGAAAGACTCACGGGTTGAACGCATCTGGGATGGCACATCAGAAATACAAAGGCATATAATAAGTCGGGAACTACTTAGACCATTAGGAGGCTAGGTTGAAATTTGACTTGAGTAGATTACTGAGACCAAAGTCGGTGGCAGTTTTTGGTGGTGCTTGGGCTGAGAATGTTATACGCCAGTGTTTGAAATTTTCTTTTAAGGGTGAAATTTGGCCAGTTCATCCTTATAAGAAAGAAGTTCTAGGTCTAAAATGCTATCGGGATGTAATAGATTTACCTAGCCCACCAGACGCATCTTTCATTGGAGTGAATAGAAACCAAACTCCCGAAATCATTAGCCAGTTATCAAAAATTGGAGCAGGAGGCGCTGTTTGCTTTGCATCTGGATTTGCAGAGACCAGTGAAGAAGATGTTGAAAATAAGGGAGATTACTTACAAAAAGAGCTAGTTTCTACAGCAGGGGAAATGCCAATTCTTGGTCCAAATTGTTATGGCACTATAAACTACCTTGATGGAGCTTTGCTTTGGCCTGATCAACATGGTGGCAGAAAGGTCGCCAAAGGGGCAGCAATCATAACACAGAGTTCCAACATTGCAATTAATCTGACTATGCAGAGAAGGGGTCTTCCTATCTCATATATCATAACAGTAGGAAATCAGGCTCAAATTTCACAATCAGAAATCGCTCTCAGCTTACTAGATGATAAAAGAGTTACAGCAATTGGTTTACATATAGAGGGAGTTGATAACCCCAAACTTTTTGAAAAACTTGCAAAAAAGGCAGCAAAGAAAAAAATTGGAATCATTGCTATAAAGGTTGGAAGATCAGAGGCAGCTCAAGCAGCTACAGTTTCCCATACCGCTTCCTTAGCCGGAAATGATGCGGGGGCTAATGCACTTTTTGAACGCTTAGGAATAGCTCGGGTAGATGATTTGGAAACCTTCCTAAATGCATTAATTGTGCTTCATCAGGGAGGACCAATATTTGGGAAAGCAATTTCCTCAATGTCTTGCTCTGGTGGAGAAGCTAGTCTGATCGCAGACCTAACTGAAGATTTAGATTTGCAATTTCCTACATTTAATGCGGTCTCTAAAAAAAAACTATCAGATATTTTGGGGCCTTTAGTTCACATTTCAAATCCATTAGATTATCAAACATACATATGGCATGATCAGGAAAAACTGACTCAATGCTTTTCAGCAGTTTTAGAATGTAACTTTGATTTAACATTTTTGATAATGGATTTTCCACGTGAAGATTTTTGTTCTGACAAAGCATGGGAACCCGCCATAAAAGCCATCATTGCAGCAAAAAAAGAAACAGGATCAAGGGTCGCTATACTTTCTAGTTTGGATGAAAATTTATCTGAAGAAAAAGCGTTAAAGCTTCTAGAAGCTGATATAATTCCACTTTCAGGAATAACGAGCTCTCTTCAAGCAGCGATTGCTGTATTGAAAATTGGAAATTTCTGGAATAACCCCACCTTTGGAGATTTATTATGGGCAAAATGGGGAGAAAGACCTACAAATTCTGAAAGTGAATATAACTGTAAATCCTTATTGAAAAATCTTGGAATTGACACCCCTAAATTTAAACGAGTTGAAACAAAATCTGAAGTTTTAAACGGCTTTAAAGACTTTTCAGGGCCTGTGGTGCTCAAGGGCTTGGGTCATGCGCATAAGTCAGAGTACGGGGCTGTTGCTTTAAATATAAATAGTGAAGAAGAATTAGCCCAATCTTTTGAAGATATCCATAGGAATAAGGGAGCTCCACTTGGTTACATCATCGAAGAGTTTATTCAAGGCGGATTAATTGAAATTCTTATTGGGTTTGTTAGAGATCCAAATCACGGTTTTCTCCTCACAGTTGGGGAAGGAGGTGTTTTGTCCGAAATACGAAATGACACTCAAAATCTTCTGCTTCCCGTCAATGAGGAAATGATACTTAAGGCACTAGAGTGTTTAAAAATTTGGCCTATCCTTCAAGGGTATAGAGGGAAAGTAAAAATTGACTTAAAGCCGATTTTGAATACCATATTAAAAATTCAAGATTACATTGTAAAAAATTCAGATGAAATCGTAGAGATAGAAATAAACCCTCTTATTTTAAGCAAGGATCGTTGTATTGCAGCGGATGCTATAGTGAGTAAGCAAAAAATTTAGGAAAGTAAAATGTCAGATTCAGAAAATCCATTACAGGTACTCTCAGAGGGGGGAATAATAGAAATTACCCTAAACAGACCCAAGGCAAATGCAATCGATCTGGTGACTAGCAAGAAGATGGGGGAAATTTTCTCATCATTTCGAGATAACCCAGAGCTCAGAGTGGCTATATTGAGGGCAGAAGGCGAAAAATTTTTCAGTGCTGGTTGGGACTTAAAGGCTGCAGCAGACGGTGATGCTGTAGATGGCGATTACGGAATAGGAGGCTTTGGAGGCCTACAGGAACTTGGTAATTTAAATAAGCCCGTGATTTGTGCTGTAAATGGGATCTGTTGTGGGGGTGGATTTGAGATTGCACTATCATGCGACCTCATCTTGGCTTCAGAAAATGCTACATTTGCCCTGCCGGAAATCCGCTCTGGGACAGTTGCAGATGCAGCAAGTATTAAATTACCAAAGCGGATTCCTTATCATACTGCAATGGATTTACTTCTCACTGGGAGATGGTTTGATGTAGAAGAAGCAAAAAAATTAGGAATTATAAAAGAAATAGTTAAATTTAGTGATCTACGAAGCGCAGCATGGGATCTAGCTCGCCTGTTGGAAAGTGGTCCACCTCTAGTTTATGCAGCTATAAAAGAAATAGTGCGAGAGGCAGAAGATACTAAATTTCAGGATGTCCTCAACCGAATAACTAAGCGACAATTTTCCACAGTTGATAAACTATACTCTAGTGAGGATCAGATAGAAGGAGCAAAAGCTTTTACTGAAAAAAGAGACCCTGTTTGGAAGGGTAAGTAAAGAAGGACAGCTAAATATACTTTTAGGAGTCCCTAAATCTAACTTTTCCGATGTAAGATAAATTCCGGTTTCTTTGAGCATAGTCAATTCCATATCCAACTACGAATTCATCCGGAATCTCAAATCCAACCCAGCGAGATTTAATATCAATTTCCCTTCTAGATGGTTTATCAAGTAATGCACAAGCTTCAATTCTTTTTGGTGCCTTTGACTTAAGTAATCCTAGCACATGATGGAGAGTGTATCCGGTATCAACAATATCCTCTACCACCAATACATCTCGACCTGCGATTTCTCCCCTCAAATCCTTTATTATCTTTACCTCTTTTGAACTTTGCATGCTATTCCCATATGAGGAAGCCTCCAAGAAATCAATTTCTATGGGCAAATCTAGCTCTCTAGCCAAATCAGCTATGAAGACAAAAGACCCTCGTAACAAACCAACTACTACTAGCTTATCTGTATCCGAGAAGAATGAAGTAATTTCTCTAGCAAGAGCTTCCACTCGAGCCGCTATACTTTTCGCAGAAATCATTTGATCTATTTCATAATTACTATGATTCATACTCACAATCCAGTCAATGACTTAATCCACTACCCACCTCGTAACCTAGTTCTTCTGGTTCGTCGTCTATCATAGATTCTGGAAACCCCGGGGCTGTTACAGATATATTTTTTGCTTCTTCAAGCCTTTTGATTATATTTGGCGAAAGCTCGTCTGAACCATATCTTTTAACACCATCTGTAAAAATTTCAACGACTTTTGGACTTATTTCAAGCGGCACATTATGATCTTCAGCTAGTTTCTGAAAAAGACTAGTATCTTTAAGAACGAGCCCCATAGTAAAGTTGATGTCTCTAGAACCATTTAAAATCACCTTACCCTCTGTTTCATGTACAAAGGAATTTCCAGAAGAAATAGCTATTGCATTATATGTTGTCTGCAGATCTAAACCCATTGCGGCAGCGGTGGTTAAAGCTTCTGAAACTGAAATCAAATTAACTGTGGCCAAGTAGTTGGTCATAACTTTTAAAATCGAAGCCGTGCCAATTTCTCCAACATGCAAGATTTGTCTTCCCATAATCCTCAAAATTGGAAGAGCTTTTTCAAAAGTTGCTCTATCACATCCAGCCAATATTGAAATATTTCCTGTTTCAGCTCTATGGCAACCACCTGAAACGGGGCAATCAATTGGGTGAGCCCCCAAATTCAAAACTTCTTTTGAAAGTCTTCTCACTTCATTACTGTCAGTAGTGGACATTTCAGCCCAAATTTTTCCTTTGCTTATGCCCTTTAATATTCCGTCTTCACCCTCCATAACAGATGAACACACTGATGGACTTGGCAAACAAGTGATAACCATATCCACGCTTTCTGCCATTTTTCTCGGTGACTCAGACCAATTCGCACCTTTTTCTAAGAATTTGGTCGCCAAACTTTTGTCTAAATCCCTTACAGTCAAGTCAATGCCATTTCTAAGCAAGCTTCCAGCAAGCTTACCTCCAGCATTTCCTAACCCTATAAAACCTACTTTCATTTTTACCCAGCTTTATTTTACATATATTTTGAATTTTTCTTTTAAAGCTTGATTAATTTGAGGCTCAATTAACGGCAAGCCTGACCTATTGCTCAAAATCTGATTTTTCTTCTTTATTGCCTCCATAATAAGATCAGGCTTCTTTTTTTCTTCCCATTCTTTGGGACTACTCCTGTCCGCAACAGATGGATAGATATATTCAGTCTGCATAAGGGACAATGTTTGATCATGTCCAAGATAGTGACCTGGACCTTCTAGACATACCGACTTCATTGCTTCCAAGCTTATATTATCTTCTGTAACATCAATCCCCCTGATACAACGCTGAACTTGCCCAAGTATATCATCACCTAACACTAAAGACTCCAACGAGAAGCCCAATAATGATGCATGCATTCCCACCGACTCATAAACCAGATTGAGACCCGATAAACCGGCCATAACGTTTGATATGCCTTGCTCCCAACCTGCCTGCATATCTGGAACTTTGGAGTCGGCAATACCTGCAGCCGCTCCTCCCGGTAGACCTAAAAATCTATGCATCTGTGAACATCCAGCGGTCAATAGGGCCTGCTCGCCTGAGCCTCCCGACATTGCTCCTGTTCTTAAGTCGGATACAAACGGCCAAGTTCCAAAAATAGCCGGGTAGCCTGGTGAAATTGAATTTACATATACTACTCCTGCTAAGCATTCTGCAACCGCTTGAACTATCGTAAGTGCGATTGGAGCAGGGGAAGTAGCTCCTGCTTGACCAGCAGATAAAAGTAGCACAGGCATGCCATTCGCTATACACATTTCCATTGTTTCACAACTCTCAGTTGCAAATTTCATTGGTGGGACAACGAAGCAATTTGAATTAGAAACAAATGGTCTTCTTCTCCATTGCTTTTCACCCCCCGAAAGTAAATGCAAAAATTCAAAACAGTTAGGAACATAACTGGGTTCTGAAAAGCTGGTACCCACATGCTTTGTAGTTCCAGCACAACAAGCATAAAGTGTATTTATGTCCATCTCAAAATTGTCACTTATATCCCTGCACACCATGGCCCTCTGAAAAAAATGAACATTATCTAAGGCATGAACTATTTGAGATGCTTTGTACAAATCGGCAGAAGTCGAGTCCCTATATTCCCTATTTTCAATATCAACTATATGAACAGCTGCACCTGCAGTTCCAAAATATACCTTATTACCCGACAATGGCATGTCATATTTTTCATCTCTTCCAAAAAGTGTAAATTCCTTAGCTGCGACTGATAGCATGTCTTCAACTAAGGATCCAGGAAACCTTAACCTCCCATCATCGCCAAGAATAGCACCAGCTTCAACCATATGTTTAACCCCTGACTCAGGCGCTTGGGATAGTCCGATTATTTCAAGCGCATTTAATGCGGCGCTATAGATTTTTTGTACATCAACATCTTTTAAGGGCTTGTAGTTTCCACCTTCCATTCCAGGTCTGACCGGTCTAAGGTCTTCAGCAAGTGGAGCTGATCTCAAAGCCTTACGCGCGGCTCTACCACCAGATCTACCACCTCTCTTACTTGACCCAATCAATCCAGCAGTTGACTCAGCCATATAATTACCCTCACATCCTTACTTTTTCTGCCTTAGGGTCATAAAAAGCCTTTGAAGAAATCTCAGCTTTCACAACCCTTCCAGCGATATCTATTTCATATTCAGATCCAAGAACTTCATCTAACGTCTGACCTTTACAAGGAACATAACCTAAACCTATTGCTGCACCCAAATGATGGCCATAATTTGCTGACGTCAGGTAAGAGATGACTTTTCCATTTCTTAAAATAGGCTCATTATGAAATAACATTTGACCCGAATCTAACAGTTTAAATTGCATTAGGCGCCGTTCAAGACCTATTGCTTTCTTTGCTAAACATGCTTCCTTTCCTAGAAAGTCTTTCTTTTTTTCACTTATTGTAAAACCTAGACCCGCTTCTAATATATGATCCTCATCAGTTATATCATGGCCAAAGTGCCTAAAACCCTTTTCAACGCGACAGCTGTCTAATGTATGAAGGCCACATAACTTTAGGTCATAATTTTTACCAGCTTCCTCAAGCTTTTCAAAAACGTGACAAGCCATTTCTGAGCTTATGTATAATTCCCATCCTAATTCGCCAACATAACTAATACGGTGAGCTCTTGCCAATCCAAAGCCTACTTCAATTTCTTTAGCAACACCAAATGGGTGGCTTTCATTAGAAAAATCATCTGGGCTAACTTCTCCCATGATTTTTCTACTGTTTGGCCCCATTAATACCAAAACTGCTTCTGCTGAAGTAAAATCGATTATAGAAACTGAGTAATCTTTCTTATGCTTGCGTAACCAGCTGAGGTCACGCTGTAATGTTGCACCAGGAACTATTAACAAGTAACTCTCATCAGATAATCGAGTGACTGTCAAATCACACTCAATGCCTCCTTTTTGGTTCAGCATCTGGGTGTAAACAATTCTTCCAGTTGGTACATCAATTTCGCTGCAGCACAAATATTGTAAAAACCTACAAGCATCAGAACCATCAACCCTTATTTTACCAAAGCTAGTCATATCAAATAAACCTGCACTCTTTCTAACCGCTTGGTGTTCTTCTTTATGATTTGCAAACCAGTTTTGCCTTCCCCAATCGTAAATATAATGGTTTTCTTGACCCACCTTTGCAAACCAGTTTGCTCTCTCCCAACCAGCTACTTCTCCAAACACAGCTCCTCTTTCCTTCAGGTGGTTATGCAAAGGTGAACGCCTAACATCTCTAGCAGTCTCTACCTGCCGGTACGGAAAATGGTCAGCATATAGAAGTCCTAAAGTTTCCTTAACGCGCTCTTTCAGGTATAACCTATTCCTTTGAAAAGGTTGTGCTCTTCTTATATCAACATCCCATAAGTCAAAAGGAGCATATCCATCATTCATCCATTGAGCTAGTGCCATTCCAGCTCCACCTGACGAAATTATACCGATTGAATTATAACCTGCTGCTACCCAAAATCCTTGAAGTTCTGGTGCCTCACCTAAATAATATTTATCGTCTGGTGTAAAGCTTTCAGGTCCGTTAAAAAATGTTTGGATACCGTAATCAGACATAGCAGGAACCCTAGAAATGGCTTTTTCTAGAACTGGTTCAAAGTGGTCAAAATCCTCTGGCAATTCATCAAAGCAGAAGTCCTCCGGTATTCCATCCATTCCCCAAGGCTTTGCATTTGGCTCAAATGCTCCGAGCATTATCCTGCCAGCATCCTCCTTATAATAAGCATATTCATCAGGTACACGCAAAACAGGAAGTTTTCCAAGATCAGCAATGGCCTCTGTTAAAATATAAAAATGCTCGCACGCATGTAACGGCACCGTAA
>CACKLF010000015.1 GCA_902600895.1 uncultured Alphaproteobacteria bacterium | reverse complement strand
CAATGAATAATGCAGCTGCAGATAAAGTTATTTGGGTTTTAATAGGGATAGTAGTCCATTCGATAAAGCAACATGCAATACCAGTAGCTACCGTTATTTGAAAAGCGGTAAAAAAGGCTACCTGAAATGAAGAAATATCCTTTGGCATTTTTGAAGTTACCAGATCTCTCAAAACTAGTAATAATACTGATATTAAGGCAAATATTGAATAATAGTTAAAACCCTCTGTTCCTGGCATTAAAATAACCAAAACTCCTATTAAGCCCAGTATTATTATGGCCATACGTGATCTTGAAAGCTTTTCACCATTAATTTTGCTGGCAACTACAGTTATTATTAATGGCATTGCTTGCAAAATAGCTATAGCGTTTGCTAGGGGCATGTTAAATATTGCAGTCATGAAGCAACAGGTTAGAAGTATTTCAATTATTCCACGAACAAACAGCAATTTAAGGATTTTCTTGGTAAAAAAAAATAGTGGGCTTTTAAGAACTAAGGCGAGCAAAATAAACCCTGATACAACAATTAAACCTCTGACAAAAATAGATTGAAATAATCCGACTTCAGGACCTGCAATTTTCATAAATGCATCATTTAAAACATACACCAACATGCTGAAAGTCATGGTCGCTGCACCTAAGATATTATTGGATAGGTTTTTCATGGGTTATTTTTGACTTGATATAGTTTGTAAATGTTTTGGATATATAACGTTAACGTGTATTTCTACTTCATCAACTCTACTAAGGTTGTTTATGAATTTTGCCATTGAGCCTCCAGCACTATCATACTTGGGCGCGAAGCCTAACCTGAGGTAGTAATTTATTTCGTCTACTGAACATTTGTAGGCATTACCTTCAATGGACACAATATTAGGAGTACCTTCCATCTGTTAAAATTTTTTTGATCCCATCAGATCATATTTATAGTCAAGAGTATTAAGAAATTTTCTCACCATTTTAAAGGTCAGAAGTATAATTTTCCTCAACAAAGATATTGCCACTTTTTATATTGGTCTAATTTAAATTTTCCAATAGGCTCGCCCCCAGAAAGAGCAAAAAAAATTAAACCATATGTAGAACTTTTTATATTTTTACCTCGTTCTAAAACTCATGTGACACGATCTGCAATTTTTTGAAATAGTTTCAAAGTTTATTTTGAATAAATCTTCATTTTCAAGATAGCCATTATTGCAGTTTCAATACTATTTATTAAATTGTTCACTAGTTTTTCAAATCGATTATTATCATCCCAAATTGCTGGGGCCACCTGAGTTTTATTTCCTGTGTTGGTTTCCTCAGGGAAATAACTACTATGAGGTTTACCGCTTCAAATACGCTTTCTAGTGTTGATGATGCTAAAAATGAATCATAACCCTAGCCCTTTGACATGGGGCCAAGAACCTCATTGGTGCTCTCACACCTGCGCATGGCCTTTTGCTTTTTTAGAATGGCTTCATTGCCTAATGGCACGGAGTAAAATAGCAAAAATGAAATAGTTGCAAGTAATATTTACACTGCCTTTATCTCCGTTTAACTGCTTTTTTGGTTTACTCTCAGCCTCCTGTATGGCTCATATAGCGGTTTAACTGACCAGTCACCTTATTATGTTGGTAGCTGAAAGAATGAGATTGTGGTTTTTGTAAAATTGCTTTTTCTATTTGGATTTTTATAGCCTCAATATCCCCTGGATAAGATCTGACAATTTCTCGCAAATCAGTTTTATTTTTTTGGCCCAAGCACATGTGAAGTTCTCCTGTGCAAGTTATTCTGACTCTATTGCACGTTCCACAAAAGTTATGTGATAAAGGAGTTATAAAACCTATTTTTTGGCCAGTTTCCTGCACCCTAAAATATTTTGCAGGTCCTCCAGAACTTTCATCAATAGCTTTGAGCGTAAACCTGCTCTTAATATCATTTTGTAAATCCATCAATGACCAATAATGGCTTAGTCGATGTTCCGCTTTAAAGTTACCCAAAGGCATCACTTCTATAAAGGTAAGATCAAGCCCATTTCTATCACACCAATTTAACATATCGAAAAGTTCAGTTTCATTGATTTTCTTTAGGGCAACAAAATTAATTTTGATTTTTAAACCAACCTCTTTTGCCTTCATGATACCTTTGATAACGTTTTGCAGTCTTCCAAATCTGGTAAGTACTTTGAATTTTTCCGCATCTAAAGTATCTAACGATACATTGACCCTCCTTACCCCAAATTCAAAAAGCTGCTCGGCGTAACGCTCAAGTTGGCTGCCATTTGTAGTTATTGTTAGTTCTTTTAAGTGACCAGTTTCCAGATAAGTACCAGTCTTTTCAAAGAAGTTTAGAATTTCTTTTCTTACTAGGGGTTCACCACCTGTAACTCTTATTTTTTCAACGCCAAGAGAAATAAATGCTGCCGCTATTTGATTTAATTCTTCAAGTGAAAGGACATCCTTTTTTGGCAAAAATTGCATTTTCTCAGGCATGCAATAACTGCATCTAAAGTCACATCTATCGGTCACGGATACCCTGACATAGGAGATTTTCCTATTGAAAGGATCGATTAATTCACGTTTTTTTAGCAATTATTAAGCCTCCAAGAGCCGAAATGGATAATACCTTTCAGATACAGCATATCGTAACAAAAGTTTATTGGCAATTTCTTGTTCGCCAATATTTTAATTCTTTGATGATTGACCAATTGAGCTAGCTTTACTTTCGCCTTGATTTAATGCTGTCCATTATTTTTTTCCCAGCATGCTTTTTATTTATTTGTGGTGTCCTCGATAGAGCTAAATCTTTGTCAGGTATATTCTTTGTTACTACAGTCCCAGAACCTATAAGACTCTGTTTGCCAATTTTTAGAGGTGCTACTAGAGATGAATTAGAGCCTATGAATGCATCATCTCCAATCTCTGTAGCGTGTTTTTGTGCTCCATCATAATTGCATACTATGCTTCCAGCACCAAAGTTTACTCTATCCCCCAAAATAGTGTCACCTACATAGGCAAGATGACTTACTTTTGTTTCTTCACCTAGTTTAGATTTCTTGATTTCAACAAAATTTCCCACCTTAGCATTTTCACCTATGTCGGAACCAGGTCTTAATCTTGCAAAGGGACCGATTGTGGCTCTAGCATTTACTGTGCATTCCTCTAGATAAGAAAAGGCACGTATTGTTACATTTTCAGCTAAACTCACCCCTGTACCAAATATTACGTGCGGTTCAATCACGCTCCCCATACCTATTTTTGTATCATTTGAAAAATATACTGTTTCTGGTGCTATCAATGTTACTCCGTTCCCTAAAAATTGTTTTCTTTTAGTTTCCTGGAAAAAAGCTTCAGCCTTTGCTAATTCTGTCATTGAATTAACTCCAATTGCCTCATTTGCTGTACAAATAGTTACTTCAACTTTAAGATTATTTAAATTTGCTTTTTCAATAATATCAGTGAGATATAATTCAGATTTTTCATTAGCTGAATTTATTTGTTCAAGTAGTGTAAAAATGGTATTTTTTTTACCCAGAAGTATGCCCGAATTGCATAATTTTTGATTATGCTCCTTATAGTTCGCATCCTCATGCTCAACTATTTTATCTAAATTGCCTGTTTTAGACATAACTAGTTTACCGTAAGAATTGTAATTGTTTTCTTCAAATCCAAGCACCACAAGACTTGCTTCTCTTTTCATTTTGTTAGACATTTTTTTTACTGTTTCAGGACTGATCAAGGGAGTGTCACCATAAAGAACTAGGAGAAGGGAGTCATCTTTAGGTAGAATCTTTTCTGCTATTTTCACTGCATGTCCAGTGCCCAATTGATTTTCCTGTCTAACAAATTTTATTTCGCCAAATTTTTCAGTTACCCAGTTTTCCACGTCTTCTGCTTGGTGCCCAGTGACAACTACTACCGTGTCTGAGTTTAAATTTTGAGCAAGCTGCAATGTATGAGCAATCATAGCTGTTTGACCAATTTGATGAAGTACCTTAGGCTTTGTTGATTTCATACGCTTGCCTTCACCGGCAGCAAGAATAAGGGTATGTAGTTTCATGTATCTATTCAGTTTCAATTAAATGTTCCATATTATAGACTTGGGCATTATTATACACAATCCTGTTATTTAAATTGGTTAAGTTTAGTTGAATGTTGGAGAATTAATGAATAAAGCCATTATTTTTGACTTAGATGGAACACTTATAGATACTGCACAGGATTTAATGGCAGGAGGCAACGCATTTTTTAAACATTTAGGGTTTAAAGCTATACTTAGAAAAAATCAACATGAACATATTGCTATATGTGGTGGTCGGGCTATGATTAAATTTGGTCTGGAAGTTGAAAATAAAGACATCACACAGGAAATTCTAGATCACTATTATCCTCAATTGCTGGAACAGTATCAAAAGCATTTGACCAATACTTCGAAACCTTACCCTGAAGTAGAAAATACTCTTGGCAAACTGAAAAAACTTGGTTGGACTATAGGGGTTTGCACCAATAAACCAGAATATTTGGCTAAAGAGCTCCTAGATAAGTTAAACCTGATGAAATATTTTGCAACGATAGTTGGGTCCGATACCTTTCCTTACAGAAAACCAAATCCCAAAATTTTGCTTGAAACAATAAAGTTGTTAAATTCCGATGTTGTTAATTCAATCTTAATAGGGGATAGCAAAACTGATTCTGATACGGCTAAGGCTGCTAATGTACCATTTGTTATGGTTGAATTTGGTCATGGTTCTCTTAATCACAGTCCTGCTGCACTTGAGCCAGATGCTATAGTTAATTCTTTTTCACAAATTCCTGACTTAGCCAAACAATTAATTTCGAAATAAGAAAAGTCATTTTAAATCTAAGCATTCCCTCACTAGTTTTTTTAATTCAGGTCTGTTAGGATAGCTATTAGAAGGAATTAACTGAGTAAAGAAAATGGTAGTTAGTTGGTTTACTTTGTCTATCCAAAAATAAGTACTAGCCATTCCTCCCCAACTATAATCACCAACGGAACTACTGAATTCTACTTGGGGCCTAACTATTACACTTCCACCAAGCCCATGACCCATTCCGACTGTAGACATAAATGCAAATTCTTTTGGCCCTATAGAGGCAATATCATTCGCAATCATATTGGTTGTAAGTTTTTGAACACCTGTAGGTGAAATAATTTTTGAACCATTGTGAGTTCCTTCATTTGTTATTAGCTGTGTGAATTTAAAGTAATCAGTAATTGTGGATAGGAGACCACTTCCACCTAAAAATAGCTTCATATTTTCTTTATAAAACATTGATGGCTTATCCAAATATGTTTGATAAAGCTCATCTTCTGCGTCTTTCAAATAGCAATCTGCTAGCCTCTGCTCCATTTTATTTTTAAACGTAAAACCTGTATTATTCATACCGAGTGGTTTAAATAAAGTTTCCTCGAGGTAGTCAGATAGATTTTTGCCTGACACAATTTCTATAACCCTACCAATGACATCGATGCTCATTGAATATTCCCATTTGCGTCCAGGGTAGAATGAAAGAGGGAACTGTGCTATTTTATTGCAAAGCATTTCTAAATCCGGATTAGAATTTACAGTTTCAGTTTTCGAATCACAATTATTAGCATTTTGAAACCCTGCCTTAATTTCATTTAAGTAAGCCTTTCCAATAAGAGTATCGTTGAATGAATAACTAAGCCCACTTGTGTGGGTAAGAAGGTGCATCAAAGTTGGAGAAGGTACCTCTTCTACTTCGCTAATGTTTTTTGCCCCCTCTACAAGAGCGGTGCATTTTTTGAAGGACGGAATGAAATCACTTAAAGGGCTGTTTAAATCCACCAAGCCTTGATCTTCAAGTATCATTAACCCCAGCGAGGTTATTGGCTTTGTCATAGAGAAAATTCTGACCACAGTATCTAAGTCGAAAGGTTCTGATTGATTTTTTTTTCGTAAACCAAAATGGTTGCTATGAATTACCTTATTGTTCAAAGCTATCAGTATTGATGAACCGATAAACTTATTGTTGTCTACATAAGATTTCATCCATGAATTGACGGATGAAAAATCTGGTTTTTTGTACATACTACCATCATAAATTTGTATCTTCCTCTGGACAACTCTACGATAAAAGATTTATAAAGCATAGACTATTTCTTACGATTGTATGCGGGTATTGTGTAATGGTAAGACCTCAGCCTTCCAAGCTGATGATAGGGGTTCGATTCCACTTACCCGCTCCAAAAAAACTAAGAAATAATTTGTGGTGACTGGCAATGAAAAATGCCAAAAGATCTGAGAGTTTTTTTGATCTACTGATTTTAAGGTACAAATTTCATCAAATATAATTTATTTTTCTTTTGTAAATTGTATGTAGGCAATAAAGTATTTTAAGAACTAATATTTTGAGATAAGGTCAAGAAATATGGGTGATGTATGTGTAATAATCGGATCAGGACCTGGGCTTGGAAAATCCTTGACTGAAAAATTCGCCTATGAAGGTTTTGACATAGCATTAGTTTCGCGTTCTGCGCAAAATAGTGAGATAACTATTGATAACGCAAAAATAATCAATCCAGAATTAAACATCAAACATTTTACGGCTGATGCAAATCATCCCAAGACTGTAGGAAAGGTAATTCAGCAGATTACAAAAGAATTTGGAGGTATTGATGTTTTAATCTATAACGTAAGAGATGAGTTTAAGTTAGCTGAGCCTAAAGATATGGATGTAGATGATCTTGAAGGAATTTTTCGGCTGGAGGTTGTATCAGCATTTGTTGCGGCTAAAGAAACCTTGAAGAGCATGAGAAGGGTTGGGAAAGGTACTGTATTCTTTTCAAGTGCTACCGCTGCGTTTAGGGGATCAGCACAGTATCCTCTATATTCGATTGGGAAATTTGGCCTCCGGGCATTATCACAAAGTTTGGCTAAGGCTTATGGTAGGGAGGGAATTCATTTTGTTCATGTAAGGCTAGATTGTGATTTAGATGTGCCAATTATGAGAGATATTTATGGATCAAAGGCCGAAACTCGAAAATTGGCTAATCCTGATGACATAGCTCAGTCATATTGGCTTACTTACCTTCAACCCAGACAGGCTTGGAGTAATGAAATAGAGTTCAGACCATTCACTGAAAAGTGGACAATTTGAGGTTCTGAAATGAAATACAGATTATTTTATGCAGAAGGAACGGCTTCAAAAGGTATCAGAATTATTCTCGAAGAAGTTGGGGCAAATTATGAATTGATTCCAGTAACTACGGACAGGAATAAGCCACGTTCAGAGGAGCATATAAAACTCAACCCCAACGGTTGGGTGCCAGTTCTTACTTGGGGTGAAAGCTCAATGTACGAGGCGGCAGCTATTACCATTTATTTGTGTGATAAGTACCCAAAGCATGAATTGGCACCAGCCTCCAACTCAGATAGTAGAGGAATCTTTTTGCAGACATTAGTTTATTTTGCCAGTTCAGTACAGAATGCATTCCAATTAGATTATTACCCTGATAGATTTTCTGATGGTAAGGGATGCGAGCTTAGTGCTCAGCGAAGAGGTCATAGACGGCTGAGGGAAACATGGAATATCGTTGATCAACAAATTGGTACCAAAAGGTTTGTTCTAGGGGATAAATTCTCTGCTGCAGACATTTACCTTTTCATGCTGACCACATGGCTCAAGCCGGAAAGGGGACAGCCTTCAGTTTCGGAATTTCCAAATGTTGAAAGAATAGCAGATAGGGTTTTTGAGAGAGAAAGTACTCAGTTGGTTTATCCAAAGTATAAGAAATTATAAACTCGTAAAATCTAGTATAAGGGTTAATAACCTAACATCTAATTCAATGATTTTTTTATGACAAAACTCTTATCTTCCAAGCTGATGATAGGAGTTTGATTAGGTTTGCCTACTCCAAGAACTCTAGATTTAAAGGAAAAGTATAGATGAACTTATTTCTTTATAAAAAATTGATGTTCGACCAAAATTAACACTAAAATCGGCTTTATACTACAACGCAGGGAAAAAATCTTCATCTAGGTCGCTATACGTTAAAAAAACCACTATTGATGATACAAGGGAATTTGACCTATATTCAAAGATTAAATGGATACCAATAAAAATACGATAAGCCTAAAGTATAATTTATTTATGCTTATTACGTCTCTAAAGATACTTAGAAACGTTATTTTTTTTTATCTATTCAAATTCAAAGGTTAAGGATGAGGGAGGTATTTTTGCCTCCCTCACTCTAATTTATTTCAACTGCTATCTCAAAAAACTTTGGAAGCAGGTGAATCTAAAATTATAGACACTAGACCACCTCCTTTTTGCTGTTGCTGTTACCTAATGATAATACTTTTACAATTCATGTACACCTTTTTTTGCTTTTTATGCAAAAAACCTAGAAAAGATCTCATCTGTCTTTCTTTGTTAACTAACGGATAGACGGCATATAATGTTCATTCCAGTAAGTCAAAAAGTTTGGTACTATCTAAAATCTTAAAATCCCTCAATAATAATGGATGTTGCTTTGGAGTTGTTCAGTCGAATTTTCTTTACTGGGGCATATTCTGAACTATCTAAGAAATTTTTGGCACTTTTGTAGTTTGGAAACTTTATAATCACGATTCGAGTTGGAGACCAAAGTTCATCTTGAATTACATCTATCTCTCCTCCACGGACAAAATATTCTCCACCAAATTTTTTAACAATAGGCAGAGCAAGTTTTTTGTATTCTTCATAATTTTCAAAATTCTTTATAGCCGTGTCTACTAATAAGTAGGCTGGTTTATCTTGATTCATACGTTGCTCCATATTATTTCAGTGGGTTTTTAGAGATACGTAAAGTAGTATCAATTGAAAAAGAAATTTAAAAGGGTAAAAAATTTGAAAGCGCATGCCCTATTTTTTTGATATTTAAGGCTCTTGTAGAATCAGTTGCTCTTAACAGGCCAAATTTATAAAATGCATTAACGAGTGAAATGCGAGGTGAGCTTGTTCATTTGCTTTACGATTTAGCTTATAATCCTTTGGTAAGATCAATTGTGCTAATAAGAGCTGGAAAAAAAGCTCTTAAATTGGACTAGATTTCAATGAACTGGCTGAGGATAGTAATACTTTGAGTCTCATACATATTAGGCGTGGACCTACAGATCCGGTAGTGGTGCTAAGTAGGCTCAATAAGCCAGCTAGATGCGCTATTGACGGATTTGCAATAACTTGTGGTTTTGAGGTGGCTATAAACTATGATATTGTCTTATGTTCAGAAAATGCTGCACTTGCCGATATGCATGTGGGTGTCTTACCGGCTTGGGGTTTGTCACAGAGACTTTCAAAAATAAGTGGAAGCTCTGTTGTCAAGAAATTTCCATTTTCTGGGTGGTTTATGTACCCAGAGTATACTCTGTCGGGGGCTCCTAAGCTCTATAAATCACTATGATCAAGTAATCGGCTATGCAAAAGATTTGGCAATGAGTATAGCGTGATATGTCTTAAAATTAATAAAAGAGTGTAAAGCCCTAGTGGATGATGGCCTAAAGTCACAAGTAAATAATAATTTAGATTTAGAGAGAAGAAAATCTCAGGATTGAAATCGGGAATTGACTATGAGTGGTTTGAAATAGAAATCAAACAAAATACTCAAAAAAAATTTAGGTTTTCTTATAATAAAGATTTTTTAAAAACATTTTATTTTAGAAGTATTTTTCGATATGAAAAATTTCACCAACAGTAAAGAAAAACTTTTTTAGCCCTTATTAAATTAGATCCCCAGTCGAGGCTAAACTGTCCGCCTATGATCCTGCCGGTGCTGCAACTATAAAAATGGTTTTACAACCTTGTAAGAGCAGGGAAATTTTTTTTTATGGTTGGCAATTATAGCTTTCAAGCAAGGCATTTAGGGAAAGTTATTTTTTTTAGCATGTCAGTAAAACATACCGATGATACAAAAAAAAATTTAAAGAAGGTATGTTGATGTTATTGAACCTGGCCATATTGGATAGGTTGTACCTTGTTGAGATCGCCATAGATAATTTCAATAAGATTTTCTTTTTTTCAGAGATCGCAAATCATAACACTGCGGCAAATATCTTGGGTCAATCTTATCATCAAATATTTTATGCTTTACAACTTTCTGGGTGCTGGTAACTGGTAGGTCATCCACAAATAATATCCATCCAGGAAGTTTGAAATAAGCTAGTTCTTTTGAAATTGCTTCAAAAAGTTCTACTGCGCATTGTTTTGTTTTTGAAAATCCTGATTTTAACACGATGCAACTGAGAACCTCTTCCTCTCGTACTTCGTCAGGGACAGCCAAACAAGCAACTTTTGAAACTACGTGGCTCTTATATAGCTTGTCTTCAATTTCGGCAGCGGATATGTTTTCACCAGATCTCCTAATAATATTCTTTGACCTATCAACAAAATAGAGCATTTTATTTTGGTCCATAGTTACGGTATCACCCGTATGAAACCAACCTCCCTTCCAAGCCTCCTCAGTTTCTTCTGGTTTATTTAAATATCCCGAGAAAAACCCATACCTTGGATTTTTCTCCGAATGTCTAAGTAGCATTTGGCCAGGAGTGTTCGCCCTTACGTCTTTATCAGCTTGGTCAACAACTCTGACCTCTAACCCGCATCCTGGTTTTCCCATCGCTCTGGTATCTATCATTCTTGGCTCTTCATCGGCTACAAATATTTGGCACATCTCCGTCATGCCCCATACTTCCACAAGTGGTATTTTGAATCGTTTTTCGAATTCAACATGCAAAGCAGGCTCCACACCTGCACCAAGACCCGCTTTTATGTATTTAAGTTTGCTTTTTTCAACATTATTCGCTGAAAGCAATACTGCAATTACTACACCCAGATAGTGAAAAATAGTTGCTCGAGTTTCATAGATTTCATCCCACCAAGTTGATGCATGAAATCTATCTGGTTGTATAAGGCAATTCCCACTTAGCATAGCGCCAAAAAATGAAACTATTCCCGCATTGATATGAAAACTGGGTAGAGGATTAAAAATTCTATCTCTATTTTCCTCGAGCTTTATTGGTTGTTTTATATTAGGGTATATATTTCCGCATAGAAGTTCATACTCATGAGATAAAATGCATCCTTTTGGTTTGCCAGTGGTTCCAGAAGTATAAAGCAAACTTGCTTCTGTGGATAATTCTACAGGCTGTTCAGTGGTAGCTTTATTTGCCATTGGAAAATTAGAGAAAACACCAGTAAATACAAAAACTTCTGGAGCATTTTTTGCCGCCATTGCAGCTTCTTTTATTATCTTTTGATATTGTGGAGTTGTTACAACCAAACTAGTAGAACTGTCCTCTAGTAAGTAGACAATTTCTGAAATTGTAAAGTCAGGATTAATCGGCACGCACGACATGCCCAGCCTATTAAAGCTCAGTTTAAAAATATAGTGATTAGTATTAGTTCCCGTTAATAAAGCAGCTCGATGGCCATATCCATAATTAGCTAGTTTCAGTTCATAAGAGCACGATTTAACAAACTGGCTTACTTGCTGAAAAGATAATTCAATAAGGTCTGAGTCAGTCTTTTTTGGAGAGCACAGAAAAGGTTTGTCTGGCCACTTTACTGTTGCTTCATCAAAAACTTGATTGATTGTCTTACCAAATATGTTGAGCATCTGAATTGTTCCTTGTAAAACGGTACGCATGAATTTAATCTACAATTAATCAGTAAGTTAAGGATAAGGAATTTGGAAGAAGAAAACAATCAGCACTATAATGATGACCATTTGAAATTTCTAGAAATGCTATGGGGTGAAGGATACCTGTCTCCTGGAGGTATAGGGGAGGTCCGTGAAATTCTAAAGAATTTTGATATATCTAAAAAAAATATCCTAGATATTGGTTGTGGATCCGGTGGAATTACAATTGATTTGGTTAAAGAATTTAAAGCTGAATTTGTTTTAGGGGTCGATGTTGAGGATGCTCCTTGCCTCAGATCAAAAGCTTTAGTAGCTAAGCATAATTTGGAAGATAGAATCGAAATCAAAAAAATTATGCCTGGGACTTTTCCTTTACAAAGTGAAAACTTTGATATCGTCTTTTCAAAAGACTCGATAGTGCATATTCATGATAAAGAGGAGCTAGCTTCAGAGGTTTTTCGAATTTTGAAGCCTGGTGGATTTTTCTTAGCTTCTGATTGGCTAACCTCTCATGACTCAGAGCCCTCTGCCAATATGAAAGCTTATCTAAAGCTTGAAGATCTAGATTTTGGAATGGCCTCGCCTTCAAGATATGAAAAAGCTCTAAAGGCAGCTGGTTTTATAAATATAAACTTAAGAAGTAGAAATCAATGGTATGCAAAACAGGCTAGAATGGAGCTAGAGGATTTATCTGGGAGGAAAAGATCCGAATATGAAAAACTTACCTCTAAAGAATATATTCAATATTCAATTGATACTTGGAAGGCTATGATTAAGGTTATAGATTCCGGTGAACATTGCCCTCATCATTTTAGCGCAAAAAAGCCCTAAGCAAAGTGTGTGAAGTTTTTTTGAAATTTTTTGATAGTGCAATAGGGCTTAACTTTTTTTATTCCATTATTATATCTACACTTCCAAGACTATTTCCGTACGTAGTCCGAAACAAGTTAGTTTAATTTTTTTGCCTGTAGAAAAAAGTTTGATGTCTTATTGAGCTTTTAAAGATAAATAAAATACATTGGAGGTTAAAATTAGTTCAACCAATAATAGCGAAATGTCGAGTAATGTTACTGGAACAAAAAGTTCGTTAGAGTACGACTTTAAAAGTGCCACTGACAATAGGAAATCATCCAAAAAAATATCATCATTGATGGCGTTATCGCCATTTATAAAAAAATATTGGGTAGGAATAGCTTTTGCCTCTATTGTATTGTTGATTACTGCGGCAATTTCTCTTGTCATCCCTATAGCCGTGCGTTACGTCGTGGATAGCTTTAACGAAGGTTCAACTGTTTTGATGGATCGATATTTTTCTTTTGCAATCCTGATTGCTAGTTTTTTTGCATTAGGAACTGCACTCAGGTTCTATTTGGTTACGCGCATAGGTGAAAGAATTGTTGCAGATATTAGATCTGCAGTTTTTAGCCGCGTGATTAAAATGAGCCCACAATTTTTTGAAAATATACTAACTGGTGAGGTCTTGTCTCGCCTGACTACGGATACCACACTTATACTTTCAGTCGTTAGCTCATCAGTTTCATTCGCTTTGCGGAATGTTCTAATATTCATTGGTGGGATCATTTTGATGATTTATACTTCAATCAAATTGAGTAGCCTAGTTCTTCTTCTAGTTCCAGTTATTATTTTACCACTGTTAATGTTGGGAAGAACTCTGAGAAGATTAAGTAAGGAGAGTCAAGATAAAATTGCTGATAGTTCTGGGGTGGCCTCAGAGATGTTAAGAGCGGCTCAAACTGTGCAGGCAAACACTTATGAGAGTACTGTAATAGGATTTTTTGACTCTTTAACCGAAACGGCTTTTAAGAAGGCAAAGGATAGAATCTTTGTCAGGAGTATTATTACAGCATTGATCATTATTATAGTTTTTAGTGGAATAGTTGGAGTACTTTGGATTGGTGCTCGAGACGTTCGTTTGGAAATTATGACTGTTGGTGAACTAGTGCAATTTATTATTTATTCTGTTCTTGTGGCGGGAAGTGTCGCGGCAATTTCTGAGATTTATGGTGAGTTACAAAGGGCATCTGGAGCTACTGAACGATTGATTGAGCTTCTGGAGTTAAAGGATCCAATTAAAGAATCTGAAAATCCAATCAAAATACAAGGTAGCGTCGCAGGCAAAGTGTGTTTTGAGAATGTTTCATTCACTTATCCGATGCAGAAGGACTCTAAATCTCTCAAATCGGTAGGCTTTGAAATCTTTCCTGGCGAAACTGTTGCATTCGTGGGCCCGTCAGGAGCTGGAAAGACAACTATTTTCAAGCTCCTAACTAGATTTTATGATGCCTCACATGGGAGTATCAAGGTGGATGGTTACGAAATTAACCAGCTTTCCAAAAATGACTTAAGGAAGCTATTTTCACTAGTTCCACAAGATGTAGAAATTTTTGCGTCAACAGCCGCTGAAAATATCAGGTTTGGACGTGGCAGTGCGAGTGACCTGGAAGTCAGAGAGGCTTCAAAAGCTGCAGATGCACATTATTTCATTACCAACCTCCCTAACGGTTATGATACTTATGTGGGAGAAAGAGGAATAATGTTGTCTGGAGGTCAGAAGCAACGTATTGCAATTGCGAGGGCAATTTTGAGAGATGCTCCCATCCTATTGCTAGACGAGGCTACCTCGTCACTTGATGTGGAAAGTGAACTATCAATAAGGCGAGCAGTTGAGAAATTATCTAAAAATCGTACTACTCTTATTATTGCTCATAGATTATCTACAGTAAAGAAAGCTGATAAAATAGTGGTTATGGACGAAGGACAAATTGTAGCAATTGGAACACACTCATCTCTTGTAAAAGAAAACGGATTATACGCTAAGCTAGCCAAACTTCAATTTTCTGACTAGTTCTTAAAAATTTCAGATACTCCTCTAGCCTTTAATATTATGAGGCGTGTCCTTTTACTTGATTTGTGTGAAAATTTCGATAGAGTTTAACTAATTATTTGGGGGGTTTCTCATGGGTAAGTTTGCCACTCTCGGCGATATAAAGGCCGTAAATAACGAAATGCCTTTTACCGAACGCTTAGATCAAAAAACAATATATAGTTGCTTGCTTAAAACGGCACTAAAATTCCCAAACAGACCTGCAATCACATTCCAGTTAGAGTCTGGTGCAAAAAAATCATTTGAGACATATTCGTGGAAAGAGCTTTTAGATCAGGTTACAAAGCTAGCAAATGCATTTCGTGCCGTAGGCATAGGTCAAAAAGATGTAGTCGCTTACATATTACCTAATTGTAACGAAGCCGTTTTAGCTTTCTTGGCAGGTTCAGTGAATGGTATTGTTAACCCAATAAATCCACTTCTATCGTCTGAGCAAATCAGTGCAATTTTGAGAGAAACTGGGGCGAAAGCTATTGTGACGCTAGCTCCCATGGTAAAGACAGATGTTTCTCAAAAAGTAAACGAGGCACTTCAGGGTGCTCCAAATGTTAAAACAGTATTTGAAGTAGATCTAGTTCGATATCTCTCTGGATTAAAGTCATTGATTGCTAAAATAGCTCGCCCCAAGATTGATAGAAAGCATTCCGCAAAAGTCGTATCAATTTGGGATGCAATGTGGGCTCAGAGTTCTGGAAGTTTAAGTTTTAAAGATACTCAAGAGGATAGAGTTGCAGCCCTCTTTCACACTGGTGGTACTACTGGTATGCCGAAAGTAGCTCAGCATCGTGTTTATGGTATGCTCTTCAATGGTTGGACAAATGCTCATTTTATAATGAAGGAGAATGATTGCCTTATCTGTCCACTTCCAATGTTTCATGTATTTGCAGCATATCCAATTTTAATGACTTGTATATCTTCTGGTTCCCATATGGTTATGCCAACACCGCAAGGCTATCGTGGCGATGGAGTCTTTAAGAATTTTTGGAAGTTGATAGAGAGGTGGCAGGTAACTTTTCTTGTAATGGTTCCCACTGCTGCAACTCAATTGATGCAGTATAAAGTAGATGCAGATGTTAGCACTCTTAGGTACGCTTTGTGTGGTTCTTCTCCACTACCTGTTGAACTATTTAAAAGATTTCAAGAAGCTACAGGAGTCGAAATAATTGAGGGGTATGGTATGACAGAGGCCACCTGTTTGATATCTGTAAACCCTCCAGATGGCGAAAAAAAGATTGGCTCAGTGGGACTTCCCTATCCGTATACTGAGATAAAAATATTAGTCTGTAATGATAATGGTTCTATTCAGAAGGAATGTGCTGTGGGTGAAGTTGGTGAGGTTTGTGTAGTCAATCCCGGCGTTACTTTGCATGGAACCTACACTGATGAAAGTAGGAACAAAGGCCTCTATCCTGAT
Organism: uncultured Alphaproteobacteria bacterium; assembly: GCA_902600895.1. Lineage (GTDB taxonomy): Bacteria > Pseudomonadota > Alphaproteobacteria > Rhodobacterales > Rhodobacteraceae > CACKLF01. The sequence goes on along the minus strand of CACKLF010000015.1, from coordinate 14,679 downwards.
GACAGATTTATGCGAACTGGAGATTTAGGAAGGATTGATAAGGATGGTTACCTTTGGCTGACGGGAAGAGCAAAAGACTTAATAATCCGTGGAGGTCACAATATTGACCCTTCCTTAATCGAAGATGCTATTGCAGGGCATGAAGACGTTGTAGCGGTGGGTGCTATTGGACAGCCTGACGTTAAATCTGGTGAAGTTCCTTGTGCATATGTTCAGCTTGTAAATGGATCTAGAGCTACTGGAGAAGATATTTTTGGTTTTGCGAATAAGGCAATTGGCGAGCATGCTGCTCGACCAAAATATGTCGAGGTGCTAAGTGAGATGCCTTTGACGAACGTTGGAAAGATTTTCAAGCCAGAGCTAAGGAAGATGGCAATTAAAAGGGTTTTGAATGAGCACTTTAAGAGTGACAGTTTGCCAGCAAACGTCGAAATTGTTAAAGATGATAAAAAACTTGGACTGGTTGCCTGTGTGAGTGGTGCTCAAGAAGAAAAAGATAAGGTCAAAAAAATTCTTGGATCTTATTCGATCCATTGGGAATTTAAAGATTTGGTTTAGAATATAATTAACAAACGGTCTACCTTTGGGAGAGTTTTTGTGAGCCTAGAACGGTACCAAAATTGCAAACCTTATTACGGTTACCGGTGTAGTATGACTTGCATTGAAATCTCTTATCGCTTCAAAACGGAGAAGCGATTTATCAGAGTATGCCAACTCAATACCACCTGAAATGTTAACACTTGAGTAACTACTGCCATTATCAATATAGATGGTATTTCCCAGGCCAAATACTGGTTCAAAAGTTTTTTGAGGTAAACCCAATAAAAATCTCGTCCTAAATGTTGTATAGTCAACAGTGTTGTCAATGCTTGTGCCAATATCAAGTTCGCCACCGTATGAATAAACTCCACTCTCAATGCGAGTTCCAAGAATAATTGACGCGTGGAGCCTTTCACTTCCGCTGTGAGGCAAACCGTAATCTGCACTTACGCCCCCATACATATTTGCGTAAGCATAATTGACCGTGGGCATGGTAAGGGACAATAGGATAACAAAATATTTAAACATCACCCTATGGTATAAATTACTAGTCGTTAAGTAAATAAAAATTTAGTTTTAAAAATGTTTGCACGTGGTGCTGCTGGCGAGGATTGAACTCGCGGCCTCTCCCTTACCAAGGGAGTGCTCTACCACTGAGCTACAGCAGCTTGGTAAATACTTTCTCTTTCATCTTCTAAAGAAATATATATATTCTTCAAGAATATAATATTAACTGACAACACTTTAAATTTTGTGAGGACGCATTGAAAAAAAAAAACAATCAGAGTTTTTATGGAAAGTCAAAAGCATTGCGGGACAACTTAAGAAAGCGAAAGCAGCAAATAAAAGATATGAAGATAGTTATTAATAAGAAGTCTATTGGTAAGTAGTAAAATATTAAATGGCAAAGCTTATAATAGATGGTGGAAATCATATATCTGGAACTATAAAAGTCAGTGGGTCAAAAAATGCTTCTTTGCCGATTATGACTGCATCTCTTTTGACTGATGATGAGCTTTTATTAAATAACGTGCCTAATCTATCAGATGTAATAACTATGCAAGAACTTTTGTTTTCCCTTGGAACTGAAATTTACTTTGATAAAGACCTTGAAGTACTAAATCTGCGAGCAAAAAATAGTCACAATTTTACTGCAGATTATGAAATAGTTCGGAAAATGCGAGCCTCAATCATTGTACTTGGCCCTACGCTTGTAAAAAGAAGAATTGCCAAGGTTGCACTACCTGGCGGTTGTTCCATTGGTTCTAGACCAATAGATTTACATTTAAAGGGTTTAGAGGCTATGGGAGCGAACATTTATATTGACAATGGATATGTGTTCGCCGAGGCAAAAAATGGTTTACAAGGTGCTGCGATTAAATTTCCGTTCGTTTCTGTTGGAGCAACTCAAAATATTATATTAGCAGCAACATTGGCTTCTGGACGAACCACCATCTCAAATGCAGCCTGTGAGCCCGAAATTATCGATTTATGTGTATGTTTAAGAAAAATGGGAGCAAAGATCATCGGTGAAGGGACAAAAGAGTTAAGTATTACTGGAGTTTCCGAGTTAAGTGGTGCTACCCATACAATTATGGCTGATAGAATTGAATTAGGGACCTTTATGCTTGCGCCTGCGATAGCAGGAGGGGAGATTTATTTAGAGGGCGCTGGCTTAGGCCAAGAGATAAATTATATAAAAAAATTAGAAGAAATGGGGTTAAATTTTTACAAAAAGGATGGAACTATAAGAGTAGTAAGACGAGATGATAAGATAAAAGCGGTAGATGTTTCAACTAGTCCGTTTCCAGGATTTCCAACTGATCTTCAGCCACAAATTATGTCTGTAATGGGTCTTGCGGAAGGCACTTCAACAATTACGGAAAATGTGTTTGAAAATAGGTTCATGCACGCTCCTGAGCTAAATAGAATGGGAGCAAGTATTTCAATTGAGGGTCGAAAAGCAATTATTTCTGGTGTTAAACAATACAGAGGGGTTCCTGTTATGGCGAGCGACTTGCGGGCTGCGGCATCCTTAGTATTGGCTGGATTGGCGGCTGAGGGTAAAACCATTATTGACGGCTTGCATCATCTAGATCGTGGATATCAGAATATTGAAAGTAAATTAGCTAAATGTGGAGTGAATATTTATAGAGCCGATTAAAATTTAAAGATAATGACCATGACTAAAAATAAAAAACTCAAACTATTTGCTGAGACTATTAAAGATCTCAAGGTCATCTCCACCTTGTGCCAAGACTCAGTAGGTGTGACAAGTAATATGAAGTGGCACAGAAAAGATAAAATATTTTCAATGATAATAAATCGAATGATGTGGGAAGCGACTCAGGAAAATATCAGCAATGGAGATAGCCCATTAAGGTCACAATCTATTCTTCTTTTTCGCTGGATAAATTCAGTGAAAAGTCGCGGCTTCAGCCCAAAGGATGGGAGTAAGTATTTTTCACTTTTAAATATAAGCTATGATGAACTAAAAAGCTCAAATCAAGTAAGATTAATTTTTTCTGTTGGCTTGGAAATTATTCTTGAGGTAGAGTATCTAGAAGTTTTCCTACAAGACATCAGTAATGCTTACCCGTCAAAAACAGAAAAGTTACCCAGACATGAAATTTAATAAACTATCATAAATTGGAATGGTTGTAAGTAATCCCATAGTTTCAATTGATCTTGATGATACTGGGTTACCTCCTCCAACTCCAGAAGTGGAACAAGAAAGAAGATTAGCCATATTTGATCTTCTTGAAAGCAATACCTTCTCTATTTCAAATAACCCTGATAATGGATTAAATGCTAATGGTCCTTTCGCATTATTGGTAGCGGTACGAGGTACGAGGCTGATATTATCTCTCTATGACCCCAAAGGAGGCGGTAAGGGTTTTGAGTTTTTTCTCTCTCTTAATCCACTTAAGACTACAATAAATGATTATTTCAATATTTGTGACAAATATTTTGACGCGGTAAAGCGGTTGCCTCCAGGAAAGATTGAGGCCATTGATATGGCAAGAAGGGGTATACATGACCAAGGAGGTGAAATAGTTTTAGAAAGGTTAGCCGGAAAAATCGCAACTGATTTGCCTACCGCAAGAAGACTATTTACCTTAATTTGCTCACTTTATTTCAGGGAATAAAATGATAAGAACTGCACCACATTCAGTTTTATTTTGTTGCGATCATAACGCAGTTCGTTCTCCAATGGCTGAAGGTCTTGCAAAATTATACTACGGGAAAAAGTTTTTTATACAATCTGCCGGTATAGTAAATGACCTTGAAATCGATGGATTTGCCATCACTGTCTGTGAAGAAATTGGAGTGACATTGGCAAAGCACCAACCAAGGTCTTTTTTAGATATGCATGATTGGGGCGATCCAATAGATAGTTTTGATTTAGTAGTGGCCTTGTCTACAGCTTCCAAAAAACAGGTCATGGCTGCTACTAGAAGTTATGCTGTAAAGGTAATTTATTGGGAAATCACTGAGCCGAATAGGTATCATCTTAGAAAAGAGCAAGAGTTAGAAAATTACAGAAAAATTAGAGACGAGATTTCCCAACATCTCATTAGTTACTTTGGTCCAAGAAACACAAATTTATCAAAATAAAATATTTCTCTTGAAGTTTTTTTGATAAAGATGCAAATTGCTCATATAATGGAGGGCTAATGGCCAAAGAAGAACTTTTAGAATTTCCAGGTATTGTAAAAGAGTTATTGCCAAATGCGACTTTCAGGGTGGAATTAGAAAATGGTCACGAAATAATCGCTCATACTGCTGGCAAAATGAGAAAAAACCGTATTAGAGTGCTTGCTGGTGATAAAGTGCAAGTCGAAATGACTCCTTATGACCTTTCAAAAGGTCGAATAAATTACCGACACAAGTAAAAGTATGTTAGTTCTTGGCTCTTCAAGTCCAAGGCGCTTAGAAATTCTTAAGCAGGTCGGAATGAGACCAGATGAAGTGATTGCTCCTAATGTTGATGAGAGCATTCAAAAAAACGAGAAACCAGAAAAATACGTTAAACGCATTGCTTTAGAGAAGAACCTATCGATAGATAGAAGTAAACAGGATTACATTTTAAGTGCTGATACAATCGTAGTATTGGGCACCAAAGTATTAGGTAAACCTGTAAATATAGATCAAGCAAAAAACCATATCGAAAGGCTTTCTGGGCGAAGACATAGAGTTTTTAGTACTGTTGTAGTCTCGCATATGGGAATAACAAGATTTAAGACCGTAAGTACCATCGTTAAATTTAAACAAGTAAGTCACGAGGAATTAAATTTTTATCTGTCTTATGATGATTGGAAGGGAAAAGCAGGGGGTTATGCAATTCAAGGATTAGCTGCACGCTTTGTTAAACAAATTAATGGCTCTTATTCGAATGTAATGGGCTTGCCTGTTTTAGAAACTGTAAATTTACTTTCTGGTTTAGGCTATAAGGTTTTTTAAGCAGTGAGTTCGAAGTACAAAATCTTAATTGAGCAATTAGGGAAACGGAACATTTGTGTCTTAATGCGAGATAAAATATTGACAGATCTGTTCGCTGATCCCTTAGAAGAGCAAGATACAAATAATACTCCAAAGTATCATTCTATTTTTTTTGCTCGACTAGATCGAGAATTAAAAGGAGCAAATGGTTTTATACTTGAACTTGGTCAAAACTTTAAAGGTTTTATTAAAAAAACTAAAAATTTAAAAATTGGAGACCAATTATGCGTTCAATGTGTAAATACTCCAGATAAGGGTAAACTTGCTTTGTTTTCCACTGACATATTATTGAAGGATAAGTATTTTATTTTCAAGGTAAATGATTCAAAAATCAGTTTATCAAAAAGTATTTCTACTAATCAAAGAATATTAAGCTTGAAGGAAAATGTCATAGAAAAAATAATTGCAGAAGGACTCATGGGTGTAATATTAAGAGGTTCATTGAAAAATTTAACCGATGCTGAGATTGTTGAAGAACTCAACTTAAGTTTGGCAAAGTACAAGGGCCTGATGAAGCACTCAAATAGCAGACCTAATATGATTTTTGAAGGGAATAATGCGAAGGATAGAGCGATAGCGGAATGGTCTTTTGTAACAGATGATAATATTATTAATACTAAGGGATGTTTTGAAAGTTATGGGCTATGGGAGCATATCTTTAAGTTAACGGAAGAAGTAGTACAATTGAGTGGAGGGGGAAATATGATTATTGAACAAACAACCACACTTGTTTCAATAGATATAAATACTGCTAGCAATACTGATAAGAATGCCGCTATTGAAGCAAATAGACAAGCAATGATTGAATTGCCTCGACAACTAAGAATGAGGGGTTTGGGTGGATTGATATATATAGACTTTGCTCCTCTAGCTAAGCTAGATAGGCAACAAATAGTTAGTGTCCTAATTCGGCATTTGCTTGATGATCCGGTTAAGACTCAAATAGTAGGTTGGACGCCAGCAGGTAATTTGGAACTCAATAGAAAAAAAGAAAGAATTAGGGTAGAATCATGGTTAGAAAAAAAAAGTGTGTGATTTGTGATCGATATGTTGATAAACAGAATGATCCTTTCTGTTCTAAAAGGTGTAGGGATATAGACTTGGGAAAATGGATAACAGGATCGTACAGTATTTCTAGCGAAGAAAATACTCGGGTGCCCTCAATGGAAAAACCTGGAAGTAAGCTGAACTGACCTCATAGTCTAATTTTTACCAATGTAAATTTTATTCCAAAATTTTGGCATGATAAAATAATTTTTATTAGAAGGTGTATTATGAAGACAGCAATTATTATTCCAGCTCGTTTCGAGTCAACCCGATATCCAGGAAAACCCTTAGCTAAAATAGATTTGGGTGGGGGATTAAAAAAAACATTGATACAATTAACATGGGAGGCCGCAAAAGCAGTAAAAAGAGTGGATAGCATTTTTGTAGCTACTGATGACGTAAGGATTTCATCAGAAGTTGAAAAATTTGGTGGAAATGTGATTATGACTTCCAAAAACTGTAAAAATGGCACTGAAAGGTGTGCGGAGGCAGTTAGTAATATGGGGATAACAGCAGATTTAATTGTGAACTTGCAAGGTGATGCCCCGCTAACTCCACCAGTATTTATTGAAGCGCTTGTTAACGAAATGATAGATAATTCTGATGTTGAGATGGCTACGCCAGTTTTGAGATTATCAAAAAATGGTTATATGCGTTTTAGGCAAGATAGAGAAAATGGATTGATTGGGGGTACTACAGTAGTCTTTGACAGTAATGGATTTGCGATGTATTTTTCCAAAGAGTTAATACCTTTTTTTGATATGAATAAAATGGGAATGATTGCAGAGGTTCCAATCTTTCACCATGCTGGTGTTTATTCCTATCGGCCAGAGCTTTTGCACGCATATTTGGGCTGGCCGGAGGGAAAGTTAGAAACAGTGGAAGGTCTTGAACAGTTACGCTTTCTTGAGAATGGAAGCCTGGTAAAATGCGTTGAGGTTTTATCCGATGTGGAGGAGTTTTGGGAACTCAATAATCCTCAGGATGTACAGAGAATTGAGAGCGTATATAAAAAAAGGACAAAGTAGATAAATATTTGCCTTTAGCACCGATATCATTCATGTAAAAACTATGGACACTCCTTTCGTCTTAGCTTAGAACTCTTTTCTGTGGATGCCCGGGTAGCTCAGGGGTAGAGCAGTGGACTGAAAATCCTCGTGTCGGTGGTTCAAATCCGCCCCCGGGCACCACAATCCTCAAATAAATAACTAATTACACCTGTCACACCTTCGTTTTTATATTGGAAAAGCGTGCACCGGAAATAGGAATCCTTCAAGGTTTCAGTTGCCGTTGTGATAGGAATGTGACAGGCAATGGATGAATAATTTATAACTCAGTCCTATACATCCAAGAACTTAATTTCACTATGCGAATCTAGTTAATGCTTACTTCTTTAAATACATTCATTATGAATAGTAAAGACTCAAAGAATATTGGTGCTGATTGGGCAGCAAAATTGAAGTCAGATATGCACCATGAAGGTGCTCAAATCGCTGTCCATATTATAACGAGTATGCCTACTGATAAATGGTAAGGCCCATATGAGGGATGGAGTTAAGATTTGTGGTTTCATCAATATCATTTTTGATTATATCTTTTAGACAACAGCTGATACATATTCTTAGAACTAAAGCTAAGGAAAATGCACGTTAGGGAAAGCCTATGTAATGTATGATTTTCTTGCGAGCCCTGAATTTGCCAATTAAGGTTGAAAAGATGATGGCTCCAATATTTAGAATGAAAGATCAATTACAAAAGGAAAAACACTCAATCTTTAAACTTTTGAAAGAAAGAGTGGTGTTGATTGAAAATTCTAATCACGGTATCGAAAATCTACATGGCAATATTCAGGCAATAGCCCTTGAAAGTTTACCCTCCAATGGCGGGTCTGGAAGCCATATCAGATTTGAGTAGATAAAGCCTCTACCTACTATTGTAGTAAGGCGCACCCTAGATCAGTAAATTCGCACAAAAAAAATATAATACCTCCATAGAAATTCTGGAAATCATTGTTACGAAGAATTTTTCAATTAGCTATTTAAGTCACTTTACGTTTGCTAATAACAGCAGCTATCAGAGCACATGTTGCTCCAAAAAATACTCCAAAAACTAATGATAAAGAATGTATGACAGATGAATTTATGCTAATTGCAATGGGTATTGTAGGGCGATGAATTTTGAATACTTCTAATCCATTTTGAGCTGTTTTTATATATCTATCAAGGGTCAATAATTGGGTTAAATTGGAGCTATATGTAGCCGAAAAACTTTCCAAACGAGTTTCAATGATATTAAGTTCTTCGTAAGCTCTATTTATATATGCATTAGTAATCTTGGTATTATTATAAGAGAGGTAAGAAAAAAAATGATCTAACAAAACGAGGTCGCTGCTTTTAATTTCTAATGCGTTCTTTTTTTTGCCTGATTGAAATTTGAAAATCCTACTACCCTCGTTTTTTGATACTTCTACACCGTCTAATACAGTTGTGGGACTAATATCTGTGAAGGAAAATTTTGATTGCTTATTGTCTATTTGCCACTCTTCGAAACTAGCTTTGGTGTAGAATGAGTTTTCTAGATCTGCAACTACCACATCCTTGTTAAAAAACGGAGGAAGCATTTGGACGGAATAATATATTGATGCCTTGTAGCTCTTTTCTCGTGAGTCCACGTAAAGCATTCCACATAATGAAGCAATCAAAGCAGACATAACAATGATCCATTTGCCGTCCCATAACACTTTTAAAATTTCTAACAAATTAATTTCATCATCAGAAATATTATCATTCATATTTTATCCTTTTTTATTTTTCTTATAGGCTGCATTGCAGAAAATTTCCGTATTTATTCTCAAACTATCATCATTCCTTTAGAATGGAAGACCATTAAAAATAAAATTTTATTTTCTAATGTCCTTTTAGCTGCCTAAGTGCAGGGTTGATTTAAACCAACGCTTTAGATTTTTATATTAAATGGGAAAATAGAGAAAACATTCCTTTTAAATTAAGCCATTAAAATGAATAAAGTTTATTAAAAATGATTTTTAGCTATAAAATAACTTAAAGTAAATTATACAGTTTAAACCACTCCAAGCGTTCCGGTATTTGTATTTGATTTTGTTTAGTTTTCAGCTAGGATCTTTATATAGAGTTCCATTTTGAATTTCTTTAAATTACAAACCTTTCAGGCTTATTTGGAATTACTTATGTTTCTATCGTCCATAAATCCAATTAAAGGATTTTCTTATAGCGATCTCATGATTTTATTTATTTTTGCTTTTGGTACGGTATTTGGATCTGCTATTACCATTTTATCGTGCTTGCTAGGAATTATTTGTATAATCATTTTATTTTTTAGAAGGGTCAGCATAGTTCCATTTGAATTGAAAATAATTGCATGGGTTTATTCGTTGTATATAGGGTATTTCCTTTTGAATGGTTCCTTCAATAGTGGAGTAAATAATGCATTCTTGTCTATGGCTCCAAATTTACCAATCCTATGCTTTATTCCTATTTGTCTAGCTATTAATTGGCAAAATACAAACATAAACCTCCACTTAGTCAGTTCATTAAGTACCTTTGGTGTTTTACTTTCGGTTGGCCTAGCTTGTTACTTATATCTCTTTCCACTGGATTTTGAATTGAACGGAAAGACAGTTGCCGAGTATACAAAAATCTATGGTCGATTATCTTTATTCTCGGGCAACCCTTTACCTTTTTCATCTATGTTGGTCGCTTTGAGTTTTTTTGGTATTATTGGATATTCAAAAAAAACTATTTTATTTCGTATTTTAACTTGGGTTGCAATAGTATCGACCGCTTTAGTTATAATATTTTGGAGCCAAAGTAGGGGAGCTCAATTGCAATTCTTAATTCTTCTAGTTATTTCCTTGATAATTTTATGGCAAGACATAGTAGCTCGGAATTTCAAAACCAACTTGATTATGCTGTCCATACTATTAGTGACGTTAGCTTTTTTTACTTACAGTTTTAATTGGGAGAATTGGCTTTACCTCATCGAGTCCAACTCCTCTCTCAAAAGGATTTATTTGGGGTATCATCAGATTTTTTCTGAGAATGACCAAACTCATTATTCTGATGATTCAGTAAAGACACGTATAGAGTTATATAGTACAGCACTGCGAACATTTTTTGATCAACCATTTTTTGGATTTGGACATGACAGAATTTATTTTGAGGTACAAAATAGGAATGATTTTTTCTCTAATAGATCGTATACGCATCTTCATAATTCTTTACTAAACCATCTGATAGCCGGTGGTTTGGTGGGCTTGTTCATTTTTCTTGTTTTTTTATTTCTACCTATTCTAATTATTTTCTTCAGCAAGGAAAAGAATTCTGAAAACATAACATTTGGTGTTATTATTTTCTGTTATAGTATTTTGGCAGGAATGACTAACCTTTATTTATGGCATGATTTACTCGCCTCTTTTCATGGTGTTTTACCAATAATTTTAGCACTTTCAATTCTTGGAGATAGAAAAAGTTCCATTAGATAGATCTTTTGCCTTGGGGTTACTTTTTGGTAAGCTCCATGCAAGTTTAGGTTTTCTGCGTACAAATCCGGTTTCAATCTGATACGGCTAGCAAGAGTACTTTTCGATATTTTTGTCTTTAAATTAAATGTAGAATAAGTAGACTGAATACACAAATCTGTGCATATTTTTGTACTAGTTGTTTTACGTATATGAACTTTAAAATTTCATAGTGAAGGGTATAATTATGACGATCGTGTGGCATTAATGAGCCTTTTGTTGAATTTGGGTTTGCCCTTACCATTATTCGGCAACTATTAATTGGAAACATTTAATGGAAAGTTTTGATATAGATCTGCAAATAGTTTTTTTTGCTTTGCCATTAAGCTTCATTTTTTCGGCACTCACTGCAGGTTTTTTCAGACTCTTTAAGTTAAATGACCACAGTTTAAGAGAAAAAAGGTCGGTGCACCTCAAGCCGACTGCACGACTTGGAGGGTTCTCAGCAATTGTAGCGATGTTGCTAACTTTGACCATTGTGAACATACCGCTTGATTATGAGCTAGTACTTGTACTGTCTCCTATTATTTTTGTTGGACTTTTAGAGGACATAGGTGTTCACACAAATGTTAAATTTAGATTAACTATAGGATTCATTAGCTGTAGCCTTTTTTTCTATCTTAAAGGTATTTGGGTTTATCAGGCTGATGTGCCTGTGCTTGATTTTTTGCTCACCTATAAGCCTTTTGCTTTAGCTTTTACGGCTTTTTGTCTTGTTGGATTATTGAATTCATTTAATTTGATCGACGGAATGAACGGGCTCGCTACGGGCATAATTATTTTAGTTTCAGGAGCTATATTATCTTTAAGTACTACCTATTCAGAGCCAAGCATTAAAATAATTTCCCTGTCAATGTTAGCAGTAATGTCCGGTTTATTCTTTCTGAATTATCCTGTTGGGAAAATATTTTTAGGGGATACGGGAGCATATACATTTGGACTTTTGATTGGGATATGTTTGATAACGCTAAAGTATAGGCATCCAGAAATTTCTGGATGGTGTTTGTTGTTAATTTTATTTTGGCCAGTTACTGAGACTATACATTCTATAATAAGGCGAAAAATCAAAAGAAAGGCATCTGATCGACCGGATATGATGCATATGCATCACGTGATTATGAGAGCAGTGGAAAATCTTTCATCGAAAAAGATTGGAAGAGAATATTCCAACCCAATTTCTACTGCTTTAATATTGCCTTTATCTTTTGTCCCGATTTTAGTCGCGTTATCTTTCCCTGAAAATAGCTTTATTTTGTTTTTCAGTAGTTGTTCTTTCTCACTATTCTTTGTTATCACATACATTTTACTGTTTCGTGTAAGCACCATCAGAATTCAAAAGGGAACTACCTCCCTAAATAAAATACTTAGACAGATTATTATGGGAAGTAGTAAGTAGAATCAGATCTACTACAAAAAATTTTTGAGATAAAATGTGTTTACAAAAATTAATTTTGAAAAGATATACATGAGAAATTAATGAATATTATTTTTAGCCAAAGAGTTTTCTATCTGGTAATTCAACTCCTTTCGTGCTTGGTTTAAGTACTTTTTCGTAAAACCCTTCAAGGGTATCATTGCCGAACTCCGGAGTTTTTTTATCAGTGTAATTTCTATCCTCTTCATCCCAGACAAGCATTGACTCAGTAGCATAATATAAAGCTATTCTCAGAAATTCTTTCAAATCTCTTATTTTCTGGGAAAAAATACCGAATGGCCCCAAAGTAAATAATAAGATCTTAAAAGAGTAACTCGGCAATGAAAGAAAACGTTCAGACATATTTGCTGCTTTGAAAAGTAATTTACCTTGTTCTCTTGGATTTATTGCGGGGCCGGGACCTCCAATTAAAAATACTTTTCCATAAGCAGTTTTTTTTAAAATTTTTTTTGTGATAAAAAGAGAGAGATCTCTTTCGGAAATTGGCTTAAACCAATTAGTTAATCCTTGGTCAAATATTATAAATCTTTTGCCACTCTTGACTCGTTCAATTTGCCCAGACAAGGACTTAAAGTATGCGGTTGGTCTGATGATGGTATGGTTGATTTTTGACTCTTTTAGGGCTTTTTCAAACTTAAGTTTATATTTTTGAAATAACAGCTTAGGCTTTTGGACGCATATTGCAGATAGAAGAATATACTGCTCAGCTTGTAATTTTTCTCCAACTTCAAGCAAGTTCATATTTGCTTCAAATTCAACCTCTCTGGATTCTTTTAAGGTTCCATTTCTACTACCAATACAGGAAATAATTACATTGACTCTTTCGTAATTCTCGCAAAATTCTTTCACAAAGCCAGAATCACAGATATCCATGACCACAATAGTCACATTTTCTTTATTATTAATTTTATTTTTTTTAGCCTGTGATATGGATCGTACCGGACAAATTACCTCATAATCACTTTTTAGTAAATTTGCCAATACTGTTCTTCCAATTGTCCCAGTTGATCCAGCTAATAAAACAGTCCGGCAATTATTCATGACAGTCCCCTACTAATGATTAAAGTATAGCAATATGTATTGAATTTGGAAGGTAATGTTGTAATTGTAGGCAGTTGAATGAGTTTATAAAACCAACAGTTACTAGATTGAGTGTTTATGAGCAGATAATGGCATGAAAATATCAGTAGTAATACCAACCTTTAATAGAGAGCAGTTTTTAAATCGTGCTCTCCTCTCAGTTTTCAGACAAACTAGAAAAGTAGATGAAATAATAGTTGTAGACACTGGATCTTCTGATGATACCAAAACTCTATTAAGAGAAAACTTTCCTTCGGTGAAATATATTTTTTTAAAAAATCAGGGAGTCAGTTTTGGACGAAATGCCGGCATACGGGTAGCAAAAAATGAGTGGATAGCGTTTCTTGATTCGGATGATGAATGGCACAAAAAAAAAATAGAAAAATTTTTTAATTACCAATCCCAAAGTAATAAGGAACTGTTGATTTGGCATAGCAACGAAAATTGGATAAGAAATGGAAAATTTTTAAATCAAAAATGCATTCATGAAAAACGGGGAGGATACATTTTTGAGAAATGCTTAAAGAGATGCTGCATGTCTCCTAGTAGTGTCATTATACATTATAGTATTTTTGAAAAATATGGGTATTTCGATGAAACCTTAGAGGTTTGTGAAGATTATGACTTATGGCTAAGAGTAACTGCGAGGCTTCATGACAGAGTTTTTAGTCACGAAATATGGCGGTCATAATGACCAACTTTCAAAGAAATTTTGGGGAATGGACAGATATAGATTAAGGTCTTTGCTAAAGATAGCTAATTGTACTCATTTATCCAACGACCAAAAGGATTTCGTGAGAAAGGAAATAATATACAAGTTAAATATTCTAATATCTGGAGCAAAAAAAAGAAAAAACTTTAAATTACAGAAAGAGTATCAACCTCTTTTGGAAAAATGGCAACTTTCCGGTAATCTAGTTGGACGCAAGCGGTTGTCATGATTAAGGCAACAAAAGCATCAATTATGTGGGTTATTGCACTGAAGGCAGAAGCAATGCCAATAATAGATCATTTCAATTTAAAAATTGTGCATGGCATCGTACCATTTAGTGTATATAAGAATATGGATGAAGATATCTGGTTGGTAATCTCAGGTATTGGTGTTATAAACACTGCGGCAGCAACTATTTTCTTACGTCAACTAAACAAAGAAAAACAAAATAGTTTTTGGTTCAATATTGGAATTGCAGGATACTATAAAGGCCCAATTGGTGACGCTTATCTGGTGGATAAAATCATTAATGACGTTACGGGTCAAACTTTTTTTCCACTCCCAGCTTTGAAAACTCAACTTAAAAGAGCTCAACTCCTAACCGTTTCAAGGCCTGTGTTAGATATAAAGCCTGATACACTTGTTGATATGGAGGGATATGCATTTTATAAGATATCAAGTAAGCTAGCATTGAAAGAAATGATTGTAGTAATTAAAATCGTTTCTGATTTTCCAGACTTTGATTATACAAAAGTAACCAAAAATGGGGTCTCGAAATTAATTTCAGATTCTATGCCCAATTTAATA
>CACKLF010000014.1 GCA_902600895.1 uncultured Alphaproteobacteria bacterium | reverse complement strand
CAAGAAGAATTAAAGCTTAAAATTTATTTTCTAATATTTCCTTTCTTACTGCCACACATTATGTCTCATTAATTTGCAATAGACAATCGAATAGTCATATGTATCAATCTCCCTTCTTTGACAATAAATTCTGGATTCAAATAAAATAGTCAGTTTAAAAACCGGTTTCCCAGACGAATATAACTTTGCGAAATTCGCCATGCTGAAACGAAATTTGAAGACTGTTGCAGACAAATGTGGGTTAGCACATCATATTAAATTAAAGCGCAATAACTTAATTCTTAGAACTAAAAGCTGCAAACTCCAGTGATGAACTACAAAATTTTTAAGAAAAATCTTTTTTTAAACAGTCTTATTCACTTAAGAATAAAAAGTTTGAAGCAATTAAATGCTCCTTTTAATCTTGCTTAAGAAGAGTATGGTACTTTTTATTTAACTCGATCGCATGCTCTAAAGCGGAAAGGTCGACTTGAACTGATATCTGGCTAAGAATACCATTTAATGCCTCTTCATCTGAAAGACCTAATCTTTTCATTGCATCCATAGCTGCAGAAAAAACTTCAACTATAATTTTCGATTGACTTTCAGTGTCTAGCATTTTTCCCTCATTAGATTAATAATTGTACCTGAACGATGCAATATTTAAGCCATAATTAAAATTGGTTCAATTTTTGCAAAAGGAAGCATAGAAATAATAAGGGAGAACTATATGAGGCTCAAAATTTTTACTCTATTATTTTGCTTCTTTTTCTACTCATCCATACAAGGCAATTTATATGCTGAAGATGCTGAAAACGAAAGTTGTAAAGTTTCCAGTTCAGAAAAAATAAACCAATTATTATACGCAACCGTAAACCCTTATGTTCCGTCAGTCGACCGCCAAGGCAATCCACTATTAGGACCAGAAGAGGCATACTTTGAAAAAGCACAACATTATTATGAAGCATTCAAAGACTTTGAGCCAATTTTCATAAATTTTGATATGTTTGAAGCAATAACCTCTGCGAATGCTAATGCTCTTGAAAACTTTGAAAGTAAACTTTTTATTACTGGCTTTAATTGTGAAAAAATATCCATTTATCGAGGCAATTTACTTGGCTCATACAAAGCACCCTTTAAAGAAATATTAAAACTGATGAATTTAGCACTGAATAATGATAATGAAGCATTGATTGAATTTGCTAGCAAAAAACTTACAGCTTTACCACTCAATATAAATGAAATAATTGAAATTTTAAAAAATGATTTTGCCTTTGATGGCGATACTTTGAGAGAAATCTTACCCAATAATTTCTTAAAAAATTATATAATGAGTAAAGAAATACCCATTAATTTAACATCCGAAACTGCTTTACTAACCTTTTTAAGCCTCAAAGGAAAATTTAATGGAACCGACTCTCAGCTCTTCTTCTTTGTTCCTTCGTCGTTCAAAGGAATACCAAAAAATAGAAGTGCGATCCTACTATCATCTGACGGCGTGATTCATTCTGTGCCAGGCTTAAATGTCCCTATGGCCACTGAAGTATTAAATCGTATTGGAATTCCAACTGAACCCATAATTATAAGTGAAATCATTACCGATTCTTCAGGAAACTGTAGCCTTGATCAGGCAGGACATTGGCAACAAATCATTGATGGTAGGAAAGTGAGGGTATGCCCTTTTAACTCTTTAGTAGAAATAATGCTAAAGGAAAAAAACTATCTAAATACTGTTGATTTTAAACCACAAATTGCTCAGTTCTCAATGGTGACAGAGATATTAAATTAATAAAATAGCTCTAGAGCTACCTTATAAAATCAAAAAGGCTCTGTTGTCCTATTTTTGCAAACGCTTGCTGAGCAGCATCTCTACTTACCAATAAACCTTGAAGCTTTGTAACAAGTTCGGCCAAGTCTGCATCTCCCAAATCGCTCACCCTTTCAGAAACAGAGATGCGTCTATTTGCTAAAATCTCAACCTGGCGCTCTACTTTATTAATTTGAGCACCAACAAAAGCCTGCTGGTTACTAATATGGTCAACAGACAGCTTTAAATCTTGAATACTACCATTTAAAGCTTGATCTTGATCAGCTATATGGCGAGTTTCTCCAATTAATTCCCCAGATCCATCCAAAGTATCAAAAGAAATATAATTTTTAACATTATCACTTGCGAAATCTTCTCCTTCAACCTGAAGGGCGCTTATTTCGATCTTACCATTAGTATTATCTTTTAAGTTAATTAGACCCGTTTTTGAGTCAAATGTAGCTACAATACCCGTTGTACCCGAATTCAAATTTATCTGTGATACTAAGTCAGTATAAGAATTATCTGCAACTTTTGTGGAAATTTTTACACTCCCAAGGCTGCCTTCAAGATTAAATTCCCATTGATTGGGATCTCTATCAGCAACAACTCTAATTTGAGCCTCAGCGGCACCACTTGCTAGTGATTTAAATTTATTACTATTCGTAATTGCACTTTTCACTGCAGTAATAATATCAAAAACACTCTTACGTCCGTCTCTAGTATTTATCCGCATGAAAGACGTACCACCATCAATACTTGTTGCCACATTCATATTTTCAGAAATTTGAACTCTATGAGATCCACGATCTCCCGTGTAAGTCACCACATCCGATTCATCCTTTTTAAATGGCTGACCATTAAACTTAAAGCCTCCAAACAGACTCTGATTTTGACTATCTTTGGTGTTTGCAATCTCCATCAATACGTTTGACAATTCATCAACTTCTATTTTTATTGCCTCCCTATCTGCAGAACCATAACTACCGCTGGCCGCTTGAGTAGTTAACTCCGTTATACGCGTAAGAACACTAATCATTTGATTTAATGCTCCATCAGTTAAATCCAACCTTCTTCTCGCCGCCTCACCATTTGCTTCAAATCTTGCTAAAAGATTCTTCTGTTCTCTTGCGACAGATAAGTTGACTGCATTTATTGGATCATCTGACGAGCTTAAAATGTTTTTACCTGTAGCGATCCTCTCTTGTAGTGACTGGACATCTGACGTAAGCTTTCCAAACTGTCGCACAAGTTGGTCATTAAATAATTTTGTACTAATCTGCATGATATTTCCTTATATGGTATCTATTAGGGTCCTAAATAATTCACGAGCAGTTTGAAGAATTCTAGCAGAGGCCTGGTAAGCCTGCTGAAACTCTAATAATGCAGCGGCTTCAGAGTCTAAGTTCACTCCTGAAAAACTTGCTTCCGCTTCCATGGCAGCGTCTCTATTAGCCGACAATGCCGCCAAACTAAGATCTCCCGATTGAACTGAAGCACCAACACCTGAAACTAGGGTTGAGTAGATTTTCTGAAAGCCCTCAGAACTGGGTCCAGAAATTCCAGAATTTTGCAGCTCTAAAATTTTACCTAAATTTCTTGCATCACCTGTACCATCAGTATTTTCTGCAATAAAGAATTTATCTCCTTTTTGGCCTTTACCATTAAGCGTAAAATTCATTCCTATAGCTTCTGTGTTCCCATTATCATCAATAACCCTCGTAGCGATCGAATGACCTGAGTCTTTATCAAAAACCTCAAGCAAAGTTCCAGAATCATTCATAACCTCAACAACTAGCTCATCTTGAATATTTATATTTACTGGATTGTCATAAGTTGCAGAGACCGATCTTGCACCTGACCCAGTCATGACCACAATTAGGTCTTCAGTTGGCAAATTAGACATTGTGATAGTCTGATTTGCTAGACTGGAGGCTGAAGCAGAAATATCAACTTTCTGGCCACTTAAACCGAGGTAAGTTATTTCATCATCTTTCCTCCTTAAAACAGTATCTGTAATTTTGTAACCAAGGTCTTGCTCATCATTACCTGAAATGTATGAAATATCCCCAAGAGAGCTTGATGCTGAAAGCACCAAACGTCGTGTGGCAGTGGCAACTGAGTCCCACTCAACTGTTAAATCTGAGGAGTTGGGATTTTTTGTAATATTGCCTGAAGTATCAATGCTGATTTGTATGGTCGTACCGTTTAATGAGACAGTCATTACTCTGGCAGTACCAGTTGCTGTGATTGCATTACCCACTACCCTATTTGTAGAGGTGCTAATCCCAAATGTATTAGCTGATTCTGCGTTTCCAGTAACTTCATCGTCCCCAGGAATTGTTATTCTTTTTGCCGCTAAACTACCCCCCGCAAAAATCTGCAATCTATTTGAAGAATCAAAATATGCTGTTATCCTTGCTTCATCTCCTCCTGAAATTATTATTTCATCATCTTCCATAATAAGAGTGTAAAGAGTATCATCAAATTTAATTTTCAATGATTCACCATCCTCAGGAATAGTTCCTAATGCAGTACCTCCAGACAACGAAACCTGCACTGCTTGATTTCTTATATTTTCCACCAGCTTTTGTGCCACTGCCACCGAACTAAGGTCATCAAATTCTTCTGACAAGACCGTCGATGAAAAAGATGGTCCAGATCCAACGCTTGGTAGGGTTAATGAATAGCTACCGGATGGAGCAATCGCTTTTAGGCCGTCAATACTTTCGGCAGCCGCATCCGCACTTTTGTTTACAAGGTAGGAAACCTTTTTTGTTTCCCCAGTTAAAGATCCCTCAACTTTAACATGCCCACCCATATTTGCATTGGGTGAAGCAACAGTTGTTACAGAATTTGCAGTTATACTAAAATCACTCGCAGCTGATAATTTTATTTGTCCTGAAAACCGAGCATCTGAAACCACTCCATAACCGAGGCTTTTTTCATCGGCTCCTTCAATGACTTTTATAGAACCTGCACTATTAGATGAACTTATAATCAATTGACGTATCTCAGAGCTAGGATCATCCCAAGAGGCATCGACATCAGCATAATTTGGAGATTGCGTAATATTCCCCGAACTATCGATGCTTATTGCTACTTCATTGCCACCAACCTCAATGTTTAATGTGCGCGCACCTTCTAATGCATTAATTTTATTTCCCATTATTCGCTGCTCATCGTTGCTTAATCCAAAAAGGTTGGCAACTGCATCGTTATTTGTAACCGTAACATCTGGAGTGACAGTTATACTCTGATCTTGAGCATTGTTAGAGGTAAATATTCTTAATCTTTTAGAATCATCAAAAAATGCTTTTAAAGCATCGTCATAAGATGTACCAGAAGGTGACCCAGCCACAACCTGGCCGTTGGTCATTGTTAAATTATATCTTTTACCATTAAATGTTAAATCAACTGTGGATCCATCTGCGGGCAAACTAACTAGCGGTTCGCCTACAAACGAATTCTGTTTTCCTAAGTCCAGTCCTAAAACTGATGGAGAGGAAATTTCTGAACCATCTTCTGAAATTAAGGTACTTGTAAATGATGGCCCAGTATCAGAGACTGAAGAGATAAGGATGTCATCTCCATCCTTTGAATGAAGAATTAAGCGCTTAGAGTCATTTGTTAAAGTAGCAGTGATTCCTGTATCATTACTTTCTCGATTTATCGCCGCAACTAAATTGCTTAATGTACCTGGACCCACTGATGCAGTAACTGAAATAGGGTCATCATTCTTTCCTTCAATTTCAAAACTTACAGTTCCAGTTGAAGTAAAATCTGCCAAGGCGATTGCAGTTATAGCTTCGGCAGATATACCTAACTTTGACATCTCAGCGTTAATAGTTTTTGCAGCAAATCCAGCAGAGGATCCTTCTGGTATTTCTGTGGTTAATGTCCCTCCTGTAGGAAGTGCTATACTTAAATCATAGGTAGAAGTGGCTGAAAATGGAAAACTATCAACCCCAGTCAATGCATTTGCGCTGCTCCCATTAGCTCCAGTAGTTAAAGAATATTCCCCACCAGTCACAGACATGCTTAAATTCATTCCACGATAGCCAGGCTCCCTTTGATTTAAATAGTCACCACGATATTGAGCTTCAGCATTAAATCCATTGGCCTCTGAGAGAAGCTCTGTTATTGCGTCTTCCGTTAGCGGAACTCCAGAAATGTGTCTTCCCTCACGCGTAAAAATATGCAAGTCTGAGGCATTAATCGGCGAAGTAATACTTCCTTCAACTATTGCCGTACCAGCGGTCAGGGTAGGAGTTAAGTAACTATTTTCTTTTGCAGAAATTGTAAGGTTCCCATTCATTCCACTTGCATACATGCCAAGACTTTGAAGTGTTGCATCAGTAGATGTCTTAATTGTTCCATTATTAAGCAATTCAGCTATTTCTTGAGCATCTTTCCACGTTTCTTCAGAGCCTGCTCCAGGAAATATACTACCGTAAGTTAAATTTATGCTAAAGTTGGACTCACTTCCTGAAGGTCCGTGCTTAAAATTTAAATTTGTTAAGGAAACTAATTGCGCGTCAGTTACTGAGAAGCTTATTGAAGCCTGAGTTGGATAACTAGACAACTGAACTGCTGGCGTACCGGCTGGAATTGTAGCAACAACCCCATCTGAGAAGAAAGATTGAGCCAGTATAGGAGCATTGGCATTGTTTAATACTTTTTCGATAGATGGTGGTATCAATATGCTGTTCGCGGTTTTCGTGCTTGGCAACACTGCCAACATAGCTTCTGATGAATTTTTGGTATCTTGAGATACTAGTAATGGGGAAGCTGCTGCGAATTCTTCAGGTCTACTTATCAGAAATTTTAATCCTAATGCTGTTTCAGGCAAGGCACTAATATTTACAACATCTCCGTTTTTCGGTTCACCAGAGAACCGAATTGTAAAACTATCTGTGTTGATTACAGAATTACCAGATACTGGTTGAGGAAAATCTATACCACTTAATGTCCACGATTCGGATTCTTCTCTATAAACGGCAACCATATCATTTTTTGGCAATGCGAGGGCATCTGTAATAGTTATTTCATTTGAAATAGTTCCTCTATTTGCAACACCATTAGTCGCACTAATCGAGGCATTACTGAACATTTCTTTGCCAGTTAAACCATCTAATGTTACACCTAATTTGTGCTGTGCATTGACTTCCTGACTTATCACTAATGCTAACTGATTTAAATCCTTGATTACGTCCCCGATTTTACCGTGACTATTAATCAGCCCAGCTAAAATACCGGCAGAAACTTGATTTGTTGATAAATTTGACGATCCAGTATTTATAGTCGGCTGCAAAACCCCATTTCTTTGTGGCAATCCCATTTTTACATGATTAAAACTCTCAACTATAGTGGGACCAATACCCGAACCACCTATTGAAACATTTGCTACCCCCCTACCAGTATACTTTACTGAAATGTCCATTAATTCAGCCATATCGGCTAGCGTCTTATCTCTTAAATCAAAGATTGAATTAGGGGATTGGCCACTCTGGCCAGCAGCTAAAATCTTAGAGTTAACTTCAGAAAGTTGTTTGGAAAAAATATTAATAGCATTTATTGCCTGTTCAGCTCTTTCTTGCGTAGATTTCAGCTGTAAGTCTAACTCCATGGCTAAATTTTGAAAGGAATTAGCCATCGCTCTTCCTTTTTCAATTGCAACTGTGCGAGGCGCTAAATCTGCTGGAGACGCCGCAATCTCCTGTAAAGATTCAAAAAATCTACCTATTTGGCTGCCTAGATCGCCTTCTGTTGGCAAGAGAGTATTTTCGAGCCTTCTCAACTCTTTTACATAACTATCCATTTGCGAAAATTGAGAACCCGTAGTCCGTGTTCTATCTAATAGGTATTCATCAAAGGAACGCCTGATATCACTAACACGTACTCCCAATCCACTCTGGTTTGATAAAGAAGTAATACCACCCTGTGAACCAGAAACCTCCTCCAAAGAGGCTTCTCTTCTCTTGTACCCATCAGTATTAATGTTAGCAATATTTTGTCCAGTTACTGAAAGTGCTTGCCTATAAGATTGCACAGCACTTTTGCCAATGTCGAATAAGCTTGCCATTTTAAGTATCCATCATTCAGCTCTTTTCCGAGTACGTTCTTGCAATTGCATCTGAAATTCCAAAATCAATTTTACTAGCAATCTCTCTAGCTCTTTCTTGGTCAAGAAGACTTAAATAGGAATCTTGAGCTTTGCTATCAAAAAGTCCCTCAGATAACTGACTATCTCTTGCCTGTTTTAACATCTGTACAACAAAAATAGCTTCAAACTCCTCTCCAATTTTCTTTAAGCTTTGTAGATCATTTCCTTGCGAGATTTGATTAAATCTATTACTAGAAAGGAAGCTTGGTGATATATCGTTAGTGGTGCTCTTCATGTCTTTCCTATATTATTATTAGTTCTGCTCGGAGAGAACCAGCTTCTCTGAGTGCTTCCAAAATTGCTACAAGATCTGAAGCAGTTGCACCTACATCATTTATGGCGTCTACTATCGTAGCCAATTCTACCCCTGGATCAAAAACAAATGATCTAGCAATTTGCTCTTCAACATCAGCCTCTGTCTCTGGCGTTACTACCGCTCCACCTGGGGTTGCAACTATCTGATCATCAGTAGCAATTACATTTTGAGTTGGCGTAACATTTTGACTTTCGTTTACTCTCACAGTGAGTTTTCCATGAGTAACAGCAGCAGGGGTGATACGAACATCACCACCAATTACTATGGTGCCAGTTCTTGCATTAATGATTACTTTAGCTTTTGGCCTTGCAGGCTCGACCTCTATATTTTCTAACAAACTTACAAAAGCAACTTTTTGACCTGGATCCTTAGGCGCTCGCACTTTGATTGACGCTGCATCCAAGGGCACAGAAACATCTGGGCCAAATATTTCATTTATAGACTCTGAAACTGCAAGTGCGGTTGAAAAATCTCCTTGATTTAAATTTAGAATAATATTTGTTGCTTTTAAAAACGGATTTTCAATAAGCTTTTCAATAGTTGCCCCTCTGGGAATAGTACCCACAGTGGGAATATTTACTATTACAGAAGATCCATCATTTCCAGAAACTCCAAGACCTCCAACTACCATATTACCTTGAGCAATTGCGTAGGTCTCACCATCAGCTCCTAGAAGCGGAGTCATTAGCAGGGTTCCTCCTCTTAAAGACTTTGCCTTGCCCAGAGTCGAAACTGTCACATTTATTTGTTGACCAGGTTTTACAAAAGGTGACATTTCTGCTGTGACCATAACTGCAGCTGTATTTTTGGCATCTAATCCAGCCACATCAGTTACTAAACCGAATCGAGATACCATTGACTGCATCGATTGTAGAGTTAAGCCAATATTTCCATCGCCCGTTCCAGCCAACCCGACCACAATGCCATAACCTACGAGCTGGTTACTCCTAACTCCAGCAATAGAGGTCAGATCCTTTAACCTGTCAGAGTATGATGGAACGGAACTAAAAAAAATTACTGAAACTAGTGAAATAATCCAAGTTAAATTTTTCATGATCTGCATTCTATAGTGGTGATATATTTGTGAGAAGTGAACTTAACCAGCCCTTCTTTGCAGTATCAGCTATTTCACCGGCTCCCAGATACGATATTTTAGCATTAGCGATTCTGCTTGAGGATACTACATTACTAGCTGATATATCTTCAGGTCTGATTAAACCTGTTAGCCTTATATATTCGCTACCATTATTCAGTAATAGCTTTTTTTGACCTAATATTTCCATATTACCATTTGCAAAAACACGAGTAACAGTTACTGAAAGTTCTCCATTGAGTGAATTACTCTGACTTGCTGTACCAGAACCTGTAAAGGCTTGATTAGTTCCAGTTGTAAATAGGCCAGTGGTATCGGAGCCCACTAGTATTTTTGGAAGAGTTACATCATATGCATCCGTTTTTGCGGAATTTGCGGACTGACTTTTACTGGCAGTAAATTTTTCACTCAAAGCTACCGTCAATATATCACCTACCTTAGATGCTCTTCGGTCCGTGGCAAATAATCCACCCTTGTCATCGTTATAAATTGAGCCAGTTTTTGCGACATCTTTTGTTATTTCAATTTCCACAGGTTGCTCACTCTGGAAGTCCAAAGATGCTCTTTCTTCTACCTGAGTAGAGCAGCCTAATGAAAGTATGGTTAATAAAATAATAGTGGAATACTTTAAATTTTTCATCTTGCTTCTAAGCCTTTACTTAAAGATTATTTGAAATATATCGCTTCATTTCATCAACAGCAGTGATTGATTTTGATGACACTTCATATGCTCTTTGTGTCTCAATCATATCTACAAGTTCTTGCACTACATTTACATTTGAGCTTTCAAGAGAGCCTTGAATTAGTTTACCAAAACCTTCACCAAAAGGATTGCCTTCAATAGCTGCTCCGCTGGCGTCACTCTCCACGAGAAAACTTTCACCAATTGGCTGTAGGCCCGCTGGGTTAGAAAAATTCGAAAGAGTTAACTGACCAACCTCCTCAGCACCAACAGCACCCGCTACTTGCACCGATACTATACCATCTGGAGAAATATTAATTTCCGTTACACCTTCAGGAATAGCTATTTCAGGCTGAACAACATAACCACTTGCAGTAACCAATGTTCCCTCAGAACTTCGTGAGAATGCACCGTTTCTTGTGTATCCAACCTGCCCATCAGGTAATAACACCTGGAAAAACCCACTGCCATCAATTGCTAAATCTAACGCGTTATCAGTATTTAGTAAGCTACCCTGTGTATACATTTTTTCAGTATTTACGATTCTAACACCAGTTCCAACAGCAAAAGCTGAAGCTAGTTCTGTATCAGCTGAGGTTTGTTCTCCACTAGCTCTAGATACTTGGTAAAGTAAACTTTCAAAGTTAACTCTATCACGCTTAAACCCTGTTGTATTTACGTTAGCAAGATTATTTGCAATTACTTGCATTTTTGTTTGCTGAGCATTTAGCCCTGTTTTTGCTACGTGCATTGCACTACTGGACATTTAAGCTTCTCCTTTCATTTCCCATTTAGGATAATAATAGCAAGAGCCATGCCAATTGTCTTGAGTGCTCGATTTAAAGAGCAGAGTATAAGAAAGTCGTGGAGAACAGAAAAAGCCTAAGATGGCATACGCATCAACGACGCAGCACCCTCATCTATTTCTTTAGATAAGGAAATCAACTTTACATTAATTTCGAATTGCCGTTGCATTTCCATAGTATCAATCATTTCAGCAACTGCATCAACATTGCTGTCTTCCAAGGAGCCTTGTGTGAGGATTGGTATCTGATCTGCTTCAGGCAAACCACCCTCTTTTAATCGTATATGGCCATCGAGATCTTTTATGAGCGGATTATCAGGCGTTCCTCTACTTGAAGTGATACCTAGCGTTCCAATTTGTTCCCTCGCACCTTGTGCTCCGTTTAATGGTTCAATTGTAATATTGCCATTTTCTGAAATTATTAATTTCCTAAATGGGGGAATCTCTATTGGTTCTTGGTCTACTCCTAAAAGAAGATCTCCAGCACCATTCGCTAACTGCCCAAGATTGTTAACGGTAAAGTCTCCACGTCGAGATAGAGCAACGTCACCTGTTGGTGGGCGAATAAAAAAGAAACCTTCACCTCGAATTGCCACATCAGTTTCTAGCCCAGTCGGCTTTAGGTTGCCCTCTTTATGAGAAAAAATATTAATACCCTCATGTAGTGAGAATACTCTAGTTTCCATAGAGTTTGATTGGTTTAAATATGCGGTATCAAAGGTCGTACCAAGATCTCTCCGAAATCCCGGAACATTTAAATTTGAGAGATTTTGTGCTTTTACAGATTTATTGATATACAGGTTACTCAAAGTATTAAGAGCAGTGTGAATCATTTTATCCATAATTTATCTCCTGACCACCAAAAATAACGCTTATCCTCTTATGTTGATAATTGTTTGTGTTAAAGTTGTTGTAGTTTCAATAGCTTTTGCCGAAGCCTGAAAATTCCGCTGGGCTGTTATGAGATTTACGAGCTCTTCAGTGATATCAACATTTGATCTTTCAAGGGAACCCGATAGGATATTTCCAAAACCCTCTGCACCAGCTTCTCCAATTTGTGCTGTTCCTGAAATGGCTGTTTCAACATAGGTAGCATTACCAATTTGTTTCAAACCGTTTTGGTTATTAAAGTTTGCTAATACAATTTTACCTAATGGATTATTCTGTCCGTTAGTATAGTTTGCACGTATTGTACCTGAAGCGTCTATCTCCAAACCATCCAATCGACCAGAGGTAAAACCATCCTGTGCCACCGTCAAAACTGAGAATGGTTGGGCAAATTGGGTTGATTGCCCAAAATCCATATCCAAGGAAATAGAAAAGCCCTCTTCCTGTTTTTCATAATGTACTGTTTCTTTAGGGTTGATAATTTTACCAGTCTTATCAAACGTTAACTCCCCTTCATCAATATACAAGGGGAAGTAACCGGTAACTAAATTTTCTGGTGGTGAAGCCACAACTTTCCCAGCCTCGTCCACAAACAAAGCTATGCCGTCAGCATTCGTAGCCTGTACTAGGTTGAATATTTTAGGAACATTTCCAACACCCAAAGGTACGTCATCAAGACCTAGTCTTGCCGCCCCTTTAACCTTAATCGTAGAGTCGTCTCCAGCGGTACCAGTGGTAAAGACAAAACTATTAGTATCCGAATTGTACTTTGCAGTTACACCCCCAACTGTTTCACCAGTATTAGGATCTACAATTTGATTTATCCTGGTTTGTAAAGCCTCTGCAAGCGTGGATCCAACATAAAACCCAGTTGGAACAGTAATCACACCATTTATACCATTCACAGACACGTTGAAGACATTTTCACCATTAGAGTTAGTCAACCTGAAAACCTCTGTGAGAGGTTCGTTTGCAGCTGATCCTATTGCTACAGCAGGTGATGCTGCTAGACCTGTACCTCCATTAAATAGAGCATCAGTTTTTGTGTTACCAACTCCCATAAGCTCGTTGTCTCCAGCAAAATACTCTGTAGCATTGGCCACGTCTCCTGTTGTTGGATCTAATGCATAGCGCCCTACTTGGATGTTAGAAGCCTTTTGTGGGCTTGTTACACCGAGAGCACCATTTGCAGCTATTTGTTCACCTGTAGTACCACTCATTATTTCAAAGGATGAAATATCACGGTTATATTTTACCTTGATACCATATCGCTTATCATTCAACTGAACTTCCTCCCCATCAGCAACAAAACTATCGGCACTTAATACCTCGCCACCTCTAATCAAAACTGCTGGAGCATCATCAATAGACTGAATACCTAAACCATTTGAATCTGTAGCAGTCGCTCTTCCATAAACTGTGAATGAGTTAAAATTACTATCGGTGCCAGTTCCAAGTACAGTTCTGTCAACAGTAAACTGCAGCCTTTGATTTATTGAATCATACTCTACCTTTACTGGTGGATCTAATTCATCTACCCAATTCAAAGTCGAAGATGCCGAGTCCGAACCACCTGAAGTTAGTCCAAGAGCATCAGTGCTCGTTGAACCACTGAAAATACCACTAAAACTAGTTATAGATCTGTCCGCATCAGCAGCATTATTTCTAGCAGTACCAGCTTCCCTAAGTACAATTTTTTTACTTGCAAAGTTGACTGGTGAGTCTTTGTACACATTATTCGCACCTTCAAAATATGCTTCAACTTGAGTTGATGGTGATGACAGTACATTTAACGCAGATGCATTCCCATTAGCATCAACATCACCAGTTTTACCCGTTTGTATGTTAAAATCAGTGTCAGGAAAGCCTAATCCCTGGGTATTAATTTGAACATAAGAATTGGAACTGACAGAAGAAATTGTAAATTCTCTTCCATTAATATTGCTCTCTGCAACCGCTGAATTAAATCCCTTTCCCATGAGGCGAATTTTACCGTTTGCAGCTAAACCCGCAGTGTCTGACACGTAAATTTTCATAGTATTCTCTGTAGCAGAATATTCAACAGTATTTGTTGCTGAAGCATTGACCGCCTGGCTAGTATCGTAAACACTTAAATTTGGTTGATTCTCAAAATATGAATATGCCAAAAATTTGGTATCCGTATTATCAGGCACTGAGCCATCACCAGCCGGATCAACCCCGTATACCGTATTCGTATGTGTGAAGGAAACAATATCATTTACTCCATATATGGAGGTCATAGCTGTCCCCGCTGTCCTTTGAAATTGAAGATCTTCCACGCCTAGAGCTGCCAAATTAGCCCCAGATGACGATGCATAGGTGTTCAAAGCATTATTTATTCGATCCTGCGTGTGTGCTAAGAACTCCTCCTTTGTGAAGTCAGGGGAAGCTCCTGTCAAATTTATCCTATTTTCTCCTGCAACTTGCTGAGATGTCACATAGCTGTCACTGAGCAAATCAACCGAAATTGGAGTAGTTAAAGATGATGTTGATCCGTCTGCATTCAGCTTTGATAGATTAATATTAATTTCATCATCAACATTTCGAACAATTTGAATTTTTCTATCATCACCGTAGGCTGCATTAATAGCCCTTTCCACTTCAGTAGCTAATTCATCTGCATTATAAGTTCCTGGACGGATATCAATATTCACAGGCTGGTCGGCACTATCCACGTTTAAAGTTAAAAAATTCTTGCCCCAATAAATATCTGTATCCGTCAGCTGTCCACTTTCAACAGTTGAATTAAAAAGTAATGGATCGGTAACGATACGAACCAGTTTATCGCCCTCTTCACCAAAATCAAAAGCAGTAGTTTCACCCTTAATTGAAGCTCTCTGGGAGGGAACTTTATTTTGTAAATCGTCCTGTTTATATAAAGCAGAGCCCTTACCCTCTAAAAAGTAGTTATCATCAGGTACATTAGTTGTTTGAGCCCCAAACCTATCAACAAATATCCTATTACCTGTGTCATCCACAGCACTAACAAGATCTGGATCAATAACAGTATCATTAATTACTAAGCGAGTATCAAATTTGTTGGTAGGATCCTCTGCAGAAGCGCTTTGTGTTTTGATGAAATATATAGTTGCGATAGTCGGATTACCGAGATCATCAAAGATGGTTATAGAGGTAGAGTTTGTGAAAGTGTTTGGATCTTCAGAGTTAAATACATAGCCGTCTGCAAACTCAGGTCTACTGGTTACAACATCCGCTGCCGCCGGTAAGTTTACACCTAAATTAATATTACTCGTGGCCTTCGGATCTCCAGAGGTAACTGGCAACTGAAGTGGAACAGCACTAACGAGATCTTTTGCGGTAACTGAACCGTCATCGTTGACGGGATAGGTTAATAAGTACTGACCAGCTGAGTCAACAACATATCTATCATTATTTACGTTAAGCGATCCATTACGAGTGTAAACAGTTTGAGCAGAAGTAAGCGATGGCTTTAAGGAAAAAAAGCCTTGTCCTGAGATAGCTAAATCCAAAGCATTTAGGGACGATGCAATATTTCCCTGCGTAAACTGCTGCTTAATACCTTTTAAAATGGTACCAGAACCAATTGATGACGAAGAGTTTTGTAGTGGAGATGTAGCAAAAATATCACCAAATTCTGCCCTACTTCTCTTAAAACCCGTTGTTCCAACGTTTGCAATATTGTTAGAGGTAGCTGATATATCAGCCTGAGAACCATTTAAACCTGTAAGTGCAGTATAGAATGACATTTTTTGTCTCCGTTAATTCATAATTTTTTTAATTTCGAAATTTAAGTATTTCTGAAGCATTCACTTCACCATAGTCTTTCACATCTAGTGTAACTCCTGATTTTTTCTTATCTACAGAAGCGGCTAGCACCTCAGCGAATACAGATGTATTTGCACCTTTCGTGCCATCCGCCGATGTTGTGTAAGCTTCAATCTTAAAAACTTGTTCTCCATCAAGATACCCCTCACCAATATCAGTCCAAGAGAAACCCACCAAGCCAGAAGATTGGGGTCCAAGATCAATTGTGTGTAAAACTTCTCCAGACATATCACTTATCACTACACCATTTGCTGCACTAGATGATGGGAGGTCAACTACTCCATGTATTTCCCCATCTTTATTAGGCCTTGCTAAGTTGCCAGGTACTAAAACTTGGTGACCTAACAACTCAGAAGCTGTTGCAACTCTAAATTCGCTTAGTTGTGAGGCTAAAGATTTAAGTGTCTGACCCATTTCTGTTATTCCAGTAACCGTTGAAAATTGAGCCATCTGAGCAATGAATTCACCATTTTCCATTGGAGCAAATGGATCCTGATTCTGTAACTGAGTGGTCATTAATTTCAAAAAATCCTCTTGCCCTAAACTTTCTTTAGCTTTCGGCTTATTCTCTTGATAAGAACTGACGCCCAATTTGTCCAAAATGGCCGTTAAAGATGAATTATTTGTTGGATCAATTCCTGACATTATTTCTCTCCACTAAAAATCATTTTCCAATATTTAATGTTCGCATCATCAGCGCTCGCAGCGTGGACACAACTTCTACGTTATTTTGATACTGTCGGCTAGCTTCTAGCATTTCGACCATTTCCTCCTCCACATTTATAGGTGCATTATATATATATCCGTCTTTATCAGCCTTTGGATGGTCAGGCATGTGTATCTTTTCAGCATCTCGATCCAAAGCCTCTATGGAGGTAACATCGACGGTGGCTATGCCATTTTGACTCACTTTATCCGCATATGCAGTTTCAAAAACTGGCTTTAATGGCTTATATACTTCCTCTTTAGATCCAGACACGTTATTAGCATTGGCCAAATTACTAGCTATGGTGTTGAGCCTCACCAGTTGAGCTGACATTGCTCTTCCAGCAACATCAAATATGTTTTTTACTTCTGCCATCATTCACCCCTAATTGCAGACATCAAACCTGAAATCTTTTTATTTAAAAAAGTCAAAGTAGTCTGATATTTCATTACATTTTCAGAAAACTCCATTTGCTCCACAGAAAGTTCAACAGTGTTTCCATCTAAAGAGGGATTTATAGGATCTCTGTATAGACTCCTATCTCCGATTTTATTTGAAAATATCTTTATGTGACTTGCATCAGTCACAGCTAATTGTCCAATTTGATTAGCCTTCTTCATTTCTGTTTCAAAGTTAATATCCCGTGCCTTGTAATTTGGAGTTGCTGCATTGGCAATATTCGAAGCTAAAATATCGTTTCTCTTTGCTCTAAGAGTCAAAGCTGACGAATGAAACCCAAGATACTGTTTAATGTTATTCATGAAAAAAAGCTCTTACCTATAAAATTCTAAATACTAATATTTCTAAATTTATTGTTTGTTTGGTGTAATTTTTGCAAATAAGATGCCAAATAAATGATGAATATAAAAAAAGGGTCCACATAATGAATACACCTGAGATTCGAAATAATGAAATCTTAGCTCCAGAAACGATTATAGTAAGAGACAAGATAATTGATAAATTTGGAGATAAATCCCTAGTTGAAATGAACGAATTCGTGAAAAATTTTTTACGATCCGAGTCTGACCCACTCAACAGACTTGGAGCCATGGCCGCGAGAGTATTTATATTAAGACATAGGATATCTATAGTTGCCTCTGAAAAATATGATGATAAACAATCACTCATTAATGAAATTGAAATTGATGATAATATCCAAAAGACAAAAATAATTGAGTCTGTTGAAGAAAAAGAATTCGCGGAAGATCTAGGGGATTGGGTGAGACTTCGAATAGTGGAGTCTAGTGAAGTAAATGGTGTAAGGTTTCCAAAAGGGGTAATAATTGATGTAAAAAATTCAGATGCATTAAAATTATTAGAATCGAAAAAGGCCGTAATAGAAGAAACACCAGCCGAAGAAGCAAAGACAGAAGAAATACCAGCAGAAGAAGAAAAGACAGAAGAAATACCAGCCGAAGAAGTAAAGACAGAAGAAATACCAGCCGAAGAAGTAAAGACAGAAGAAATACCATCCGAAGAAGCAAAGACAGAAGAAATACCAGCCGAAGAAGCAAAGACAGAAGAAATACCAACCGAAGAAGCAAAGACAGAAGAAATACCAGATGGTGAAAATTTGGATGAACTTAGTGCGTTGATGCAAGAAATGGAGGACAAGAATTCTTCTAATGAAGAAAAAAAGTGAAAAAGCCTATGTAATATGTTTTAATAGGTTCAAACATAAAGTTTAGAGGTAGGCAATTTTGGATTTAACTAAAAAGAGCCTTTTTACCTTAATAATCAGTTCTCAACTCCTATTCAGTTGCAAGGACATGACAAGATTTAGATATGAACGATATATCTGTGGAGATAACAGAAGTGGCATTCAGGAAATAATTGTCCGATCAGCTAAATTAAAGGCGAAAGTTCAAATTAATAAGAATAATAATGAAATTATAGGCATTATTGAAGAGAGCTCTGAAGAATGGTTGAAAGTAGTTACTGAAAACCTTCTACTGGATATAAATAGGAATACGGGTCTTATAAAATCAAAAAGTAATTTAAATTCTGTTTTTACTCATTGCCAAAAGTCAGTTTTCACTTTCTAGCTAAATTAAACACCAGGTTTATGAAATCGCACTACCGCCTCTGCTTCCTCTTTAGAGATACCAGTTGAGGCTACTATTTTTTCTAAACTAGCACCTTCCCTGGCAAGTTCAATAGCAGTGGAAACTTGAGTTTCTCCACTTATACCGTCAGATAAATTTGCGACATCCCTTTTAGTATCCTCTGCAACTTTATTAACATCGGAAAGTGTATTTTCAACTCCACCAACAGCCGTTTTAACATTCGCCATTTCAATATTAGTAGAGCTTAAAGTCTTTGTTAACTGGTCTAACTTTCCCTCCATGAGTTTAAACCTTTCATTCAACAAAGACTGTCTTCTGCTAAGAGATAAAGTCAAAACCACAAAGCATAAAATCAAAAAAAAGATAGCTGACCAGAGTGGCTCCTCAGAAAAGATAATCAGAAATTCCTCTGTTCTAAAGAAAGTAGTATCCATAAATCAAATTTCTCAATTAATTTGCGAAAGAACATTATTGATTGGAGCTTAATATATACTGTTTAAACTCATTTACCCAGTCATTTTTTGTATTTGCTTTATTTTCTAAAGAAGCCAATGAGTTTAACAAAGCATTTACACGATTTCTGAAACTTTCATCAAGTTTAGATTCATGTTTACACTTTGTTACCAAAGCAGAAAAATTGGCCCAATTTTTGTCAAAAAAATCATTTAAATTTTTATTAGTTTCTTCAAATTCTTTTGGAGATTCAGTAAAAGATTGAGCCTGCAAAACTAAGGTTTCACAGGTAGTCAAGAAATCATCAATTTCAGAAGACTCTTTCATCTTCTCTTATTTCATCGTCTAACTAACTTTTTAGATCTCTATATGCATCCATCAGCATATCTGAAATTTTGTCTAAATCTACCGGATACTTGCCGTTTGCGATAGCATCTTTGATTTTAGCTACTGCTTCGACATCTATTGGCGGGTTACTGGCCATATCGGCAACAGCTAATTTTACACTATCCGCCTTAACATCTATAGATTCTACAGAGCTTTTACCAGTAGTAGGAGCTAAAGACGAACCTACGTTTACAGCCTGGCTCTGCTTATTAACAGATGTATTTACCCTATTGGTAACGATACTTTTGATGTTTTCAACCATTTATTCGGCCTCCTCAGAAATCTTAAACGACTTAGTCTTGGTTTATGTTAGCTAAAGGGTTAACTTTTTTTTTGCTTGCTACCCAAGCATAAAATTCATGCCCACTTCCTGTATTTCTCACTTTTATAACATCACCTATATAACCGTTTGATAAAGCTATACCATCAGCATATACAGAAAAGCTAGTATTTTTTGCCTCAATAATTATCGGCTGATCCTTTAATATTGCCCAATTTGGTACTAAATGACGATCTTTTAGAATCCATCCCATCTTTACGCTTGATTTTAATTTTCTGCCCAAAACTTGAGTAGCACTAGTGAAATAGCTTTGCGAAACGAATTTTTCAGTATCTGCTAATTCAATATCTGAGGCCGATATAATTTGACCAGATTTTAAGTCCGTTTTTAGCATCACAACTTTAACAAGTTTCTCCTTAGAAACAACAGGACCTAGGGACAATTTTTTTTCATTTAAAGGAATAATCTCGTGTTCAGCTTCCTGTAAATTAGTACGCACACTTGTTTTCCAATTTTCTTTTCCACTACAAATTATTTTAGCTGTTTTCCAACTCCCAAAAGCTGGCAAAATTTTTAAGTTTTTTGAGCACAAAGGAAATTTTCTCAGTGGATTTAACTTTGGGGTTACTATCATGCCCAAGTTGCCCAACTTTGTAGTTATTAAATTACTCAAGTCCAAACCATCAATTATTCTAAGCTTAGTATTGCTCAACTCATGCGGAGCTATTGCTAAAGCAAAATAACTAGACAATAATAAAAAAAAGCCAGCTTTGACTGTTATTCTTAAAATTTTACGATATATAAGCATCATTTAATCCCAAATCACGATCCAAAAAAATAAAGATCTCTACCCGAGAGCGTATTAAGCTCGTCATTCAAAGGAATACCAACTACGAGATTCTGTATCTGACGAACACTGGGTAACTTTAGAGTTGGTCCTGCAAAAAGATAATTAGGATTGCTTCTAGCAAAAGCTTTCGGATTAACTGCAATTATTGCTAATTGTACAAATCTTAGATCTAAGCCACTACCACCATAGTAACGCTTTATAATTCCACCCAGAACCTCCCCTGATTCTACCTTGTGCTGAGTAGAATACTCTGAGTCCAAGGCAAATGGGTTTTCAGACTCAATCAAGCCTTGCCCATTACCATTTCTGTATTCAAGTACTACTAATGGTTCTGCTAAAGCCAATCCTGTGAAGCTCAATGCAGATAAAATTGAGACAAAAACTAATTTAATAAATGACACTAATGTTTCTTCCATATCACGTCTCCTGAAGAAATTTTATTTCAAGACCTTTCATCACTGTCAAATCATCAGCCTTATCAAAAGTCTCCAAAATAGCATAATTATTGCCTAGCTCTACTACTCTCAGTAAGGTCCATTGTGCGGAGCCCTCTTCGATAATAGCCAGAGAAGAAAATTTAACACCATGAGCTTCTCCTATCTCCACACGAAGCCTCCCACCCTCAACATTTAAGGTTGCTGTCAGGGGTTGGCATTTAAGTTTTGACTTCACTTTTTCTACGTGAATAGGGACTAACCTCTTCAAATTAGAAAACACACTATCTCTTGACGGACTTGCCATTATATTTACTATTCTTGAAGCACCACTCTGATTCAACAGCACATCAATTTGATCTTTCTGTGTAAAAATGGGATTATAGTCTCCACCTTGAAAGACTGAGGATTTAAAACGCATAGTTAAATTGTCCGATGTACTTTTAATTAAATCCATCTCGAAGGATTTTGCACTAGAAATAATTATTTCCGTACGTAAAGCATACGAACCAGCATTTATTCTTGTCCGCCCAGTCGTCAAAGCAGCATAATCAAAATTATCGTCAGTTGATTTAAGTTTATCAATGTCTAAAACTTCATTTTCCACTCTTTTAACGTTAAAATCAGAAGAATTTTCTAGTTCGGATACCAGCATAGAATAAATATTTCTGATTTTTGCCTGTAGCCATGCGGGGCTGTTGGCTTCAACTTGTAGTAATGGTTTATATGCTGTCAGGTTAATTATAGATCCTATTTTACAGCCAACAGTTTCAATTTCTCCTACT
This sequence comes from uncultured Alphaproteobacteria bacterium, assembly GCA_902600895.1. GTDB lineage: Bacteria > Pseudomonadota > Alphaproteobacteria > Rhodobacterales > Rhodobacteraceae > CACKLF01. The sequence goes on along the minus strand of CACKLF010000014.1, from coordinate 11,033 downwards.
GCAGCCAAAACTGTAACTGAATAATGCTCCTCTATTTGCTCCTCACGAATAATCGTATAATCAATGATCCCGTTAGTTGGCCGAATAACAAAATTTTCAGAGATTGCTGAATTTGTCTCCACAGTGCTGAAACCATCAATTTTGGCTCCACCTCTTAGTGCAGCTAAATATAGAGCTTCCTCTAGTGCCTGCATTCGAGCCTCATCTTTTGTCTCTATGCTTTGGATAACTGCTCTTCCAGTTGTCTGCACTATTTCTAAAGGAAAGCCTAATTCAAAAGAAGTTATAAACAGAACACCTGACAGTATTAGAATATTAGCCTTAAATCTAATAAATTTTGTTATTTCCGCCATTTTTTTGACAATCAAACTAGTTATGCCTTTGCTCGAGCCTGCTTTAGAAGAAAACTCAGAGTTTCAGTATCTATTTCCAAAACTACTTCGTAGGTATCACCTCCGTTTGGATTGATCCGCACTGTTCTGGCACCTCTAATGGTACCAGATACTATACCTCTAAAAGTATCATTCTGTACCATCAAATCAATTACCGTTGTATTACCTTCAACCCTAAGTCCATGAACTTGCTCGGCAAGATCTCTCATAGCAGCCATTCGCGCGGATCTGATTGCCATTAAGCGCTTCTGGCTGGGAGTTCTTCCTGGTTGTACTGATACTACTGCATAGCCAACAGCTGTAATCGTTGGAATTTCCAGTATTGATGCATCTAGCACCTCATTTATAGCTGCAACATGTGCCGCTTCTTCACCTGCAGAACTAGATAGGGAACTCATTACTTCTTCAACCTGTCCGGCTTCATTTGTACCATCCGTATGTACTCCAAGACCAGCAAACGGACTTGCCTGACACGCAACCATTATGGTATATGCACTTAATAAAGAGGCAATTTTTATAATCTTCGGGTACATTTATAATTCTCCGTACTATTTAAAACCAGAATTCGCTAAGCGTAGATGCATTATTCATGCCAAAAAAGAAATGTAAAAATACTCTTTGAAAGTTGTATTATTGTAAAATAGTGTCAACATAAAGCAGTGGAAATAAAAATGTTTCTTTGGAAATTAACAGCAACAGAAATAATAGACGGAATCAAAGCTCGTAAATTCTCAGCGTATGAAGTCACTAAAGCCCACCTAGATAGACTTGAATCAGTAAATCCAATGATTAATGCTGTTGTACACGAAATGCCAGAAAAAGCACTACAAAAAGCTAGAGAAATTGATAGAAAAGTTTATAAAAATGAGGATATAGGCTTGCTTGCTGGAGTGCCTGTAACTGTAAAAGTAAATATTGATCAGAAAAATTTTGCTACAACAAATGGAGTAACCATAAATCAAAAGGCAATTGCAAAAGAGGATTCTCCTGTCGTACGCAACCTTAAAAAAGCGGATGCAATTATTATTGGAAGAACCAATACACCCTCATTTTCTCTTCGCTGGTTTACTAATAATTTGCTTCATGGCCATACTAAAAATCCAGTTAATCAAAAATTGACACCTGGAGGTTCGTCAGGGGGCGCCAGTGCATCCGTAGCTGCTGGAATTTGCCCAATAGCTCATGGCACAGATATTGCTGGATCTATTAGATACCCCGCCTATGCGTGTGGTGTACATGGTATACGTCCTTCATTTGGAAGAGTTCCCACTTACAATGCAACTACAGGAGATAGATTTTTAGGTGGGCAGTTAATGGCCGTATCCGGACCTCTTGCACGTTCGATTGATGATTTGAAAATAGCGTTGCAAGCTTTTTCAGAAGAGGATTTGAGAGACCCATGGTATACAAAAGCCCAAAAATTTGAAAAACCCTTTTATCGCAAAGCAGCGATTTCACCATTTCCAGATTCTATGAATACCGACAAAAAAATTGTAAGTGAGATTCATAAAGCAAAGGAAATTTTAGAGGAAAATGGTTGGTTAGTTGAAGAAGTTGAATGCCCTAGTTTTTGCGAACTTGCCAATATTAATCTAAGGCTCTGGATGGCGGAAAGTTCCACAATTAAAGACTTTTTGTACAAGGAGAAAGATGAAGATGCGATTTTTGTTTACGAGCATATGGTCAAAAAATGTGGCAATATTGGTTTGGATGAAATAATGACATGCATTAAAAACAGGGCTTCCCAAATTAGAAAATGGTCGGCTTTCTTAAATACTTACTCATTACTAATCTGCCCAACTTCAGCAAGACTGCCATTCCTTGATCAAGAAGATGTAAAAGGATCTAATGAATTTGAAGACATATTAGAAGCCCAACTCACCCAATTAGGTTTACCGGTGATCGGATTTCCAGGTTTAGCTTTAGCTACGGGAGTTGATAATATGATGCCATGTGGCATTCAATTGATCTCCAATAAATTTAGAGAAGATATAATACTAGAGGCAGGTAGAATTGTAGAGGGGGCTCTTTATAGACCCAGTGTCTTAGCACCTTAAGGTTTTTAGAAATGATCAAAATAAGCAGAGAAAATCCATTTCAAGATTTTGTTGGAATTAAATTAGAAAAAGTTGATGAAATGGGTAGTTATCTATCACTCAAATTAGCACCCCACCATTTAAACCTTTATGGAATAACCCACGGTGGAGTCTATTCAACTATTCTTGACATTGCAATGGGAATAGCTGGCAGTTACTCTGAAAAAAAAAATGAAAAAATAAGCTCAATAACTTTGAGCTTGAATATTAATTATCTCTTGGAAACAAAATGTGAAAAAATTTATGCGACAGGGTCGATTACAAGACGGACCCACAGATTAGCTTTTTGTGAAGGAAGTATTACCGATAAAAATAAAAATATTCTATCTACTAGTACGGGTGTTTTTAAACTTATAAGGACTTAATTTTATTTTTCTAATGACTTATAAAGTGATAACTCCTGCCAATGCTTTTCAGCCAACGCATTTGCATCCCCGATCCTATTAGCGAGTCCCCTTATAATAGCGCTCAAAACGGGATCTGCTTGCTCTAATTTTTCATTTATTTTGGCCCACTCAATCAAAAAAAGCTTGCAGTCCGTTTTTGCTTTTGCATTTACTGTTCTTAGAGTCCCAATTACGCGACCAACCTCACCAAAGATTTCTCCGTCCCGCAAACTTCCTAATTCAAGACCATGTCTTGAATAAATACCTACCTGCCCACTATGAATAAGATAAACAAATTCAGATTTATCATCTATTGAATAGATAATATCTCCTTTGTTATAATTTGTTAAACTTCCACCAAAATATGACATGCTATAAAATGTCACCCACCAGAGATTCTTTCAAAAATGTATACTTCACTATTTTCAAAGACAGTCTCTGTGGACGAGTTGAAAACAAGTTTATCATCAACCGAACATGAAACACCCTCTCTTACAATATTTTTCAAATTAGGATACTTAACTACCAGATTTTGAAGCAGCTCACCTACGGTTTTACCGCTGATATTGAGTGGACTCTCATCCTCAATTAAACGCTTTGCTCCAGCCCAAAGATAAACGTCAGCCATTGTTATCATCCATAGCTTCTAAAATTTTTGGTGGTGACATGGGTAATTGTTTCATCCTTATACCAGCAGAACTAGATACAGCATTAGCTATCGCTGCCAAGGGAGGACATATAGAAGTTTCTCCTACACCTCGTACACCATACGGATGTCCAGGATTTGGTACTTCAATTATTTCTGTATCAATTTTTGGCAAATCAGATGCCACGGGAATACGATAGTCTAGAAATCCAGCATTTTGCAATATACCTTTTTTATCGTAGATATACTCCTCATTTAAAGCCCACCCTATGCCTTGAGCAGCCCCACCTTGAAATTGACCCTCTACATATGAGGGATGAATTGCCTTTCCAGCATCTTGAATAACAGTATACCTCTCAATTGAAGTAAAGCCTGTTTCTTTATCAACCTTAGCATCCACTATATGAGTCGCAAAACTTACGCCAGCTCCCTCAGGACTTGCCTCATAATGCCCTACAATGGGTCCTCCTGTTCGGCCCATTGTTTTTGCAATGTCTGCAATAGATAATGGTTCGTGATCACCAGCATTTGGTCCTGCTGGCTTTACATAACCCTCTTCCCAATAAACTGCCTCTTCATCTAATCCCCATACTTTAGCTGCACGCAAGCAAAGCTTTTTTTTCATGTCTTGCGCTGCCTTAATAGTAGCTAATCCAGTAGCAAATGTTACGCGACTTCCATGTGAGATTTCGTTATAACCTAGAGTTGCAGTATCAGCGACCGTTGCTCTTACCTTTTCGTAGGGTATATTCAACTCTTCAGAAACTATTTGACTCATTGAAGCGCGTGATCCGCCAATGTCAGGTGTACCTACAGATAGAGAAGCGGTTCCATCCTCAGATAAAGCCAGAGACACGCAAGTTTCGCCACCAAAATTGAACCAAAATCCACAAGAAATTCCCCTACCAACTCCTCGCTCTATTGGCGCAGCATAATGTGGATGAGATTTTGCAGCTTCGAGGGTTTCAACTAGACCAATTCTTTGAAATTTAGGCCCATAAGAAGACTTTGAACCCTCTGTAACCGCGTTAATCAATCTTACCTCAATTGGATCTAACTTTAGTCTTTTACAAAATTCATCAATAATACTTTCTACAGCAAATGCTGCCATGGGGGAACCTGGAGCACGATAAGCAGCCTGTTTGGGCCTGTTACACATTACGTCCCAACCAACACTTCGTACGTTATCCAATTCGTAGGGTGCAAATGCACACATTGCTGACTCTGCCATAGGTGAGCCAGGGAATGCTCCCCCCTGAAGTTTAAAAGTCCCTTCAGCAGCCGTAATCTTTCCATTCTTTTTCATACCAATCTTAACATGCATTGATGTTGAAGAGGTTGGACCAGTAGCTCTAAAAATCTCATTTCTAGACATCACGATCTTTACTGGATGCGTTGCCTTTTTTGATAGTGCAAGGGCTACAGGTTCTATAAATACAGCAGTTTTTCCACCAAAGCCTCCACCTATTTCAGATGCAGTTACTCGTATTTGGCTTGCGTCTGATCCTAAAAGTTTTGCACAAACTTTTGCCACATTAAAGTGCCCTTGAGTGCAACACCAGACCTCACCTTTACCATCAGGCATCATTGTTGCTAGACATGCATGAGGTTCAATATAACCTTGATGAGCAGCCTCAGTTCTGAAATTTTCCTCTAAAATTAGATCAGCTTCCTTGAATCCAGCTTCTACATCCCCATGCCCACTCTCATGATAACCAACAATATTTGGGTGCATTCCTTTAGGAACTGACGATCTTGCACTACCTTCACGAATCACGGGAGCGTTTTCCTTCATGGCTTCTTCAACATCTGTAACATGAGGAAGAATTTCATACTGAACTATTATTTTCTTTAAAGCATCTTTCGCTTCTAATAGCGATGAACACGCTACTGCCGCTATTGCATGCCCATCGTAAAGGGCTTTCTCACCGGCCATAATGTTTTCTAGGATATTCCAATCTTCACCGGTCAAGTTGCACTCAAAATCGTTACGAGTCACCACAGCTTTCACAGACTTATCATTTTCCAAAGCTGATATGTCAATAGATAAAATTTTAGCATGTGCATGAGGTGACCGTAAGATTGCTCCATGAAGCATTCCTGGTAAATAAGCATCAGCACCAAACCTAGCCTGCCCAGTTACTTTTTCTATTCCATCAGGTCTTTCTGGCCTAGTTCCTACAACTTTAAATGACTTTGCGCTCACATTATCAAACGCCATCAGATTCCTCCCGAATTTCTCTGGCAGCATCTAATACTGCATTGATTATTTTATCATACCCAGTGCAACGACAAAGATTTCCAGCAAGCCAAAATCGCGCTTCCTCTTCAGATGGATTGTTATTTTTTTTCAGTAATGCCTTGCTTGCCATTAATATTCCTGGAGTACAAATGCCACATTGAAGGGCAGCGTGTTCAAGAAATTTTTTTTGAAGGACGTGTAATTCACCACCTTCAGCCATTCCTTCTATTGTTTCAATATTTCTCCCTTCAGCTTCTGCAGCTAGTGTTAAGCATGAACAAATCACATCACCATCAAAAATAACAGAACAAGAACCACAGTCACCGGTGCCGCAACCCTCCTTTGTTCCAGTGAGCAACATGTGATCTCTTAAAGCATCCAACAGAGTTTCCCTAGTATCACATAAGAACTCTTTTAAGGTACCATTTATAGTAGTACTTACATGAACTTTTTTCATGATACCTCCAAAGCACGAGCATAAGCTTTTTGCAATGCCCTTTTTGCAAGTACACCCGCTACTTGACGGCGAAATCTTATTGAGCCACGCTTATCACTAATTGGAGTAGCGATCTCTTCACACATACGCTGTAGTTTCAAAATAACATCTTTATCCAATCTTGAATTTAAAACTAACTCTGCAGCTTCATCAGCAAATATAACCTTTGGACCAACAGCCCCAAGAACTATTTTTGCCGATGATATAGACTGATTTTTTACTGACAAATTTACACCACACCCAACGACAGCAATATCCATCTCCGTCCTCGGAATAAATCTAAGATAGCAGTCTGCACTTCTATCCCTCTGTAAAGGAATTAAAATATGGGTGATGAATTCGTCTTTGCTAAGATGTAACTTTCCTGGTCCTTCAATCAAAGAATATACATCCTTAACTCTGCTTCCTTGCTGACCTACAATTTCAACTTTTGCATTTGCGGCAACAAGGGCTGGAATACCATCTGCAGCAGGAGAGGCGTTAGAAAGATTTCCCACTAAAGTAGCCCTATTCTGTATTTGGGTAGAACCAATTAATCCAACCCCCTCTGCAATACCAGGCCACTCAGAGATAAATGCTGTATTTTTTGTAATTTTAGACGCAGACACCGCAGCACCAATTTTCCAGTATCCGTCCACAATACAGAATTCGTGCAAACTATTAATTTTTTTAATATTCATCACCATTTCAGGTCTAACTATATCTGTACGAAGCTGCACCAAAACGTCTGTTCCGCCTGCAAGAATTTTCTTAGACCCATTAAATTTAGAGTAAATATCGATTGCCTGATCTATCGTTTCCGGAGCTTCATATTTCATTTCTTTTTAACCTGTTTTCAAACCACATTAGTGTATCTTATCAAAAGCATTCCTTGCAATAGAGATTTTCCATTTACTATGAATTAATTAGAAATGGCTGTAGAATTAGCAATAATGCGAAGTTGGTTTAGATCAACCTTACCCATAGTATTCCGCGGAAATTTCTTTAAAAAATTAATCTGATGAGGTCGCTTATAACTTGCTATCTTTTTCCAAATCTTATCTTTAAGAAAATCAATTTTATATCTATTTTCTCCTTCTACAAACAATATTGGAACTTCTCCCCATTTTGCGTCAGCTTTTGCTACTGCTGCGGCGACTTCAAATTCAAAACTGGATAAGAAGAGATTTTCAATTTGCGCTGGAAAGATATTTTCACCTCCTGATATAATCACATTCTTGATTCTATCTATAAACCAAAAGTTTCCATTATCATCCATCTTTGCCAAATCTCCAGTTCGGAACCAGTCATTTTCACGCACCTCTCTGTTATCACGGAAATATTTTAAATATAAGCTTTTGCCTCTCACACAAATTTCGCCAATTTGGCCTACTTGAACTTCATTCCCTTGTTTATCAATTAACTTCACATCGCAATGTAAACCAGGCTTACCGATACTTCCCATAGACGATGTAGCATCATCAGACCTTTGATGAATTGCAAATGGTGTAACTTCCGTAGTTCCATATAATTGCACAAGATTTAAACCAAGAGATGCTATTTTTTTTATTAGGTTCAGTGGTACAATTGTAGAACCAATGGAAAGAACTCTTAGCTTGCTCAAGTCAATGTTCTTAAAATGATTATTTTCAATAAGTTCTTGCAATATTTTTGGTACGAAAATAGCACAATTCACAGAAGATAAGTCGAGCATTACTCGATCTAGATCGTATTTCTTATGTAAAAATACTGTAGCACCCATCAGAAGACCAGTTGTTACTAAAATATTTAAACCACCGACATGAAACATAGGTAAAACATTTAATACTTTATCCGATGGTTTCAGTGCATGCGCTTCAATACTCATTTCAGCATTACACAAAATGGTTTCTTGAGATATTAATACACCTTTTGGTTTTCCAGTAGAACCTGATGTATACGAAATTAGGACCGGATCATCGCTAGAAACAATTTCTTTCTGCATGCTTTTATTTATTTCTAAACTAAGTTGGTAGATACTATTAGAATGACATAATGAATTTATGTCCCAGTTTATATTTTCTATAAATTTTGTATCTTGGTAAATAAGTAAACTTGGTCTACAATGAGCTAGAATATCATTGATCTCTTCAGGTGATAGACGCCAATTAATTGGAACGAAAATCATGCCTAATTTGGCACATGCAAAAAATATTTCGACTTCTTTGTAATCATTTTGTCCTAACCAAACAACTCTATCACCTTTCTTTAATTTTTTGATAGATAATAGCATAGCAATGAGATTTATATCTCTCATAAACTCGATATACGATACATCTCTGCCTTCGAAGGTTATAGCAATTTTTTTTGGGTCTTTCTCAGACGCTTTACAGACTTTATGAAAGAGGTTCATCTTTTTCATTAGCCTCGTAAAGAGTGCTTTTACCCAACTTATCCAAGCATAATTCTGCAGTCCAAGGAAGCATTAAAGATCCACATCTGCTATCTCTGTAGAGACGCTCTAAAGGAAGACTCTTAAGCATTGCTTGGCCACCACACGTACGAATTGCTAATTGAGCTAGCTTATTTGAGTTTTCCATAACTGTATACTGAGCAACATAGGCACGCATTAGGCTTTCTTTTGTTGGGTCAGGACCAGCTTCTGAAATTGCTTGAAACCAAATCGCTTTGGTTTGCTCTAAAATAATTTTCATTTGAGCCACCGATAGTTGTTTGGTGGGATACATTCTTCGTTTTACCGGAACCACTCCACTGACTTCCCCCCGGAGATATTTTACTGTGAAGTCAAAGGCTGCCTGAGCTATGCCGATATAAGCTGGTGTTAAGGTCATAAACATGTGAGGCCATCTTTTAGCAGCTTGGGGATAAACACCAGCAGGCATTAACTTCTCGTTCTCAGAAACGAAGACATCTCGAAAAATTAAAGTGCGAGAAACTGTCCCTCTCATACCAAGTGGATCCCAACTCCCTTCGACACTCACTCCCTCGGCCGTTGCAGGAACAGCTAAATACGTTGTATTTTTTCGAGACCCAACATCACTCTTACTTTTTATTGCACTACATAAAACCCCGTAAAAATCTGCGTGGCCTGAAAGAGATGCAAAAATTTTTTTTCCATTTACCAACCACCCATTGGAAACTTTTAGTGCCGTGGTGCCAAATGCCTTAAAACCAGCAGCCGCAGCACTTCCTTCAGAAAAGGGCTGAGCGTATACCTTTCCTTCATTAATTATACGCCTGTAATGCTCTTTTCGTAGCGCCTCGTGTTCATCCTTTAATTTTTTACTTAACTTGAGGTCATCAACTAAAAATGATGTCCATAAACAAGAACTAACATGCATATTAAAGGTTAGAGCAGTAGCACCACAGTATCTTCCTATTTCAGAGGCTGCTAGCATATATGTTTTCAAATCTGCACCAAAACCCCCATATTTCTTTGGCACACATATTCCTAATAACCCAGAAGAAAACAGGTCTTCATAATTCTCAGTGGGAAAGGATGCCTCCGTATCATACTTAAAGGCTCTACGCGCAAAGTTCTTTGATGCAAGTTTATTCGCTTTCTCACAGATACCAACCTGTTCATTGGTAAGACTCCATTCTTTTTTTTGAAAAATTAATTTGTCCATCTAATTCTCTAAAAATTCACAAATGATCTTGTTAAATAATTCTGGAGCCTCAAATTGCATCATATGCCCAACACCTTCCATCAGATAATAGCTACTGTTTGGCAGCATTTTGCTCATCGCCTGCATTGTTCTGGGGGGTGCATTTTTATCATACTCCCCAGATATAATGCAGCAAGGTTTGGTTATACTGAGTAACTCTCTTTTTCGATTAAAACCAATTAATGATCTAACTGATGCTTCCCAGGTTTGCGGTGTCAAAGATGACATCTGTTCCTCTAAACTGGTCAATAGTTCGGGAGATACATTTGGACCGGTTAGTTTTTTTATTGAGTCATTTGCTATTTTTCGCATACTTTTCCCCTGTCTAATTGGATCCAGTCTTGCCTTCAAAAACTCTTTTTCAAAGCTACCTGACTTACTCCCAAAAAAAGGCGTAGTTCCAATTAAATACAATTTTTCAATACTATTAAAGTCTCTACAAACAAAATCAATAGAAAGCATTCCACCTAGAGAATGCCCCATTAGTGAAAACTCATTTAGACCCAAACAACTGGTAAATTCTTTTAAGCGACAGTAAATATTTTCAAATGTAAAATGTTTCAACCCATCTGAATTTCCATATCCGGGTAAATTTACTGCAATTAGCCTACCTGGTATCTTATCAACCTGATTTTTAAAAATTTCTAGAGTTGTTCCTATCCCATGAAGTAATAGTATTGGCTTACCCTCTCCACTTTCAAAATACTCAAAACCAGCTTTCTTGCTCAACACAATGGTTTTCCTTTCTCTACAACCATCTCTCCATCTAGATCAATATCACACCCAAGCATCGGTAAATCAAAATGGCCCTCTGTAAATCTATTGGCAAATTCATTAGCTCCGGTTGAAAACAAAAAATTACCTTCAAGAACTCTTAATTCTGTACCATTAATCTCACTTTTCTCATACATTGAAATCGCTTCATACCGCGCTTCCCTATTTAAACCCCAACCTACATGGGAAACAGCATAAGTATTTTTGTCACCAAAACTTTGAAAATAATTTTGCATAAGTTTAGCGTCCAAGGCGTTTCCTTCTATTCGGGTTATGAAGTCACTTTCTAAAATACATTTTACTTCAGTCTCAAAATATTTCTTAAACGTCAAATTAATATCACCTGGAGCAAAT
>CACKLF010000013.1 GCA_902600895.1 uncultured Alphaproteobacteria bacterium | reverse complement strand
CTTAATATAATAGGATTCAATTTATTAATTCAAAAGTTGTTAGGTCTTTGATACATAGATTAGTTTTCCCAATAATTTTTGGTGTTTTTGGTATTGTTGTTCTTTTATCTTTGGGTTTCTGGCAGGTACATAGATTGGAATGGAAAACAGACTTATTATATGCCATAAATGAAAGGCTAAACCAACCTGCAGTAGTACTACCGGCGAAAGTGGATGAATTAAATAATCAATTTTTAAAAGTATATGTGACTGGAGTATTCGGATCTGGGGAAATCCATAATTTAACTTCTCAAAAACTTAAAGGTCCCGGCTTCAAAATCATTTCACCATTTGTGGTTGACTCTGGACCCACCATTCTTGTGGATAGAGGTTTTACCAGAGAAATTTTCAAGAACAAAAGTAAATCAATTGAAACAACTTATATTGAGGGTAACTTACTCTGGCCTAACGAGGTGGACTCTTTCACGCCAACACCAAATCATAGTAAAAATATATGGTTTGCTCGAGATATTGAAAAAATGTCAAAATATCTCAAAACTGAACCAATTCTTTTGGTTGCTACCCGAGAAGATCAACCTGACAAACTTATTGAACCTGAACCCATATCATTAAATATACCTAATAATCACCTGCAATATGCGATCACATGGTTTTCTTTATCGGTAGTATGGTTTTTTATGACTGTTTATTTTTTATGGTTTAGGCTCAAAGAAAATTAGGAGAAAATTTTGCTTTATTTATCAACCAGAGGCCAATCTCCTTCCATAAGTTTCAAGGAAGCGGTGCTAGCTGGATTGGCTACTGATGGAGGGTTATATATTCCAGTCACTTGTCCAAACGTTTCATCAGAAGAGATTAGGAATTTTAACGGCTTATCTTACATAGATCTCTCTTTTAGAATTATGAGAAAGTTTATTGGCCCAGAACTTTCGGACACTAATTTAAGTGATATAGTTCACGCTTCTTATTGTGGCTTTGGTGTTGGTGATTTTTGTCCTACTGAGCCTGTTGAAAAAAATCAATACTTACTTGAACTATTTCATGGCCCTACATTAGCATTCAAAGATTTTGCCATGCAATTTATAGGAAACTTGTTTGAATTCTATTTAAAGGCTGGCAGTGAAAAGCTAACAATAGTTACAGCAACATCAGGTGATACAGGTGCTGCAGCAGTAGAGGCATTCAAAGGAAAAGAGGGAGTGGAACTTTTTGTACTTTTTCCACAAGGAAGGATATCAAAACTTCAGCGCCTACAAATGACAACAGTAAGTCATTCCAATGTTCACCCAATTGCAATTGAAGGAGACTTTGATGACTGTCAAAGAATGGTAAAAACATTATTTGGAGACAACCAGTTCAAGTGTAGAGTTAGTTTGAGTGCCGTTAACTCCATTAATTGGGCACGTATCCTAGCACAAATTGTTTATTTTTTTAAGAGTGTACTAGATATCAATTTATCTGGGGATAGAATAAACGTCGCCGTGCCAACTGGAAATTTTGGTGACGTATACTCTGGATACATTGCAAAAAAAATGGGATTGCCAATAAACAAATTATTAATAGCTACCAATAAAAATGATATTTTGAAAAGGACGATGGAAACAGGAATATATGAAAAAAAGGATGTTATTCCTTCCGTTGCTCCCTCAATGGATATACAAATATCATCAAATTTTGAGAGGTTGTTGCTCGATTTATGCGAGGGCAATTCGAGAGATGTGTGTATGCTTATGAATGACTTAACTGATAATGATGCCTTTAAGCTTTCAAAAAAGAGGCTGGATAGGTTTAAGAAGGATTTTTACAGTTGTTCCGGGACCGATGAACAATTAAAGGAAGAGATCTCATATATTTACAAGAATCATGACAGGATAATTTGTCCTCATACAGCAGCTGGAATAATTGGAGCACGGAAATTTATTAATGAGAGGCCCGGTTCTAAAGTGATTACTTTAGCTACGGCACACCCAAGTAAATTCAGAGATACCATTGGTGACACTCTAGGAATTGAACCTGACATTCCTGCTAGATTACAAAAAGTCTTAGGTTTAGCTGAAAATTATGATTTTCTGCCTGCCAAAACAGATTTACTTAAGGAATTTATTACGGCTAAGGTACAGCATTGAAAGCTTTTACACACTCATAAAAAAATAGCCTTACTATAGCTTTTGAAGAAATATCTTTCTTCAAAACTGCTTCAATAGGCCTTTGAGTTAATTTAGGCGTAAGGTTTGAAAATAAGAAAGAGAATGTGTTAGCTCATTTTTTAGAGCACATTGCTTTAAAAGGTACGAAAAAAATGAATACATTTGAGATAGCCCAACGGGTTTAAAAAATAGGGGTGTACATTAATGCATATACAGGTAGAGAAGCAAATAATTATTCCATAAAATTTTTCAGTGAAGATGTGCTTACAGGATTAGAAATAGTCAGTAATATTGTCTTAAATTCAATATCCAATACTACAGAAATTGAGTTGGAGAGAGGAGTAATTCTGCAAGAGATTGGTATGTCTTTAGATATAACAGATGATTAAGTATTTGAGAGTCTTCAAAATGTTTGTTATTCGGAATAGCCTTTTCGGATGGGTATTTTGGAAGTATTGATAATGTAAAAAGCTATAACAGGTAAAGCTTTTTAACTTTCTTAAAAAATTCTATAAGTCCAAAAAATGATTCTCTGTGTGGCGGGTAGAGTGTGTCATCCGTATATTTTTGATATGGCTAGCGACAAATTTGCAGAGTTGAAAAATTTTAATGGCAAAGGTCCTGAATTGGTAAGGTTACTTGGAGGTGAGTATTGGAAAAAAGGGAATTAGAACAAGCCCACTTAACTTTAGATTTTGAAACTCCCAAATACAAAGATTTAAACATATACGACGCAAGAGTAGTTTCTACCATTCTTGTTGGAGGAATGTCTTCAAGGCTTTTTCAAGAGACAACAGAAAAAAAGGGGCTGTGATATTCAATTTTCTCATTTATGGAGACATTAACTGATACAGGAGCGTTATCAATATATTCAGCTACATCTAGAGATAAAGTTGAACAGTTAGTTAAAGTTATCATTGAACAATTAATTGACATAAGCAAACATGTAGTTGAAGAAGAATTAGAAAGAGCAAAATCTCGAGTAAAAGCTGGTATTGTAATGGGTTTACAAAGTTCATTTAACAGGTGTGAGAGAATGACAACCTCTCTGATGATTTGCGAATGTAATATGGATCTACAGGAAATAGTTGAGAGAGTAGAGCAGATAAATACTGACACTGTTAAAAATTTTGGTAACTATTTGCGACTGTCAAAGAAAGCTGCTTTGTCTTTCTATTGGGCTATAACAAAAATGCCAAGTAATTTTAAGATTCTATCTGATCTAGGTTGTTAATCTGATGGTTTTTTGGAAAAAGACCTTTAACGTTATTGAAAGTGGAAATATATGCATCAGATTGCCTGAAAGACAGGACTATATCGAATGGCGTCGGCTACGAGATAAGAACTATGACTCATTGAAAAATTGGGAACCCGATGGTGTTTCTCAAAACTTATCTTATCAAAATTTCAAGAGCAGAGTATGGTGGGCAAAAAAAGGTTTTGAGGAAAAAAAAGTTCTTTCTGTGCTTATTTTTAAGAAATCTGATAAAGTGCTCATGGGTTCTGCAACTCTTGAAAATATAATTGGAAGGCCCTTCTACTCATCAAATTTGGGGTACTGGATAGGTCAAGAATATCGTAGGCTCGGTTATATGTCATGTGCCATTAGATGCCTCTTAGAGTTTACTGAAGTTAATTGGGGAATCACAAAAGTCTATGCGGCAACTCTTCAAGAAAATACCGCATCAATTAAGTTATTAAAAAAAATAAACTTTTGTGAAGAAGGTAAACTCTTGAAATATCTAAAGATAAATGGAGTATGGAGAGATCATATACTCTTTTCATATGTATCTGATAATAGGAAATAATGAATTTAAAGATAGGTAATTGTAGTTTTAATGAAAAATTTAGTACCCGTTAATGCAAAAATCATTGAAATTCTTAGGAAAGAGATTTCTAATGAAATTTTTTCAATTTTAGATGAAAAATATAAGTTCGAACCTCGTGGAAATTTCCAAAATACTGCTATTTATATTGCAAAACCTATAAACACATTGCAGGTATCAAAAATAATGATTAATGCCAATGCTATTGGATTTGGAGTAGTACCTTACTCTGGTGGTTCTGGGTTGGTATGTGGACAAATATCGCTTAAGGGTCAACCATTATTATTGTCATTGGAGCGACTTGATAAGATTCGTGAATTCAGCCCAGTCAGTGGGGTTGTTAAAGTGGAGGCAGGGGTAGTTTTGTCTGATTTAAAGAAAGTCAGTAAGGCGCATAATAGACAATTCCCCTTATCTTTGGCATCTCAGGGAAGTTGTATGATTGGTGGAAACTTAGCAACAAATGCTGGGGGTGTTAATGTACTGAAATATGGTAATGCTCGTGACTTGTGCTATGGATTAGAAGTAGTTATGCCCGATGGAAAAATTTTAAATGATCTGAATGATCTAAAAAAAGATAACTCTGGTTATGATATAAAAAATCTGATAATTGGTTCTGAAGGAACTTTAGGAGTGATAACCGCCGCTTCATTAAAAACCTTTCCATTAACCAATAACGTAGTAGCTTTAATGTCCGTAAATACTACTCGTGAAGCTGTCAAGCTATATAGTTTTCTTAGTTCCAAGCTAGAATTTTCTCTTCACGCTTTCGAACTAATAAATATTACGGGAATAAAGTTTCTTATCACTACTGGATTGATCAAAACCTTCCCAATTAGCACTTCAAAAAATTGGTGGCTCCTTGTTGAAGTAGGAGGTGCAGAACAGGGTGACTTAATCGAATCGTTTCAAAAATTGTTATCGCAGGCTTCTGCTTTGAAGATGATTGACGAAATAATTATATCTCAGAATTCTAAGCAATATAATGATATCTGGAAAATACGTGAACTTATTCCAGAAGCAAATCGATTGGTAGGATCAGTTTCTAACCATGATATTTCATTGCCTCTAAATAGAATTTCAGCTTTTATAGAAAGGGCTGGTGCCGAGATTTTAGATATATCAGAAGAATTAAGAATTAACTGTTTTGGTCATATGGGAGATGGTAATTTGCATTACAACATATTCCCTCCAGCTGGAAAATCAAAAGATGAATATAAATTTTATCAGAGAGAAATTCAGGAGAGAGTTAATAATCTTGTGCATGAATTTAAAGGGTCCATCAGTGCAGAGCATGGCATCGGCAGGCTGAAAAGGGAAGAACTTTATAAATATTCTGATCCAATAAAATTGGATTTGATGAAATCTATAAAAGATCTTTTTGATCCTAATGGGATATTAAATCCTGGTTCTATTTTCTTGTAGTAATTAATTATTAGAGACTGACGCTTTGGAGATATTAAAGCTTAGCTAGTTCAAAAGCATCATGAAGAATCTGCACAGCTAATTCCATATATTTTTGTTCAAGTAAAATCGATATTTTTATTTCTGATGTAGATATGACTAGAATATTAATATTTTCAGTAGCAAGAGCTTCAAACATTTTCTTAGCAATTCCTGTGTGGCTTCTCATTCCAATACCGACAATTGACACTTTTGCTACATGAGTATCAATAATATAATTCTTGTAAGAGATTTGTTTTTTTCCAGAAGCTGCTTTTATGGCTTTCTCAGCTCTTATTACTTCTGACTGGGGGCATGAGAATGTAATATCAGTAGTTTCATTTTCTGAAACATTTTGAATTATCATGTCAACATTTATTCCTGACTCGGAAAGAGGGCCAAATATAGCGGCCGCGACTCCTGGTTTGTCCCGTACCCCCACGAGTGTAATTTTGGCCTCATCTTTTGAACAAGCTATTCCTGATATTATTCTACTTTCTAGCATTTCATCCTCTCTGCAGACTATGGTTCCTTTTTTCTCTTTAAAACTACTTAAAACCTGTAGTTGCACATTGTAACGCATTGCTAATTCTACTGATCTTGTATGTAAAACTTTTGCTCCCAGAGATGACAATTCAAGCATTTCTTCATATGCAATTCTATCGAGTTTTTTTGCGCCGTTAACAATTCTTGGGTCAGTAGTAAAAATGCCTTCTACATCAGTAAATATGTCACATCGTTCAGCTCCAAACACTGCCGCAAGTGCTACAGCAGAGGTGTCAGATCCTCCCCTTCCAAGTGTTGTAATTCTTTTTTCATTGCTCACTCCCTGAAAACCAGCCACTACAGCAACCTTCATTCCTTCATCAAACTTCTTATTTATATTTTTACTATCAATATCTAAGATTCTGGCATTTGAGTGCATATCTGTAGTAGTGATTGGAATTTGCCAACTAACCCAACTTCTTGCAGGAACACCAAGATTTTGTAGTTTTAAAGCCAGCAGGCCAGCAGTTACATTTTCTCCAGTACTAACTATAACGTCGTATTCACGCCCATCATAAATAGGTGAGGTATTTTTTACTAGCTCTTCTAATCTGTTAGTTTCCCCAGACATTGCTGACACGATAGCAATTACCTTCTTACTATTATTTACTTCAGAATTAATTATCTTTGCAACGTTATCAATGCGTTCGATAGTTCCTACAGAAGTGCCTCCAAATTTTTGGACAATATATTGCATGGATTACTCAATTATTAATTATAAAATATTTACAATATTGTTTTTAATTTGTTTTTCTATTTATCCACGGTAAAGGTGTAATGGGGATTTCATCCTCGATTAAATCTATTGTCTCTTGGGCAGTTGCTTCTCCGATTATAGATCGCTCTGGAGAGTTGCCTTCGTGAATTTGTCTTGCTATTTTAGCAAAATCGCGACCAACGTTCTCTGTATTCTTTTCGATCTTTTCTCTAAATTCTCTAAATATTTTTTCTGCTTCCGAATGAGATTTTGTTAAGAGATTATTTCCTATGCTCTTTTCAGCAGATGATACCTGGACCTTAGGACTCATAAGCTCTTTTTCGATGCTATTACAGTCACAAAATTCACATTTTATCTGACCTAACTTATTAAGTTTTTCATATATCTCAGACGATCCAAACCAGCTCTCAAAATTATGGCCATTTGCACATTTAAGTTTGTATAAAATCATTATTGCTCGTTCTAAACTACTTTGCTTTTCTTTCTCTTTTAAGGGACATAGGTTGGAAAGCTATGCTGATATGGGTTGAACAATATGGCTTTCCTTGTTCAGATGGGTGCCCGCAAAACCAAAATTCTTCAGTAGATGGATCACCAATCGGCCATTTGCAAGTTCTTTCTGTTAGATCCATCAAACTTAGTCTTTTAGATTTTTTTTCTAAATCAGCGACATTAGCTAAGGTTTCTGCATTGAGGGTACTGACCATAGTATCGTCAACCTCATTTTCAAACTGGTCAAAACTTTCTAGTTTTGTTGTTTTTTTATTATCTGAGGAGGTTTTCTCAGAAGGATTACCTAATTTCACATCATTTTGGTTATTTTTGACTTTAGCTGGCCTACCTCTTTTTTTTGTCAAAGCGGGTTTATCCGTTGTGTCTGCTCTATTTGACAAGCCAAGCCGATGAACTTTTCCGATTACTGCATTTCTTGTAACGCCTCCAAGTGTCTCAGCTATTTTACTTGCACTTTGACCTTCTGCCCAAAGTTTGGTTAATTCCTTTATTCTTTCATCAGTCCAAGCCAATTCTAACTCCTAACCATAAATAGCCTACGTTCTATAAATAAGTAAAAATATAATGTAAACAAGAGATTTTAGGGGAAACCAGGAACAAAACATTTATGTTGGTCATCTAATTTTTGTCTAACTCCAAATAACAGTTTATATTTTATGATAATTTGGTGACCCTTCAGGTTTCATTTTATTATAAAATTTTCCAAACCTGATTAGAATAAAAATAAATCAGTATTAGTACACATCCGCTATTCAGAAGTTATAAGGATTGAGTTCATAAAAAATTGTAGGCCAGAGAATTTTTTGTTAAAGTACTATTTTAGATGAGTTTATCTAGTTTTTCTTTTTTAAAATATTGGTAATAAAGGCTAATAAAAATTTGAGATTTGTAAATGCTTAGGTTTCTGAACTGTTTTGACGTATTCATTTTTGGAGGAATTAATTGAATAATTCAATATTACCAACTTATAATCGTAGTAAGCTTTCCTTCAAACGTGGGCAAGGTTCATGGTTAGAAACTTCGGATGGTACGCGATATTTGGATTTTGGATCTGGTATAGCTGTAAATTCATTAGGGCATTGTCACCCCAAATTGGTAAAGGCTCTCGAAAAGCAATCAAAAATGCTGTGGCACACTTCTAATTTGCATAACATTGAGCAACAAGAAAAATTAGCAGATTTTTTGGTTAAGAATAGTTTCGGAGAGAAAGTGTTTTTCACAAATTCAGGTGCGGAAAGTGTTGAATGTGCAATTAAAATGGCTAGAAAGTATCACTATGAAAAGGGAAACAGTAAAAAAAATAAAATAATTACTTTTAAGGGATCTTTTCATGGAAGGACATTGGCTACAATAGCCGCGACCGGCGATAAAAAACTTACCAATGGCTTTGGGCCCAAGCTACAAGGTTTTGTAACTATGTCACCAGTTGATTTGGAAACAATTCATAAAATGGAAACTGCGAGATTTGCAGCGGTGCTTGTAGAGCCCATTCAGGGAGAAGGTGGCATAAGATGCTTTCACCATAGTTTTTTAAATGAGTTAAGGGCGTTATGTGATCAATACGATATGCTTCTTATTTTTGATGAGGTTCAATGTGGCATCGGTCGCACTGGAGCGTTATTTGCTTATGAAAAATACAATGTTATACCTGACATTATGACTGTTGCTAAGGGTTTAGGGGGAGGATTCCCTATTGGTGCTTGTATTGCCACCAAAAAGGCTAGTTCAGGAATGGATAAGGGATCACATGGATCTACATTTGGAGGAAACCCTTTGGCTTGCTCGGTAGCTAATGCAGTGCTAACTGAAATTACGAAGGCAGGATTTCTTAACAGTGTAATACAAAAGTCAATTATTTTATGGCAAAACCTAGCGAGACTTATAGATCAATATCCTCACATATATACTGAGATAAGGGGTGACGGGATGATGTTAGGGGTCAAATGTGCTATCAAAAACAGTTATATTATAGAAACTGCGTACAGTGAGAGGCTTTTGTTGGTCCCAGCAGCTGATAATGTTGTACGTATTCTTCCACCATTAAATATAACTATGAAAGACGTTGCTTTGGGTATAAAAAAGTTAGAGAGAGTAGCAATCGCTCTTGAAGAAGCCAAGGACTATCATGATAAAGCATTTCCTCGATATCAAAGATATCAACATAGACGAACTTAAAACAATTTTATCACATGCCTCAGAATTAAAGAGTGAGCGGATCAATAAACCCAAAGGAAGCAAAGATGTAAATCAATTACTTAAAAATTTTGTAGTAGCCCTAATTTTTGAAAAGCCATCAACTAGAACTAGGTTTTCATTCGACGTCGGTGTTAGACAAATGGGTGGAGAAACAATCAGTGTTTCACAATCTGAAATCCATTTCGGCAAGAACGAGAATATTGCTGACACCGCAAGAGTTTTAAGTCGGTATGTAGATTTAGTAATACTGCGGACATTTGATCAAAAAGTCTTATTTGAATTTGCTGAGTATTCATCTGTGCCTGTAATTAATGGCTTAACCAATCAAAGTCATCCATGTCAGGTACTTGCTGACATCCTTACTTATGAAGAATGCAGGGGTTCGATTGAAGGGAAAAAAGTAACTTGGGCAGGTGATGGTAATAATGTTTGTAATAGCTACCTGCAGGCGGCGGTTAAATTTGGATTCAGTTTCTGTTTTTTTGGACCTGAAAAGTATCGTCCTGAACCAAAACTGGTTACTGAGATGGAAAATAGTGGCGGTGATATATTTTTAACGACCGACCCAAATGTAGCCTTTCGACAAGCTCATTTAGTTGTGACTGATACATGGCTTTCAATGCATGAAGCGGACAATACAGATAAGATCAAAACTTTTCAAATGTTTCAGGTTAATTCTGAAAAAATGAATATTGCACATAGAGATACAATCGTGCTCCATTGCCTTCCAGCGCATCGTGGATACGAAATCACTGATGCTGTGATTGATGGTAACAGCTCTAAAGTTTTTGATGCAGCTGAAAACAGACTTCATGTTCAAAAGGCAATTATGAATTGGGTGCTAAACTCATAAAGCTATTTAGTGACCAGTTATCCAATTCCGACATGTAAAATTGCAATATAACTACTGTAAAGCTTAGATTGGATTTATTATCCTTAAAAATATTAAAGAATTAATTCATTATTTTCTGGAAAAATTTTTGATTGAATTTTTAGGATCTGATAAGTCCATATTAAGCCCCATCTTCGACCTCATCTTCCTCAGGTTCTTTTCCAAATTCGAAAAAAAAAGTTGGGGGATACCTACCGTCATTTTTTTCAGATATGCTAGTAAAAAGTTCATTAAGCTTTCCAAGATCTGAAAAAAACCTGCGATTTTCTGGAATTAGATCTAAGCTAAGGCCGATAGAAAAATTTAACATCTTGGCATCAATCTGATATTCTGAACCATAAAGGCCATTTTGGTTACCTGAAAATAAGAAGTTTCCTGATATGAAGCACAGGTTTTTGCACTCTTGAATTTTACTTAATTCGTCATCACTTAGACTAACATCCGAATAGATAAATTTAGTGTATCCATAATTTCTTCTTGGTAAATGAATTATTGCTTTCTGAGCATTTATAAGAATAATCCTACCTGTTAATTCGTACGTTTTATTATTCCATTCAAAAAATTCATACTCAAAAGACTGACGTGCTTCTGTAATATTATATTCGTTAGCGTATCCCTGTATCGGGAACAGGAAGAAAAAAATAGTTAAAATGATAGTATTTGGTAGTGCAATCTTTTGATCAGGCTTTAGCAACATGTCAATCCAAAACTGGTCTTAGTTTATCTTTATCAGTCGTTTTACTATAAGTCATAGCTAACCTCAATATGTCTATATCAGAATATGGCCTACCAAATATTTGTAAACCTGTTGGTAAATTTTGATCGTTTAATCCACAAGGTAAAGATATACATGGCAAACCCAGCAATGATACTAGAACTACTACCTCCATCCATCTATGATAGCTATCCATAGTTCTTCCAGCAATACTTTTTGGATAATTTAAATTCACATCAAATGGAAATACTGCTGCACTCGGTAGAGCAAGGAAATCATATTTTCTGAAAAGTGAATTAACCAGATGCATTATTTCCTTTTGAATGGCTTTTGCACTCTGCATCTCATGTTCACCCATTTTATCCGCATTATTTATTTCCCAAAGAATTTCATTTTTTAAATGATGATGTTGCTTTTCAACATCAAACATCGCTGTTAGACTTTTCTTTAAGCTAATACTGCGAAGAGAAGTCCAGGATGACCACAATTTAACTCTTGGTATTTTAGAGATCATGGATGAAGTTGTAGCTCCTGAATAAGTTAGGGTTTTTAAACAGTCCTCACACAAATCTATAATGCCGTCTTCAAAGTCATATTGGTCAACTAAATCTGACAACCAACCAATTTTTAAGCCTTTTAATGATTTTTCTTTAAAACTTTGCTTTCCCTTTTCTATTTCATAATCTGCTGAGCCAATTTGGTGAGGAGCAACCATCACATTTAATAAATAAGCAAGATCTTCTGGGGTTTTTCCCATTGGACCATTTGTGGACAAAACTAGTGATGGATCTCTTATTCCATCTTCATTTGGGACTAAGCCCACTGTGGGTCGAAAGCCATAAATGTTATTAAATGCAGCAGGGTTTCGGAGAGACCCCATCATATCTGAACCATCAGCTGCAGGCAATAAGCTAGCTGCAATGGCACTTGCGGCTCCTCCACTTGACCCACCAGCAGAAAGATTTTTGTTAAATGGATTTCTAGTCGAGCCAAATACTTTGTTAAATGTATGAGAACCTATTCCAAACTCTGGTGTATTTGTCTTTCCTATGATTATGGCTCCGGCAGATCGAATCTTGTTAGCAATGGCTCCGTCAAAATTTGGTATATTTTTCCTAAAAATTTTTGAGCCAAAGGTTGTATTTATATCTTTTGTAGATTCTAAATCTTTAATAGCAATGGGTATGCCCAATAGGGGTTGATTAAATTTAGTTTTATCGTGAAGCTTATCAATTTTCCTTGCTTGTTCAAATAATTCCTCCTCTGGAACCATTGACACTATGGCATTCAAATTGGTGTTATATAAATTTATTCTATCTAAATATCTAGATAAAACAAACTCAGCACTTAATTCATTATTTTTAATTAATGAACTAAGTGCTGACAAAGATAGATTGAAGAAATTGGACACTACCTTTTACTTCTATTATTTTTATTTTGTTCAAACTAAAAACTGAAAAAATATTTTTACCTGTGAAATGTTAAGAGTTCGTTTTTTTTGCTCTATTAAAATTAGCTAGATTTTCAAATTTTGGTATGCTAACAGCATCGTCTTTTTCTGAAAAAAAGAATTCTTTAGTGAATTCATTAATTAATTTTAGTTCCTTAGATTTTACTTCAAAGTCTTCACTTTCAGGTAAGTTTCTGGATTGTATGGATTCTGTCAACTTTAGCAGGAGTAGCTTTAATTCTAAAGACTGTTTGCGGTATTCGAGTAAACCTTTGCTTTTTTTAAAAAAATCAGGTCCTGAGGAAGGGGTTGCTCTTTGATCCAATCGAGAGGCAGAAACAGTACTGTTAAGTTTTGGTTCCATCTCTTCAATTAATGAACTTAACATAGATATCGTTCTGTAAAGGTATAGTAGTGAATTATCGCATAATGTATTTATTTCATTTTCTCTCATTATTAAAATCCCTTTGTTAGCGCAAATAAAATTCAGGCCTGACTAATCCGAATCGATAACTTATGATAATTCAAACTTAATCAAAAGGCATAAAAAAAATGCAAATTTTATGCCGTGTAACCACAAGTGGAATAATTTCATTCTTTATCTGAGGTAAAAAAATTTTGTCCAAAGTATTGTTGTAATTTTAGGATAAATTTGATATTAAATTACGATATAACTTTTGGGGTCGAGCGTGTGGCGCAAATCGGACTTAAATCTTTGGATAATGATGAGGATATAGAAACTGGTATTGTGGTTTCAAAAGGCAAACCCTCGATTATAAGACAGGGTCTAAAAATTAGTGGTAATATTCGTAGTAAGAGCAAGGTAGAGGTTGAAGGCTTTATTAAGGGTAGTATTACTGCTCCTGAGGTTGTTAGCAGTCATGGTAGTAGGATTGCTGGGCCGATAAGAGCTGATAATCTGTTTGTGGCAGGGCATGTTGTTGGAAAAATTTATGCGAAACAAGCTAGGTTTGGTGATACTTCAAGAGTTGAGGGTGATGTGAGTTATGACAAGGTAGTTGTTGATGGTGGTACCACTTTTGATGGAAAGGTGTCGTTTAAGCGATTAAAAAAAGCTTAGTGCATCTATTAATTAAATTTACAAAAAAATTTTATATTAAATGGAGTACTCAGGGTTATGAATGCTATTAATGAACTTCCCGAGGGCACACATACTGTGGCGATAGGGTTTGGTGACCTTAATGGAATAATGAGGGGCAAACGCATTCCTTCTGGAAACTGGGAAAATGTCAGTAGAAATGGGACCGCGATTTGTCTTTCAGCATTAGTCTATGATATGACGTGTGATGTTTGGGATACTCCTGTAGCAAATAATGAAAACGGTTATCCTGATATGCACATCTTTCCGGAGGCACCACTTGTGTCCTTACCTTGGGAGCCAGGTGTGGCATTATCATTTGCAAAGATCGTAGGAATGGATAAAAAGCCTGTATCAGTAGACAGTAGAATAGTCCTAGAGAGACAAGTTCAGAGGGCAAAAGATTTAGGGTATCAAGTGCAGGTTGGTACCGAATTAGAATTTTTTCTCCTTGACCCTGATACCAAGAGCCCAAAAGATAGAGGTATACAAGTTTATTCTCTAGAAAGAGCAGCTCAATTAGAGCATGTTCTTGGTCCAATAAGAAGACATCTGATTGCTTGCGGGATACCAGTTGAGCAGTCTAACCCAGAATATGCTTCTGGTCAGGTCGAAGTTAATATTAGATATGATGACCCTCTAACATCCGCTGATCGAGTTGTAATGTTTAGATCATTAGTTAAGCAAATAGCAAACGACCATGGTTATCTTGCGACATTTATGCCGAAACCCTTTATTAATGAGTCAGGAAGTGGCTTTCATTGTCACTATTCATTATGGCAGGGTGAGAAAAATATTTTTTATGAAAATGAAAAATTCAGTCAAGAGGGAAAATATTTCATCGGGGGAGTCCAAAAGTATATTTGTGAATCTACAATATGTGGGAGCATGAATGTAAACGGATATAGAAGAAAAGAGCCTTATACATTTTGCCCTACAAATAACACGTGGGGATATGATAATAGATCAACTGCAATTAGGATCATTGAAGGTTCCGAAACCTCAACGAGGTTTGAAAAGAGGGATGCTGGTGCAGATTGTAATCCCTATTTAAGGATAGCAGCAGATATTGCCAGTGGATTAGATGGTTTAGAGCAAAAAATAAGTCCCACAAAAGTAACAGTTGGTGATGCATACAAAGATAAAAATGCGGCCTTACTGCCCAACAGTATATCTAAGGCTGTGAATTTGGCAAAAAAATCAGAATGGCTATATGATCTCCTTGGTCAAGATATGTTGACTCTTTGTATCCAACAATGCGAGAGGGAACTAAACTTTTTTCAAAAACAAATAACAGAGATAGAATTAGAACGGTATTTGAATAACCTTTAGCTCTGTTTGAGATTAGATGAAGGGAAGGTAATAATCCCTTATTTCATCCAAGTTTTTGCCTTCTAGTCTTTTAGCCTCATCTCTCTTAAGAAAAATATGTGCTTTCGAAATTAAATCGCCTACACTTTCACAAAGCTTCTCATCTTTCTCAAGTGCATCAAGAGCTCTGTCAAGATTTGATGGAACATGTCTAGTAGCTCTGACATTCTCTAAGCCATCAAGATCTTCAGGTTCCTGGAGAGGCTCTTTGCCTCGAATGCCCATCATTCCTGCTTGTAAAAGTGCTGTAACTGCTAAGTATGGATTACATGAACAATCTGCAGTTCTATGCTCTAGTCGAGCTGAGCTTTCAGATTTAGTTGATGTTCTGAGAGTGACCAGTCGATGATCCTCAGCCCAATTTGCCCAATATCCTGCCATAGAGGCAGGCTCAAGCCGTGCAAAACTATTCACGGTAGGTGCCAAAAAACTGGAAAGAGATTCATGGTGCTTCAATATTCCAGCCATAAAAAATTTAGATATATCTGAAAGCTTACCATTTTTTGATATAACATTATTGCCAGCCCCATCAAAAAAACTTATATTAATATGGAAACCTGAACCACCTCTTTCAGGAATAGGTTTTGGAAGAAATGTGAGTAATAAATCGTTTTTAAAGGCAATCTCACGAGCCATAAGTTTGAATAAAAACGTATTGTCACAGGCTTTTAATGCATTATCAAATCGAAGAGTAAGTTCGAATTGACCGTTATCATATTCTCCGTTGAGGCTTTCTACAGGTAGATTGCAGTCGTAAGCTGTTGAGAAAATTTGATCAAGCAGTCCCCTTGGATCATTAAAAGGGCCAGTTCCATAAACAAAAGCTCCTGGAGTATTATATGGCCTCCATGTACCATTATCATCTTTTTCAAAAGCATAAGCTTCTAATTCGATCCCAATCATTGGAGTTAAGCCTTCTCCAGACAATTCTTCGATAGTTTCAATAAGCCTTCCTCTTGCACACAATCCGAAAGGTTTTGATTTTTCATATAAAGTTCCCAATTTGATATTCGTCTGTGGTAGCCAGGATTTATGCTCCTCCTCATCAAGGATTAGCTCCATATCTGGTATCCCATTAAGGATGTTGGTGCCTGGAACTGTGAGTAAATCTCTATCCAAAGAAACTGAAAACGCGCCTTGGGCAAAGCCAACTTTTTGGCTACGCTCTATATTATTATCAGCAGGAATATATTTCCCTCTTGGCAAACCATGCAAATCACAAAATAAAACTCTATTTTTCATCATAGCTATTCACCAAGTTATTTCCTCCTCTCAATTCCTACATCTAAAGTCTTCACCCCACAAATAAAATTTGATCGGGTCCATGTTGGTTCTGACAATTTTTTTATAGACTGTATTTTAAGGCAAATTTCTTCTAAAATTATTTTTAATTCCATCCTTGCGAGCCAAGTGCCTAGACAAAAGTGAACTCCGCCTTTACCAAAAGAAAGATGAGGGTTAGGATATCTGTCAATATTTACTCTATTGGGATCATTGAAAACGGTGTTATCATAATTTCCAGATACAAACCATAATACTACTTTATCATTTTCACGAATTTTTTTTCCATGTATTTCACAATCACATGTTGCGGTACGGCGAAAATACATGGTTGGTGATGCGACTCTGATAAATTCATCTGCGGCGCCTGAGTAGTTTTTGGAACTTTTAAGGTAATCGAACAGTTTTGGGTTCAGAGATAATTGATAAACTGCCATAGCAATAGAATATCTTGTGGTATCATTTCCAGCTGCGATTAGCAGACAGAAAAAATTCTTGAATTCGAGGTTGCTCATAACTTGCTGGCCTTCAGATGTCTTTATGTGATTGAGCATTTCATAAAGAATACCTCCCTCAGCTATATCGACCCTACCATCAATTATTTTTTCTGCATACTCAAACAAATCAGCTCCAGCTGGTGATCTAAATGGCATCAACCTATATTTTTCACTATCTTCTTTATCAATAATTAGCTCGGAAAAGTCAGGATCTGAATTTCCTATCAAGGCATCACCTTTTTGAACCAACCAGTCAAGATCAATTTCTGGAACACCCAGGATTCTTCCCAACATCAGCATCGGTAATTTCTTTGCAATTGAATCTACAGCTTCAAATTTATTTTTTTGTATGGCTTCATTAATAATATTAGAAGCTAACTCTCTCACTAGGTTTTCGTAACCATCCATTTTCTGCTTTGAAAATGCTGGATTTAAGAGAGATCGAATTTTTCTATGTGTCGGTGGGTCTGTTTCCTGAAAAGTTCTTCTAGCGATATATTCTTCTTCTGTTTGATCTTCAATTCGAATACCTCTTTCTGAACTAAATACTTTGTGGTTTTGATTTACTCTCAGAATATCTCCGTGGCGCAATATTGACCAAAAGCCCCGGCCATTTTTTTCCTTAGTCCAAAATATTGGTTCCTCATTTCTGAGTCGTTCAAAGGTTTTATGAGGAACACCATTTTGAAAACTATCATGATCAGAAATATCCAAGTAACTATCATCTATCATAAAAAGGTATCCAATATTTAACGGTTAATATTCTCGATAAAAAATTTGGTTGCCCAGGATGAGAAAATACTTCCATTATGCTCTTTAGATAAAGTTTCCTTTGCATAATTTAAGTATTGATCTGCTATTTTCCCTTTACAATCTAATAAAAGAGCATCCATAAAGTCATGAGAAAATTCAGGATGGGATTGAGTGGTGAAAATATGAGCTCCTTTCTGAAAACTAGAAATTGGGCAACGTTCAGATCTGCCAATAACTGAGCATGAATCAGGTAATTCGGTCACTTGATCTTCATGAAAGACGAACAAATCAAGTGAGGGGTTATCAGTCATCCATAGCTTCCGTTCAGTGAAGTTTATAGTTTCTATTCCAATATTCCAGTCAATTTTAGATTTTTCAACTTTGCCACCCAATGCATCAGCTATCGCTTGATGTCCAAAGCATACACCCAGCAGAGGTTTCTTCAGCCTATCACACTCCTTAATAAATGCATAAAGACTAGGTTTAAATGTTAAATCGCTTCTCACAGATAAAGGACTTCCAGTAATTAGGTAACAGTCTTGCTCATCAATATTTTTGGGTAAAACTCCACCGATTGTCATATAGATGGTATATTCAAATCTTTGCTGCTGAATATCAAATAGATCACGAAATCTATGAGCGTCATCTGGATAAGTATCGCCAATAGAGTCACTCTTATCGTGATTGACTTGTAAAATTCCAATTTTAATTTTTTGCATAATAGAAATTTTAGAGAAGGAGTAATGAATTCCTTCTCTACATTTAGCTCAATTGTTTAACATTGCATTAAGTTCGTCAAATTTTGCATTGTCTGCCGCTATTCTCGCAATAGAAGTGCTAGCGTCCTGCCAGTAGATCCTAGCACCTGATTGGGCCATCAACTCCTTGGCGCGATCACTCGTCATGGAAGCTTTAGCTATTTCGGCTATCTTATCTTTGGTCGCTTGAGGAGTACCCTTCCTAACAAATAAGCCATTCCACAACTCAACATTGTTTATTCCAGCTTGATCTGCAAGTGTTTTGACACCGCTCAATTTTTCTATCGGCTCCTCGCCAATGTTGGCTAATACTTTAATTTTTCCTAAGCAAGGTTCAATAAGGGCAAGAGTAGTATTGATTACATCTGCATCGCCAGAAGAAAGAGAATTACAGTCTAGCATGTCGAATGCACTGTCATCGGCCCATTCAAAACCCATTTTTTTAGCTGCGGCAAAGCTGGCTTTAGTTGGCACTATTCCCGCACCAAAATGACCTAAAACAACATCATTATTTTGAGCGTAAGCAGCTAATTCAGCCATATTTGTATAGGGAGCATTTTCTCCAGCGGCCAAAACAAATGGATAAGTTAAGAAAATGCCGATAGGTTCGAAGCTATCCGCTTCAATTCCAATATCTATTCTTGGACCAACGATGGGCACTCCTATTACAAATGACCCTATCACTGAACCGTCAGCAGGTGCTGCAAGGACTTCTAAAGCTCCTGGAAAGGGACCATCACCTCCACCTGGCCTATTTACAACAGATGCTGCCATTCCTGTTGCTTTTTCCATATCTTCTGCAATCCAGCGCGTCAAAATATCTTCAAAGTCACCTGGTGGCCAGGGAACTATAAATTGGACTGGTCCGTCAGGGTAATCAGCTGATGCTGAAAATGGAACAGACATTAGACCCAACACCGTGAGTAAAATTGTTAAGGCTTTTTTCATATTATCCTCCAATGGAATTAAGCTATTTTAACTTAGTTTATTAAAGAACGGTAACAGCAGTTTTTGTAACTATCAAGAATCATCTAAATTTGTATTTTCTTAAGCTTAAAAATACTGTTATCAAAATAATTAGAACAATTATTGTAAATAGCGAACCAGATACTGGGCGGTTAACCAAATCATAAAT
Organism: uncultured Alphaproteobacteria bacterium; assembly: GCA_902600895.1. Classification (GTDB taxonomy): domain Bacteria; phylum Pseudomonadota; class Alphaproteobacteria; order Rhodobacterales; family Rhodobacteraceae; genus CACKLF01. The sequence continues at coordinate 14,275 of CACKLF010000013.1, read as the reverse complement.
TGTTTTTATCTGGCTCGCACCTGCAGTCAGCCGTTCGATCATTATAGAACCTAGTACCATTCCGAGAACTATTGGAACTAAAGGCCAGTCCAATCGTCGAAAGATAAACCCGAGGTAACCAAAGCCAGCGGCAAAAGCGCAATCAATAAAACTATTACGAATTGAAAAAATGCCAATAAATGAAAGAATAAGGATAAATGCTCCTAAGAATCGGTTTGGAATCAGAATAATTTTTATAAATAGTTTTGTGGAGAATAACAGAGTTACGAAGACCAAAATATTTACCAAAAGCAGAGCTATAAAGAGGCTAAATAGGAAATCTGAATTATTCTCAAAAATATCTGGCCCTGGCTTAACCCCTGCATCAAAAAAGACAACCATCATCATAGCCGTTAATGCTTCGCCTGGAACACCAAGTGCAAGGAGAGGTATCATGGCAGCAGCAGGAACCGAATTATTAGAGGTTTCTGAAGCCATTAAACCTTCCGGTGCTCCATGCCCAAATCTCTCAGGTTTCTTCGAAAGAGCGCGTGCGGTAGAGTAACTAAAAAACTGGGCAACGAATTCTCCTACCCCTGGGATTATTCCCATTAAAGTTCCATAGCAGGCAGAAAATAGGGGAACTTTTTTATATTTTGATAATTCAAAGAAGCCTTGGAAAAGTGTCCCTTTCAATGGTGCAACTGGAGGTTCGGTATCTTTCCCTGTTAGAAGGTTTAGAGCTTGGCTAATTGCAAATATACCTACAATAACGACAATCAGATTGAAACCAGCCGCGAGATATTCGATATCAAAAGTATAACGTTGAATACCTCTTGTCGATTGCCTTCCCACCATAGCGATTAAAAATCCAAATGAGAATAAAAGTGCTGCAATGACCTTGTTTTGCCGATGGGCAATAATTAGTAAAACAGACCCAAGAATGGCGGCCATGAAAATATCCCTTTGCCCAAAGAGTGCGCCTACGTTTTGAAGGTAGGGACCGAAGGCAATCAGAGAAAAGAGAGCAATCAGAACTGAAAAGCATCCACCAAAAAATGATGAAGAGTAAGCGATAGACAGTGCTTTAGCAGGATTTCCCTGTTTTGTTATTGCATAACCATCATACGTTGATAAAGCATTTACTGGCGTGCCAGGAGTGTTGATGAGAATTGCTGGTATCGCACCACCATACATGCTAGAACCGTAGACCCCCAATAATAAGATTAGGCTAACAAGGTCTGGAAGAAAGATTGTCGCTGGTAAAAGTATTGATATTGCAATAGCAGGTCCAATTCCTGGTATTGCACCAATTACCATTCCCCCAATTGCTCCTACAAAAAGAGCTATAAAGACTTGCAGGTCCAATAGGTTGTTTAGGCCTATCCAAAAGTATTCCATCAAAAGTAAATCTTCATGAATGTTTCTATATCTTTGGGAAAGAACTCATAGAGCCAAATATAAACTGGAGTTTTAATTTTCAAAAAAGTTCGAAAGATTAAAACAATTGCAACAGTTGTGAGAATGGTTCGAATTTGCCACCTCAAAGAGGTATATCCTAGTCTGTTGGTAAGAAAAACTCCAAATAGCACAGTGGACAAAAAATAACCAAGATACCTAATAGAGAGGGTATAAATCAGGAAATATGCAATAAATTCGAGAGCTTTCAACCAAATGGAAAATTCATACAAAAAGCGATTTGGAATTAGATTTCTTTTTTTATATTTCCACCTTCCAAAAGATGATATTAGATTGAAAAGAGCTGCTGGCAGTAAAATTGAAACGCATGCCATCGGACCCACCCAGGGCTGCTTTAATATTTTTCCAAACCTTTTATGATCCAATGTCCGATCTTCCCAACCTGTTTCTGAAGAAAAATGGAAAATTATAAATGCGGCAAAAAGCAAACAGATTAATGATAAAAACAGGTCTCCATCTCTTCTTTTAAACTCAAAAAGGTCTTCAATTTTAAATTTCTGTTCTGATGGTATGCAGCTATTGAAAGAAGGTCCAATTCTGGTTGATCGAAACCTAGGTACTGCAATAGAAGATCGGAAAGCTTTTGGTTTGTCCCTAGAAGTCATTTTTAATTCTAAACTCCTTAAGACTTAATAATGCCATCTTTGATCCAAGCATCAACAATTTCAAGAGTTTTAGCTGAGAATGCTTCATCATTTATGTGGCAATCTACTTCATCAAAAGTTACTGGTTCTGAAATTTCTGATTTCAGGGCTTTACAGAAATGTTTGAGCCCTTCTGGATCGTGAAGAGGCTCACCCTCTCTGTCCCATTCTTGAATTCCTTGTTTAGGGATTAGTAAATGTGTCCGGCCATTTGATTTATTTAAGGCTTTTGCAATGGATTTGGCAGTTTTTTTTCTATCACTTTTCGATAGTGAGAATGATCCGATCAATCTATTGTGAGCATGGTATTCTCTGTCCTTGAAACGACCTGGCTTTTCTCCCCATGATTGGATATCTACTAAATCTGATGCCCCCGGTGCAACAATTTGGGGTATTCCTTTTTTCCCGGCACTAATCAGTCGATTTTTCCCACTATTGACAATAGACCCGTGAATATAATTAGTGAACTCTTGGAGACAAAAATCAATCACTAATGCAAATTTATTCTCACTTGCTAGATTTTCAAATGCTCTACCACCCATTCCTGTTGAATGAAATACAGCGATATCAAAACCTCTTTTCTCTAAAGCAGGTTTTAGATGTACCATGTAGGATAGGGTTGATTTTCCGAGCGATGTCATACCGACCAACGGATTTTCAAATTTTGGTTTTTCGACCATAGATGCTGATCCTACGATTGATCCTGCAGCTTGGCTTAGAGAACTCTTACAAATGTCGTTCAATCCATATAATCCCCCAGCCCAAAGTATCATTTGAAGGTCTGCAGGCATTCGATCAGGTGGAATCAAAGGTGAAAAAGCTACCGTTGAGATAATGTATTTTGGAAAACCTAATGGTAGGCATGAAGCACACTCCAGAGCTAAGTCAGTGCCCATGGTACCACCTAATGCGATAAAACCATCTATTAGCTTATGGCTATGAAGTTTTTTAATGAGTCGAACAGCACCCTTGGCCATTACCTGCATGGCATTATTTTCATCACCTATACTAGCTATATTCTCGATTGTAGAGTCAGCTGAATCTGCAACGTCGTGTTTGGAGAATTTAACATCAAAAATGGATTCTCCCAATACACTAACATCTATCGTTATAGGAATTCCACCGGCAGCCTGAATTTTTTCTACTAAATATTGTAGTTCATCGCTTTTGGTATCAAAAGTACCAATTATAGCGATTGAAGGAAGTTCAATATTTTTCATTTTAGTTTTCGATTTGCTTACTTTGTTCAATATATTATACTTGAACTTATAGTTGGATCAAATTTAAAGCAAGCTGATCAAAATTTCGCTACCAAAGGTATTCAAATGTTGGAACAGAACTTTTTAAAGGAACATAATGCAAAGCATTTTTGGCACCCAATGGCCCATCCTGCTGAAATGATTTCTAACCCACCCAAAATTATAACTGAAGCAGAAGGAGTGGAAGTTATAGACGTTGATGGGCGAAGGTTAATTGACGGAGTAGGGGGGCTTTGGAATGTGAACCTTGGTTATAGTTGTGATCCCATTAAGAAAGCAATTTTTAATCAGTTACAGAAACTACCTTATTATTCAATTTTTAGAGGTACGAGTACAGGGCCAACCATTAGACTATCTGAAGAATTGAGTAAGTGGTTTGAAGAAGATGGCTTAACCAAAGCATTTTTTACTAGTGGTGGTTCAGACAGTATAGAAACCTCTTTAAGGTTGGCTCGGCAATATCATAAAATTAGAGGAGATAGAGATAGGGTAAAGTTTTTAAGTTTAAAGAAAGGTTATCATGGAACCCATTTTGGGGGAGCAAGTATTAATGGTAATGCAAATTTTCGAAGAAATTATGAACCTTTAATGCAGGGATGCTTTCAGGTAGTGTGTCCTTATACTTATCGAAATCCTTTTGATGAAGCCGATCCTGAAGAACTTTCCAAACTTTGCATTAAAGCATTGGAAGACGAAATAAATTTTCAAGGGCCAGATACCATCGCTGCTTTTATCATGGAGCCTGTTTTAGGTGCGGGAGGGGTTATACCTCCACACAAATCATTCATGCCAATGGTTCGTAAGATATGTGATGATCACGGAATTCTGCTTATTGCTGATGAAATAATTACGGCTTTTGGTCGAACGGGAGCTTTGACAGGTTCACGACTTTGGGGTGTAAAACCAGATCTAATGTGTGTTGCTAAGGCTATTACCAATGGGTATTTTCCATTTGGTGCTGTAATGATTTCTTGTAAAGTTTCAAAGACTTTCGAGGACGACAAATCATCATTTGGATCCATTGGTCATGGTTATACGTATAGTGGTCACCCGGTAGGTGCTGCTGCTGCACTAGCATGTTTGCCTGAAATTCAAAAACTAAAGGTACAAGATAATGCGGCATCGCGTGGTTCTCAGTTACTAAAAATTTTAGAAGAATTAAAAGATAAATTTGACATAGTAGGTGATGTGAGGGGGCAGGGGCTAATGACTGCTATGGAGCTAGTTAGTGACAGAAAAACTAAGAAACCCGTGGACAAAGACACTGCAGGGAAAGTTTTTGAAGGCGCTTATAATTCTGGGGTATTGGTGCGCGTGTCCGGTCCCAATGTGATACTATCTCCACCTTTAATTGTTTCTTCAGAGGATATAAAAAAAATAGGTGACTCTCTTTATGAAGGGTTAAAGCTAGCATCGAATTAGGTTTTTAAAATGTGCAAGATACAATTCCAAAGTCTTTAAAGTCAGCAACGATTGTATCTCCAAAGTTGGTTTCTACAGGTCTTATAAAACTGCCTGACAAAACCACGTCCCCTCTATCTAGATATTTGTTATAAATTGCCAACCTTCTTATCAGCCATAAGATCCCAATAACTGGATCATCCATTATTCCTGCACCTAAACCAGTTTCTTCAACTTCATTATTTTTCTTTAAGATACATCCAACCTGCCGCAAATCCCAATCCTGAACGTTATGGCTTTGATCGCCAAGAATTATACCAGCATTCGCAGCATTATCGGCAACCGTATCAAATATTTTTCGAGTTTGTCCAGTAATAGGATCACACCTTTTAACTCTGGTATCCAAAATTTCTATCGCTGGGCATACATAGTCAGTTGCCTCAATTACTTCGGTCCTAGTGACTTCCTTACCTGAAATTTTTTTTCTCATAACGAATGCTATTTCTGCCTCGATACGTGGTTGTATGAACCTATTTTTTGGTATAATTGATCCATTTCCAAAAAACATGTTATCAAAAAGCACACCACTATCTGGAGTCTCAATATTTAGAGCTCGTTGCATTGCTTTTGACGTTAGTCCTATCTTCCAGCCTTTTTTTATGAGCCCAGATGAGAGTTTCTTTTCAATTAATTGTTCTTGAATTGCATAGGCATTTTCCAAAGTAATTTCTGGAAAGTCACTTGAAATTAGTCCGATTTGTGTAAGGTTCCTTTCAGCATCAAAAAGTTTTTCTGCTATTTTTTTTATATCTGCTTCTTTCATTAAACTACTTCGTCCTGAACAGTATTAATCAAGCTTCCAAATCCAGCTACTTTTACTTCTACTAAGTCGCCTGGTTTCAACCATTTTGGTGGGTCAAATCTTGCTCCTGCACCCGTTGGTGTCCCACAGATTAGCATGTCGCCTGGAGAAAGTTCTATAAATGTGGAAACGTAGTGAATGATAAAATCAAAACCAAAAATCATATTTTTAGTATTGTCATTTTGACGGAGATCATTGTTTACAAATGTTTGGATATTTTTGTTGATCAGTTGTTCTTTGTTTTTGAACTTCAATAAATACGGTCCGATGGAGCCACTTCTAGACCAATTCTTACCCTGAGTTACATTAAATTTTGCATGTCTCAGCCAATCTCTTATTGTACCCTCATTGCATAGAGTAAATGCTGCAATATGATCGAATGCGGTTTCTTTCTTTATTCTTCGGCCTGGCCGCCCAATAATTATGGCTATTTCACCTTCATAATCTAACTGCTCAGATTCTGGAGGCCTGATTAGGGGGTTGAGGTGTGCGGTGAAGGTAGAGGGGAACCTTATGAAAAGAGATGGATTTTTAGGAATAGGCGACCCGTCTTTGTATTCAGCATTTCTATCTGGATAGTTAACTCCAACGCATATAATTTTATTGGGCCTCTGCAGTGAGGGGAGGTATTTTATATCTTTTAAATCATATTGATAATCTGAACTTTCTTGTTCAAATAGACATTTAAGTTCATTAAGATTAGCTGCAGCGGAAACATCATGGTATCTTTTTAGTAGCTCTTTAGGAGCTTCAATTACGAAACCATCCTTCAATTCACCGTATGATTTTTTTCCATTTATTGAAAAAGATACAAGTTTCATAACATTATTCCTTCAGTACTCGCCAAAATTTAAGGAGCTACAATCGGTTTAGACTTTAGTGTAGAATTTTGCGTTGAAGCTCCTGCAAATTTTGTTCCATGCTCAAACCAGGATTTTGGAGCTGGTGCACCCCATAAAGTTTGGCGTTGAGGGTCTGTCAGATCCCAGTGTATAGGCTCATGATCTGGGTCAATTGTCTGATAATCAGAACAATATATCTCAATTCTATGACCGTCAGGATCCAAAATGTATAGAAAGAAAGCGTTTGAAATACCGTGGCGACCTGGTCCTCTCTCAATATTACTTACATAACCCTTTGATGCCATTAGGTCTAAAAGATCAATAATGTTTATGGGATGTGCTACCCAAAAAGCTAAATGATGAAACCGGGGCCCAACTCCATTTGTAAATGCTATATCATGTACTCCGCCTTTTCTATGCATCCAGGCAGCCCATAATTTTTTAGTTTTGCTATCCTCGGTATATTCAGTAGTTCGAAATCCAATCTTATTATAAAAGTGAACACTCTCATCCACATTGGGAGAAAATACATTAAAATGATCAACCCGGAGAGGCTTTACCCCTTTATACAAGAAATATTTTTGATGAATAGTTGGTAAACGTTCAATGTCATAGAAAAATTCTAAAGGCATACCGTGCGGATCAATTGTACTTAAGGTTTTTCCTTGGAAAGGACGATCCACCCATTTGTAAATGCAATTTATACTACTGAAATATGAAGCCGCTTTTTCAACCTCATTTCTATTTTTAAGCCTAAATGATAGGCTACAAACCTCAGGTTTATTACCTTCCTCTAAAATTAAACAGTGATGAGTACGTTCTTCCATTCCACGGAAAAAAAGCTGCCTCTCGGTTCTGGCTGTGATTTGCAATCCAAGAATATCCTCATAAAAAATACGGCTTTTTTCTAAGTCTTTTACATAGAATTTAGTATGAGATATGCGTAAAATATCAAAAGGTGGATTGAGGTTGGTCTTTGGTAGTGGCATCTAAATTTCCTAAGCAATTAAGCCTTTAATTTCTTTTTCCGTGGTAGGCAGACAAATATTTTTGGTCTCCATATAAAAATCAAAAGACCAATCACCTCCGTCTCTGCCGATACCTGACTCTTTCATGCCACCAAAGGGCGTCGGCAGATGTCTAACATTCTCAGAGTTTACCCAAATCATGCCAGCATTCATTTTATTAGTTACTCTCAATGCTGTGCTTAAATTTTTCGTCCAAACGTATCCAGCAAGACCATATTTGATATTATTGGCGATGGAGATTGCTTCCATTTCATTATCAAACCCTATGACAGTCAAAACCGGCCCAAAGATTTCTTCTTGCGAAATTCTCATATTTTCAGATGCATTTGCAATGATTGTTGGCTGCACATAGCAACCCCTTTTAAGTGAGTCAGATGAAACTTTTTCTCCACCAATTTCAATTTTTGCACCTTCCTTTTCAGCTATTTTAAAATACGAGCAAACTTTCTCTTGGTGTTCTGGACTAACTAGTGGACCTAAAATCGTGTCTTCATCCAAAGGGTCACCTATTTTTATTTCTGAAGTAATTTTTTTTAGAATTTCAATGAAATTCATTTTTATTGAATTATGCACTATTAGCCTACTGGATGAAGTGCATCTTTCTCCATTCAAAGAGAAGATCATAAAAGCAACGGCCTTAGCAGCATTTTCAATGTCAGCGTCCTCAAAAACAATAACTGGATTCTTGCCTCCTAACTCGAAGTGATTCCTTTTGAGAGTATCTGACCCTTGCGCCATAATTTTTTTACCAGTTTCGCTTTCTCCAACAAATGATATAGCCTTTATTTCTGGGTGCTCAGTGAGGTATTTTCCTGCAGTTTCACCATAACCGTTTATTATGTTCCAAACGCCTTTTGGCAAACCAGCTTCTTCGGCTATTTCTAATAAAATTTTTGCTGTCAAGGGTGAAAGCTCTGCTGGCTTGTGGACTATTGTGCATCCTGCGGCGAGAGCAGGCGCAATTTTCCAAGTCGAAAGCATGAATGGGGTATTCCATGGTGTTATCACTCCCACAGGACCGATGGGAGTGCGGCTAGTAATATTCATCTGGTCTGGCGCAATTAAGCTTTGACCATCCCTTGCTTCTACTGCTTTTTCAGCAAAGAAAATGAAATTTTCAGCACCTCTTAAAGCAGCCTTTGACATGAACTTTATTGCTTGGCCGGTATCAGCAGATTCAATTAGTGCTATTTCTTCCGCTCTATTTTTTATGCCTTTAGCTACTGCTAGAAGAATTTCTTTTCTATCTTTTCCAGATATGCCGCTCCATGATGTGAACGAAAAAACAGCTGCTGCAACAGCTAAGTTGATGTCTTCTTTATTACTCTCCTGAACATTCGCTAGGGGTTTCATATCTGCAGGTGAAAAGGTCTTGAAAGTTTTTCCAGATTTAGATTCTACAGATTGACCATTTATGTGGTTATAAACTTGACCACTAGAAAAGTTTTTTTTCAAATAATGTTGAACTTTCCTAAGGTTGGCTTCTAATGACATTTGTGCTTCCAGAAATTTAATTTTCTTATTACTATCAGTCCTGCTTACTCCGTTTATACGAATATTTAAACAAAAATATTGGTGCAAAATACCTGAGAAGGTATTAAACTGACTCATTCTAAATGGAAAATTTGAGAAATACATCTAATGGCGCATCTAAGTTTCCAATATTCACAAGGTTTATCTAAACATTTAGATCTTTCCCTATTTTGTGACGTAATGCGTGATACAATGATTAAGACAACCTATTTCCCGGTCGGTGGCATAAGAGTTAGGGGATTTGTGGCAGATGTGATTTCGGTAGCTGATGGTGATCCCAGTCATAATTTTATAGATATGGTACTTCGAATGGGTGAGGGTCGATCTGTTGATGTCAGAAAGAAGATTACTGAGACACTTTACTCTACGGCTGAAGATTTTCTAAAAAAAAGGAATATATCAAATTCAATAGCTTTGAGCCTAGAAGTTTTAGAAATTTACAGTGAGTTCTCCATCAAAAGATACAATACTGTGCATGTCGCTATTTCAAGTTAACAAAGTTGATTTAATTTACCGTCTTTGAGTGATTTGAAAATTAGATAGGATGTTATTACACTCATAAATGTAGCTCCGAAAAGCATCAATATCAGAGGGTAAGGACTATCACCTGATTTTAAGACGAAGCCAGTATATCCTGATATCGTTGCTCCCACTCCAATCATTATTGCCATTCCTAAGCCAGACGCACTTCCAGCAAGCTTAGGGTTTATGGAAACCATTCCTGATGAAGCATTAGGTAATGTCATTCCATTGCCTAATCCAATTAGTATCATTGGGCCAAAGAGTGTTAAAGGATTAGAGAGCGAAGCATGAACAGATATTATTTGAAGGATAGGAGCTAATACAGTGATAATGCATCCCATCAACATCATCTTATTCGGACCAACTTGAACAGTGTATTTGCCCGTAAGGAAATTTCCAAAAAGGTATCCAAACCCCACAATGCCAAATAAATATCCTTGTTGGGAAGGTGACATCCTAAAAAGTTCGTACGCTACAATTGGTCCTCCAGTTAGGAAACTATAATAGCATGAGACTGAGAAACCGGCTGTCAAAGAATAAAGCCAAAACATTTTTGACTTTATTAAGCCAGTATACGAATAAAATTGTTGAACAATTGATGTTTGTTTCTCGCCAATGGTTTCCCCTTGATCTAGCCAAACCAAAATTATGGTGAGAAAACCAAGAACGGACATGATTCGAAATGAGAATTGCCATTCTGAATACTCTTCTACAAAACCGCCAATGGCGGGACCTAGCATTGGCATAATAGTCATTGCCATGGTAATATACCCGATCATAGATGCTGCTTTGTCCATCGTCACCTGATCTCGAATAATAGCTCTCCCTAAGACTACGCCGGTTGCAATGGTAGCTTCAATAATGCGAAAAAATAAAAACCATCCAAAGCTTTTAGAAAACTCACAACAGATAGAGGCAATTACAAAGACAATCATTGCAGAGAGCATTACTGGTCTTCGGCCAATTCTATCCGAGATTGGCCCAATAATTATAGGTAAAAGTGCAGTTGCAGCAAAATATCCTGAAATTGAAAGCTGCATTACACCGTAAGTCACCTGGAAGTGGCTCGCCATAGAAGGTAGGCTAGGAAGAAAAATGTTCATATTTAGGGCTTGTACCCCTGCTAAAACTATAAGGGTTATGATGTGGGGAGGGGTTTCTTTATTTAAAAAGCGTCCTCCAGTCAAAATATTGTTTGCCTTTGTCAAATAGTTACTCGCTCAACAGTTTCAGAATTTCTGCTTGCAATCTTTTTGGGTATTCCATTGGTATGAAATGCGTACTATTTTTAATATATGAATAGGTGGTATTTTTATTTTTTTTAAATGCGTTTAACGCTTTGGTGGTAGACCCCTGACTAGCTAAAAGTAATCTTATTGGCAATCTGAGGCGCTTGATGACAGGTATGATGTTTATTTGATCAAAGGCTTTAAAATTTCGCGACTCCCAATCAGGGTGACATGACAATTGAACGGTTTTATTTTTTTTTACAGTACCCCCTCGCAGGTAATCAACTAAGAAAGGTTCTTTCCAGGTTCTAAATGCGCCACGACCCTCATATGATTTAAGGAGAGCTTCTACGCTGGGCCAATTATTTCGCCTTTTTTTAGCATTAAGTGATAAATAAGCATTAGGTATATTGAGCTGTAATAGTCTAGCAATATCCATTAAATATTTTGTATGCCATTGGAAAATTACTGGATCAACCAAAACTAGGGCGGTAACCAACGTTATTTTTTTTGATGCAGCTGAAATTGATATTGTGCCACCAATAGAATGGCCGCCTAAATAAATTTTTGACCCATGACGGTCATGAAGCCAAGAAATGATAGAGGACAGGTCGTCAACATAATTTTCATAAATTTGCTCGTCTTCTATTAGAGAGGTATCTTCAGAAGATTTTCCGTGTCCTCGCAAGTCCCATGCATAAACGTGAAAAGCTTGGCTTATTGCTTTCAGAACTGTCTTGTAAGTTTCACCATTAAATCCGGTAGCATGTGCCCAATGAAAAACAGGAGAATTTTCTTTGGGACCTTGCCAATGAATAATGGGTATTCTGACTTTATCGTTAGAGAATTCTAGAGATTGCAAGTTGAGGTTTCCATATCTGTATGCTTTCCCTAAAAACTCAAAATATATTGTCACAATGGTGCGGGCGGGGGGACTCGAACCCCCACGGCCATTAGGCCTCCAGATTTTAAGTCTGGTATGTCTACCAGTTCCATCACGCCCGCAACTCTTTCAGGGAAAAGATATTACACTGAACCCTTTACGGAGACAATAGCCGCCCATTTGATGTTGTAAAGTGTAACTAACAATATTTTTCATGAATTTTATTGTGTCATTCTCTTGATTATACTGTCAGACAGCATACGTTAATTCCACGGAGAAATTTTTTATGCAATTAGCTGCCACATATTTAGTGATGTTTTTAGTTTTCGTGATTGTCGAAGCGCTCATGCTAACTTTTTTCATGGCGCCATTTTTTTCTAAACATATCGGCCATTTGATGAGGCCTCAGATAAATCTGTATGTCACCTTATTATATTACCTTTTGTACGTGGCAGGCGTCTTCTACTTTTGTTACTTTTCTGGATTCAAGCTTGGCTCTTTACAGCAAACATTGATATCTGGGTTTTTACTTGGACTTTTATGTTATGGGGTCTATGACATTACTAATTTTTTAGTTTTGAAAGATTGGAAAATCCAAATGACACTAATAGACATGTTTTGGGGGGGGATAGTGACCTCTCTGATAAGTGGGGTGGGCTTCTATACTTTCACATATTTTTCTAATGACATCGGACAATCATCCGTTTAAGTCTCCTGAAAATTTAGCTGCAAATTCTTCTCGCTGAGCGTCCGAAATCTTGTGAAACAAGTTTTGTGGCACTTCAAATTCATGCCCTCCACCAATAGTTTTCAAAAAATTTTCCATGTCACCAGGCCATATAATGTGCTTCGAGAAATTTAGTTTATCCAAGATTAGGTCACACGTGCTAGGAATAAAGGGTCTTGATATATGGGAGTATAGATATATCAAGTTAAAAGAAAAATTAATAATTGATCCTGCCTTAGCATGACTATCTTTAATGACCTTCCAAGGTTCTGCACTTTGTAGATATTCATTTCCTAGTGCCCACAAATGACGAAGCTCTGCACATGACTTTCTAATTTCTACATTGTCTAAATTTGTGGAAAGGGTTTGAAGTCTGATAGAGATTTCATTGATTAATATTCTCTGCTGTTCATCAAAATGTTCCAGAGGTGGGACTTCGTTACCAAATTTAGAATATGAAAATTTTGTAACTCGACTTATGAAATTGCCTAACACATCGGATAGATCTTTATTAACTCCTATTTGGAAGCTTTCCCAAGTAAAATCTGAATCGGAGGATTCTGGTGCATTTGACAAAAGCCACCATCTCCAATAATCGGAGGGAAGCAAATCAAGCGCTTGATCCATGAACACGCCTCTACCTTGGGAGGTGGAAAATTTTCCACCTTCATATAGAAGCCAGTTAAACCCTTTTATATAATCAACCAGCTTCCAACTCTGATTGGAGCCTATAAGTGTCGCTGGGAAAGATAGTGTATGAAACGGTACATTATCTTTTGCCATAAATTGAAAATATTTAACATCTTCTGCACCTTTATTTAATTTCCACCAGGTTTCCCAAGTACCCGCTTGAAAATTGTTTTCTTTTTCCCATTCTGCGGTAGCAGCAATGTATTCGATAGGTGCATCAAACCAAACATAGAATACTTTATTTTCAAGACCTGGCCATTCTTCTTTTCCTTTTTTTACTGGGATTCCCCAATTTAGGTCACGGGTTATACCTCTATCTTTCAATCCGTCACCATCATTAAGCCATTTTTTTGCTATCGAGGTCGTTAGCACGGGCCAATCCTCTTTACTGTTAATCCACTTTTCCAATGTTTCTTTCATTAAGCTTTGTTTAAGGTAAAGGTGTTTTGTTTCTCTAATTTCAAGATCTTTTGATCCTGAAATGGCGGATTGGGGATCAATTAAATCTGTGGGCTCGAGTTGTTTAGTACAACTCTCGCACTGATCGCCACGAGCTTTTTCATATCCGCAACTAGGACATTTTCCTATTATATAGCGGTCTGGTAGAAATCGATTGTCATTGAGTGAGAAGAATTGCTTTTCTATAATTTCTTCAATCAGATCATTTTCGTACAATGCTTTTGCAAAATCTTGGGTTAATTCATGATTCTCTTTTGATGAAGACCTTCCGAAGTGGTCAAATGATAAGTTGAAGCTGTCACTGAGAGTTTTCTGTGATTGCCACATTTTAGAGCAAAATTCACTTATTTCCATTCCCGCCTCTTCTGCTGCCAGTTCAGCAGGTGTGCCATGTTCATCAGTTGCACACAGAAAAAGTACCTCATGGCCTTTCAAACGCATGTATCGTGCGAAGGTATCAGCAGGAAGTTGACTGCCCACCAAATTACCAAGATGCTTTACTCCATTAATGTAAGGCAAAGCAGATGTAATTAATATTCTGTTCATTTTTTAAAACCTAGGTAAATGCTGCTACCTCCATATTCCTTTAAATTAATCTTAAATATTATAGCGGTTATGGTAATGCAACATTATAAAACATAGTTTTCATAGGTTGTTTTGTTAAAATCAGATAAAATTTAGTCATATAGGTAACTTTTTGCCCAATAATGGTAGTTTTTAGCAACTTTTCTATTGCTT
>CACKLF010000012.1 GCA_902600895.1 uncultured Alphaproteobacteria bacterium | reverse complement strand
CTGGTAACTGCAGAGGGTGAGATACTATCGTTAACATCAAAGATAAATCTACTTAACTTAGAGAAGATTGAGCTAGAGAATTTAGTGGAATTATTAAAAGGTGATCTGCTAAAGAATGAAAATTTATTATTGACTGCAAATACAAAATTAGTCGCTTTTGAAGAGCAGTTGGCTAGTTTAATTGCCCAGAAAACCAGTTTGAAGGATTATATTGCTGATTTAGAGGATCAAAAAGCACAAGATATTTCAAAAAATCAAGCAGCTAGATTAGCTCTTGCCTCAGCAAGGAGTGAAATTGATTTAGAAAAAGAAAATGCTCGACTAGCTGCGGCTAGAGCGGATCTATTACAGCTTGAATTAGAAAAGTATAGAGAGCAGCAGAAATCTTCAGAAGAGATAATCAAGAGTCTTACAGTGAAATTAAGTGATGTTGACTTGGCGCTATACGCTGCTCAAGAAAGGCTAATGGAGGCTGAGTTTGATAGAAATTCAATCAGAAATCAATTGGACGAAGCAGTACAAAGCCTTTCTGATTTTGAGAGACAAATGCTTGCAGAAAAGCTAGTTATAGATAGGCTAAGAGAAAGTCTTCAACAAGAGAAGGAAGAAACAAGCCTTTTGGCTCTTAGTCTTGCAGGTGAAAGGGAAAGAGCGATAGAATTATTATCTACTCTTGCTGCAATTAGAGAAGAGAAAGATGAAATAATAAATAATGCTGAAAAACTTAATGCTGAAAAAAAGGAGTTGGAGAAACTTCTCGCATTTCGTGAGTTGCTTATTAGAGAAATGGAAGTTGAATTAATTGAAGCTCAAAATATTTCTTCCTTAAGTAGAAATCGAATTCTTGAACTTGAAAGAGATACTAAAGGATTAGGGGCTCGCTTGGCTGAGCTTCAATCTGTACTTGATGATTCCAATAAAAAAGATGCTGCAAAGAATATTCAAATTGAGCTTCTCGGACAGAATTTGAACGCTGCCCTAGCGCGTGTTGCATCTGAACAAAAGAAGAGGGCTGATCTTGAGGAAGCAGAGAGGAAAAGAATAGAGGAAGAGGCACTTGATTTGAGGAGCTATAGATCAGAATTTTTTGGTGAAATGAAGAAAATAATTAAAGATATTGAAGGTATAAAAATTGTAGGTGATAGGTTTTTATTTTCCTCGGAGGTGCTCTTTGAGTCTGCGTCAGCAGAGTTGGGCTTTAATGGCAAAATTCAAATACAAGCTGTTGCCGAGCAACTAAAAAAAGTTACAGATAAAATTCCTGAGGAAATCAAATGGATTTTGAGAGTGGATGGTCATACAGACTCTTTGCCGCTGGTATCAAGCAGTATTTACAAAGACAATTGGGAGTTAAGTCAAGCCAGGGCACTAGCAGTCGTTAAATTTTTAATAAATGAAGAAAATTTTCCTCCTGAAAAATTAGCAGCTACTGGTTTTGGATCTCATCAGCCAATAATCACTGGCAATAATTCTTTAGCCTTTGAACAAAACAGACGAATAGAGCTGAAGATAACAGAAAAGTAATTCTTTTTTAGTTTTTTTAAGTTGCAGTTAGGAGTCTTGGCTTTCTGGAACCTATTCTGGGATTCTCAGGTCCAATAATTTTAAGGTCAATTTTATTATCCTTGATATTTACTTTAACCAAACCACCCTTTGATAGTTTTCCAAACAACAAATCGTCCGCAAGAGGCTTTTTAATCTCCTCTTGAATTAATCTTGACAGGGGTCTAGCTCCCATCTTTGGGTCGTAACCATTTTCTGCCAGCCACTCGGCAGCCTTTCTGCTTAGATCAATACTTACGTTTCTATCCAACAATTGAGCTTCAAGTTGTAAAATGAATTTCTCTACCACCTGAAGAATTACCGGTTTCGGTAATGCATTGAATTTGATTATCGCATCTAATCGATTGCGAAATTCTGGGGAGAAAAGGTTTTCAATTGCAGAAATATCCTCATCTTCTCGCTCACTTCTCGCAAAACCTACTGCCTCTTTAGCTTGCTGAGCTGCGCCGGCATTTGTTGTCATAATAATGACCACATTTTGAAAATTTACTGACTTTCCGTTATGATCTGTAAGCTTTCCATGATCCATAACCTGCAATAAAATATTATAAATATCAGGATGTGCCTTTTCAATCTCATCCAGTAATAAAACACTGTAGGGATTTTGATCCACACTATCTGTGAGCAAGCCACCCTGGTCAAAACCCACATAACCGGGAGGAGCTCCAATCAGTCGACTTACAGCATGCTTTTCCATATATTCAGACATATCAAACCTGAGAAGTTCAACCTCAAGATTATCGGCTAACTGTTTGGCAACTTCAGTTTTACCTACACCAGTTGGCCCAGAAAATAAATAACTTCCGATCGGCTTTCCATGGTCTCGAAGACCAGCCCTCGCTAATTTTATTGCTGTAGTTAAAGCTTCAATAGCTGAGTTTTGGCCAAAGACGACTCTTTGCAATGAGATTTCTAGGTCCTTTAGAACTGCAGCATCATCCTTAGAAACATTTTTTGGAGGGATGCGAGCGATGTGTGCCACTATATTTTCTATCTCTTTTATTCCAACAGTTTTTTTCTTTCGGTTCTCTGGAAGAATTGCTTGCGCAGCTCCAGCCTCATCTATCACATCAATTGCTTTATCTGGTAATTTCCGATCATTAATATATTTCACAGATAGGTCTACAGCGGATTTTATTGCCTCGTTAGTAAACCTTATTGAGTGATGGCTTTCAAAGTATGTTTTGAGACCACTTAAAATTTTAATGGCATCATCTGGTGTTGGTTCGGTTACATCAATTTTTTGAAAACGCCGAGAAAGTGCACGGTCTTTTTCAAAATGTTGGTTATATTCTTTATAAGTTGTTGAACCTATACAGCGTATTTTGCCTTTTTGCAGTGCAGGCTTTAATAGATTGGAAGCGTCCATTGCTCCACCAGACGTGGCGCCAGCGCCCACCAGTGTATGTATTTCATCTATAAATAAAACAGCATTAGGATGATTTTCCAGCTCATTCATTACCTGCTTTAATCTTTCTTCAAAGTCTCCTCTGTACCTAGTACCAGCTAGAAGCGAACCCATATCCAATGCAAAAACTGTTGCTTGAGAAATTATTTTTGGAGCTTCATTATTGACAATTTTTCTTGCTAAGCCTTCTGCTATTGCAGTTTTTCCAACACCAGGATCACCAACTAGTATTGGATTATTTTTTCGGCGCCTTGATAGTATTTGAATGCATCTTTCAATTTCAAAACTTCTACCAATCAATGGATCAATCTCACCGTCTCTTGATTTCGTATTTAAATTGACACAATATTTATCAAGTGCTTTTTCACTAGTATCTTTTTCTTCCTCTGCTGTAGCTTCGTGTTCACTTGGTTGATCACTCAAATTTCTACTTTCACTGAACTTAGGATTTTTAGCTACACCGTGAGCTATAAAGTTAACGGCATCGTAACGTGTCATATCTTGCTCTTGCAGAAAAAAAGCAGCATGACTTTCGCGTTCAGCAAACATTGCTACTAGAACGTTTGCTCCGGTAACTTCGGTTCGTCCAGAGCTTTGAACATGAATTGCTGCACGTTGAATTACCCTTTGAAATCCAGTAGTTGGTACAGCCTCTGTACCTTCTATGTCAGATATAAGTCCTTCAAGCTTTTCATTTAGAAAATCATTCAGCTGTTCACTCAATACTTCCACATTTACATTACATGCTTCCAAAACTCTTTTTGCGTCTTTTTCATTAATTAAAGCTAAAAGCAGATGCTCCAAAGTAGCGAATTCATGTTTTTTTTCGTTGGCAAGATTAATTGCGGCGTGAATACTTTTCTCCAAAGAGTTAGAAAATGATGGCATAAGTTTTTCTTTTTCTGTTAATCTACAAAAAGTTACTCTTTACATATGTTGCAATTTATCTTTTGAAAGGGCTCGATGTATTAAATATTTATAATCTTGTTTTTTCAACATTTTTGTTCTTACCTTTATTTTTTTAAAATGAATCTTTTAGTTTTCGAATTTTCGTAAAACACTCAAGATCATTAGAACCGGCTAAGCCAATCGATTTCTTTATATCTTCTTTGCCAGCTCTAAGAAAAGTGTTTGTTTCAAGTTCATCAGCTAGCAAACTTGGGATGGTAGGGATATTTTTTGACCTCATAAGTTCAATTTTTTCCATTCTATCTCTGAGCTTTAAATTATCTGGCTCTATTGATAAGCAAAAACGTGCATTGTTAATAGTGTATTCATGGCCGGAGTATATTTTAGTGGATAACGGAAGTGACATGAGGGAATTTAAACTATTCCACATATGAGCTGGTGTCCCTTCGAAAAGGCGCCCACACCCCAGAGCCATAAGACTGTCACCAGAGAATAATACTCCAATTTTTTCACAATAGAATGCGATATGTCCTATGGTATGACCGGGCACCTCAAAGACTTCAAAATCTAAATCTAAAATATGAATTTGGTCATTTCCTTTCACATGCATATCCAATTTTGGAAGTCTATATTCATCGGCCAAGGCACCAACGACCTTACAATTATAATCGTTAACTAAATCTGAAACACCTTGGATATGGTCATCATGGTGGTGTGTCAGAAAAATATATTCGAGAGTTATACTCTTAGATCTAAGAAAGTGCTTGATGGGCTCAGGTTCCGGAGCATCTACAAGGATTGATTTCTTATTTTTAGAATTTGTAACTAGAAAAGCGTAGTTGTCTGACAAACAAGGTATGGTTTCTACTTTATAATTCAATTTTTTTCCTTTTTGATCATTTAATTTTAGTATATCTTGAGATTATATCGAAAGAGGATTTTATGTATTTTGATATAGAGGACCTCACTAATTTTTACTTTGGTACGAGCCTGGGAAATCGTACTGCTCATACATTGATGGAAACAGTAACGCATTTGTTTAATTGTGAAAAGAGCGAAATGCTTGTGGGCTTCGGATTCACCCTCCCGCTACTAGGTAAATATTTGGATAAATGTGTTTCCACTATTTCATTGATGCCTCGGCTACAAGGCTCCGTAGCTTGGCCCGACTCAAAAAAAAACATAAACTTGTTAATTGATGAGGGATATTGGCCTATTGAGACCGAATCAGTAGATAGAGTTCTAGTTCTGCATGGATTAGAAATGTCTTTAAACCCGCATAGAATGATGTCAGAAATTTGGAGAATATTAAAACCTAACGGGGTAATGTTAATTTTTGTTGCTAACAGAACTGGTTTCTGGGCCCGTAGTGATAAAACTCCTTTTGGTTATGGCAGGCCTTACAGCATCAACCAGATTGAGAATCTGTTACTCCAAACACAGTTTGAAATCAATGAAAGTGTATTAACATTGAAAGGGTTCCCAGTCTCTAATAACCTCTCTATTAATACAACCAAAATAATTAATCATCTGTTGAACATAGCTAAGGTAGAAGTATTTTCAGGAGTCATTGCCATACGAGCTTCAAAAGTTCTTTTTGCACCACAGAAGCTGCGTGAACATTATTTTTCTTTCAGGGTAAATAAAATTTTAAAGCCTACTAGAGTCGCGAATACACCAAGAGTAAAGCAGTGGGCATAATGATTACAGGTTTTCCTTTAATTTGGACTTTTTCCCCTAAACTTCCCAGAAATTCTTAAATTTCATGTTAGTATAATATCATAAAATCTTGTACGATGTCTTGCAAGAAACGTTGTGCTCTGATATTGAGTTCCGAGTACATAATTGTAACTTTTAAAAACTACTGTTTAAGAAAAATTAAATGAGGTTGTCTTTTGAGCGCCAAAACCTTAACACACGCTGCAGCTGCAAGATATGCAAGTGCTATTTTTGAGTTAGCCCAAGAGAAAGATTGTTTAAAGAAAGTAGAGGCAAATTTAAAATTAATTATGTTAATTTTAGAAGAAAATCATGATTTCCATAAGTTTGTACACTCAGCCATCTTTTCTCGAAAACAGCAAATAGACGTATTGAAAGTCCTAGGGAAGAAGCTGGCGTTGGAAAATCTCACTACAGATACACTGTGCTTAATGGCTTCGAAAAGAAGGCTATTTGCGTTCAAAAGTATGGCAGAGAGGTTTGAAATGTTGGCATCTAATTATCGTGGCGAGGTAAAGGTATCTGTAACTAGCAGTTGTAAGCTTACTGAGCATCAGGAAAATAAAATAAGGAAGGTTTTTGAAGAACAAACAAATAATAAAGTTATTCTGAAAACAAATGAGGATTCAACCCTAATAGGTGGAATGGTTATTAAAGTGGGTTCAAGTTTGATTGACTCATCTATAAAATCACAGTTAATTAATGTTGAAAATAAAATGAAAGAGGTAGGCATATGACAGTTCAGGCGGCTGAAATTTCTGCAATATTGAAGCAAGAAATTAAGAACTTTGGCAAAGAATCTGAAATTACGGAAGTAGGGCAGGTGCTATCAGTCGGTGATGGTATTGCACGCGTTTACGGTCTAGATAATGTTCAGGCTGGGGAAATGGTTGAGTTTCCTGGTGAGGTCAGGGGTATGGCGTTGAACTTGGAATCTGATAATGTGGGAGTAGTTATTTTTGGGTCAGACAGAGACATCAAGGAGGGTGATCCGGTTAAGAGAACTGACTCGATCGTTGATGTTCCTGTAGGAGAAGAACTTTTGGGGCGAGTTGTTGACGGACTTGGAAATCCTATAGATGGTAAAGGTGCGATAAAATCAAAAACGAGGTTGGTTGCAGATGTAAAAGCTCCAGGGATTATTCCGAGAAAATCAGTTCATGAGCCGATGGCGACTGGTCTTAAGTCTGTAGACTCTCTAATTCCTATTGGGCGAGGACAGCGTGAGTTAATTATTGGTGACAGGCAGACCGGGAAAACCGCAATTGCATTGGATGCTATTCTTAACCAAAAATCCTATAATGATGCTGCTGGTTCCGATGAAAGCAAAAAACTTTATTGTGTATATGTTGCTATTGGACAAAAAAGGTCATCGGTTGCACAGCTAGTGAAAAAACTTGAGGAAACTGGTGCTATGGAATATTCCATAGTGGTTGCTGCTACCGCGTCAGAGCCAGCACCGATGCAATTTTTAGCGCCATATTCAGCAACTTCAATGGCTGAGCATTTTAGGGATAATGGTAAACACGCACTGATTATTTATGATGATCTTTCAAAACAAGCAGTAGCCTATCGCCAGATGTCATTACTATTGAGAAGACCTCCAGGCAGAGAAGCTTATCCTGGAGATGTTTTTTATCTTCATTCGCGTTTGTTGGAGCGATCCTCCAAGTTGAATGAGGATAGTGGAGCAGGATCGTTAACTGCATTACCCATAATCGAAACTCAGGGTGGTGATGTATCAGCTTTTATTCCAACCAATGTGATATCTATCACAGATGGCCAAATTTTTCTCGAGACTGAATTGTTTAATGCGGGTATAAGACCAGCTGTTAATACAGGTTTGTCAGTATCCAGGGTTGGCTCATCGGCTCAAACCTCAGCTATGAAATCCGTTGCAGGCTCTGTGAAGTTAGAACTTGCACAATACAGGGAAATGGCAGCTTTTGCTCAATTTGGTTCGGATTTAGATGCCTCTACTCAAGCATTACTAAATCGAGGTGAGAGACTTACAGAACTATTAAAGCAGGCACAATACTCTCCCCTCACAAATGCTGAACAGGTTATAATCATATATGCTGGTACAAACGGATACCTTGATAAGGTTGAATTAAAAAATGTTGGGAGCTTTGAACGCGGTTTGATCACCCACTTGAGGTCTAAATACTCGGAGCTGCTTACCGACATAACTGAAAATGACCGAAAAGTTAGTGGAGAACTTGAAGACAGCATTAAGGCGGCAATTGATAGTTTTGCTTCAGGGTTTAATTTGTAGGAAATGAAGGTCGGTAAACGAAATGCCTAACTTAAAAGATTTAAAGATTAGGATTGAAAGTGTTAAGTCCACTAGAAAGATCACAAAAGCGATGCAAATGGTTGCGGCAGCAAAGTTGAGAAAAGCTCAGGAAATGGCAGAGTCTTCCAGACACTATTCTAAAAAGGTGGTTGAAGTTTTAGCAAATCTTTCCTTAGCAATGGAGGGGAAAGAAATTTCATCGAAACTTTTAAAAGGAACAGGGAGCAGTAAAAAGCATCTCCGTATTGTTGCTACTGCAGAGAGAGGATTATGCGGCGGCTTTAATTCATCGATAGTAAAAATGGCTAAAAGTGAATTTGAAGCATTTATTAGTAAGGAAGAGGAATTCCAAATCATAACGGTTGGGAAGAAGGGTAAAGAGCAATTAGAGAGGGAATATGGAAATTGGTTTTTGAAACATTTTAACCTCACAGATAGTGACCAGAGTACTTATGAAATCGCTGGTTCAATATCTGAATTTGCTATTGATGAATTTGATAAATCAGGTTTTGATACGGTAAAAATTTATTTCAATAAATTTCAAAGCGTAATCTCTCAGATTCCTTCGGCACAAATGCTAATACCTACAGCTGTCGATAGTAGTGACACTGAAACTTTAGTCTCATACGAATATGAACCAGATGAAGATGAAATATTAGACGAACTTCTTCCTAAAGCTATAACAAATTATATTTATACAGCTCTGCTAGAAAATGCTGCGTCTGAGCAAGGTGCACGAATGTCCGCAATGGATAATGCCACAAGAAATGCCGGTGAAATGATAGAAAAACTGACCATTCAGTACAATAGGTCTCGGCAGGCAGCAATTACGAATGAACTAATTGAGATAATTTCGGGTGCTGAAGCACTTTAATTTAGAAGGGAAGCTAATGAAAAAAAATATAGGTATTATAACGCAAATAATTGGGGCAGTAGTAGATGTCCAGTTCAACGATAAGTTGCCAGAAATTCTGAATGCTTTGGAGACAGATAATAACGGTAATAAACTTATACTTGAAGTAGCTCAGCATCTTGGGGAGAGTACTGTACGAGCGGTTGCAATGGATGCTACAGAGGGTTTGGTGCGAGGCGCCAAAGTCACTGATCTTGAAGGCCCTATTTCTGTTCCAGTAGGAAATGAGACCTTGGGACGGATATTAAATGTGGTTGGTGATCCTGTTGATGAGAAAGGCCCGGTCAAGGCTTCTGAGAAAAGACCAATTCACCAGCCTGCACCAGAATTTTCTGCTCAATCTACCGAAACCGAGATACTCGTTACGGGTATCAAAGTAATTGACCTTCTCGCTCCATATGCAAAAGGTGGAAAAATTGGTCTTTTTGGTGGAGCTGGCGTTGGAAAAACTGTACTTATAATGGAACTTATTAACAATATAGCAAAAGTTCACTCAGGGTTCTCCGTTTTCGCTGGTGTTGGTGAACGAACACGAGAAGGTAATGACCTTTATCATGAAATGATAGAGTCGGGCGTTATTAATACTGAAGATCTCACTAAATCAAAAGTTTCTCTAGTCTATGGGCAAATGAATGAGCCTCCAGGAGCTCGTCAGAGAGTAGCTCTTACAGGATTAACTATAGCTGAACAATTCAGAGATCAATCTGGAACTGATGTGTTATTTTTCGTAGACAATATTTTTCGTTTTACACAAGCTGGTTCTGAAGTATCTGCCTTGCTTGGCAGAATCCCTTCTGCTGTTGGTTACCAGCCAACTCTCGCAACGGATATGGGAGCACTCCAGGAGCGAATCACGTCAACAACCACTGGATCAATTACGTCTGTACAGGCTATTTATGTGCCAGCAGATGATTTAACTGATCCTGCTCCAGCCACATCTTTTGCTCACCTAGATGCTAATACTGTGTTGAGCAGAGCCATATCTGAATTAGGAATTTATCCTGCAGTGGATCCTCTTGATTCAAGTAGTAGGTTGCTTGATCCTTTGATCGTGGGTGAAGAGCATTATCAAGTTGCAAGAGAAGTTCAAAGTATTCTGCAAAGGTACAAGTCATTACAGGATATAATTGCTATCCTCGGAATGGACGAGTTATCAGAGGAGGATAAGTTGATAGTAGGAAGGGCTAGGAAAATTCAACGCTTTTTATCTCAACCGTTCGACGTTGCAAAGGTATTCACTGGTTCTGATGGAGTACAGGTGCCTCTAGATATAACAATTGATAGTTTTAAAAGAGTGGCCGCTGGTGAATTTGACCATTTACCGGAAGCTGCTTTTTATATGGTGGGAGGTATTGACGAAGTGATTGCTAAAGCTGAGGATCTAGCTTCAAGGGCTGCATAACTAAATGGTTGATAAAATAAAATTTGAACTAGTGTCTCCCGAAAAAAAGATAGCCTCTGGAGAAGCTGATTCTATATTAGTTCCCGGTTTTGAGGGAGACTTTACTGTGCTTGCCAGCCATGCTGCATATCTTAGTTCATTAAGGGCGGGCATACTTAGGATATTCTCATCTGGTGAAACAACTGAATATTTTGTTCAAAGTGGATTTGCAGAAGTTAGTGACCAAGGACTCATTATTTTAGCTGAAAAAGCTTTGAAAAAGTCTGAATTGAATATTGATAGTATAAAAGAGGAAATTTCTTTGCTAGAGAAAAAAATAATGGAAGCTGAGGGAAGTATAAAAGATAAAATTCAAAAACAGGTATCAGACTTAAGAAGTTTAGTGTAGCCTCAATTGAAGTAAAGCTCTCAGGCTATTGAAATATTATCGGATTTAAAATGATAAAAAAAACTCGGAGCAAGAATGCTTTAGTTTTTATATTTTGTACAGTTGCTTTAGATACAATAGGTATAGGAATTATATTTCCAATAATGCCTGATCTGTTATTTGATCTAGGCTTTAAGAATATTGCTGATGCAGCTTTTTGGGCTGGCTTATTATCAGCATCATACGCCTGTATGCAGTTTCTGTTCTCCCCAATAGTAGGTACTATTTCAGATGCATTTGGGAGGAGGCGCATTATTTTACTAGCGCTTTTCGCAATGTGTATCGATTATATCATCCTTGGCGTTGCAAATGCCATTTGGATATTATTCATAGGTAAGATTATAGCTGGATTAACTGGGTCAACAATACCTACTGCTACTGCGTATTTGGCCGATGTATCATCAAAAAAAGAAAAGGCCAAGAATTTTGGACTTATAGGAGCGGCTTTTGGCTTAGGTTTTGTTTTTGGGCCTTTGATTGGTGGATTGCTAGGTGAAATATCTCCTAGAGCTCCATTCTTTATGTCTGCAATATTGGCAGGGATAAATTTTCTATTTGGATTTTTTGTTTTACCAGAGTCATTGCAAGAATCTAAACGACGGAAAATTAAGTGGAAAGATTTGAACCCATTTCTGTCTTTAGCCAGAATTTTCGCCAATGTAGATTTGAGAATAATTTTTTTCAGTATATTTCTCGTACAAATTGGTAACTGGGTGTATCCATCTATTTGGAGTTTTTGGGCAAAAGCTAACTTCTCTTGGACAACCTCAATGATTGGTGTGTCTCTTGCAGCTTATGGGGTTGGGATAGCTTTTGTACAAGGTTTGTTAATTAGGCACAAAAGAATAGCTGAAACAAAACCGAGGAATCTTATATTCTTTTGTCTCTTAGTTGGAGTTATTGCGCTTCTGGGTTTTGGCTTTATATCATCAGCTTGGTTAGTTTTCGCCTTAATACCTTTAGCTGCTTTGTCTGAAATATTTGATCCTACAATTAAAAGCTACCTATCAAATCAGGTGGATATTAGCAAGCAAGGAGAGTTACAGGGAATTTTGTTTAGTATACGAGGCGTTACTACTTTTTTAAGTCCTCTGATAATGACATACATTTTTCGGACATTCTCAAACAGTCAGAATAACTTACCCTTTGTTCCAGGCATGCCATTCATTTTTGCAGCCTTTCTATTGCTATTAGCTTTATTTCCATTAATGAGAAAGATGAAAGCTACTTAATCTGATCAAATTTGATCGGATAATATGCTTCATATATTGGTTCAAGAGTCTCACTTTTAAAAAGAGAAGATACTGAACTTTTTTGGGAGATGTTCAACATAGCCTGAGCAATTAATGGAGCAACCGGAACAATTCTTATTTTTTTACATTTTTTGGCGGCCTCCGTCTCCTGTATAGAGTCTGACACAACCAGACTTTTCATTTCGGAGGTTTGAATATTCTTCAAAGCATCTCCAGATAAAACTGAGTGAGTAATATATGAATGCACCTCTTGTGCCCCATTTTCCAACAAAAGATTGGTGGCTTTAATTAACGTTCCTGCAGTATCCACTATGTCGTCAACCAAAATACAAACTCTGTCTTTGACATTTCCTATTATTGTCATTGAGTTAATTTCACCTGGTGAAGAACGTCTCTTGTCTACAATTGCAAGATCTGCATTTATTCTTTCTGCCAGTTCTCTTGCTCTTGAAACTCCTCCAACATCAGGCGATACAACCATTATTTTTTCTGGAGATTTAAAGTTATGTTTCACATCAAGAGCAAAAACTGGATAAATGGACAAATTATCGACGGGAATGTCAAAAAATCCCTGTATCTGAGCAGCGTGTAAATCAAGTGTTAATATTCTTTCAATTCCAGCCTGGGTAAGCAAATTTGCAATTAATTTTGCACTAATTGGTGTTCTGGCTTTAGTTCGTCTGTCTTGACGGGCATACCCAAAATAAGGAATAACTGCAGTAATGCGCATTGCACTAGATCTTCGGAGAGCATCTGAAATAATTAAAAGTTCCATTAGATTGTCGTTGGCGGGTCGAGATGTTGACTGTATTATAAACATGTCTTCACCTCTTACATTTTCGTATACCTCCACAAAAATTTCTTGATCGTTGAATCTTTCAACCCTAGCCTTCACCAACTCAATTGGTTTACCCCGGTGCATACTCATTCTTTTGGCAATGCTTGTTGCAAGCGGGAAATTTGAGTTTCCAGATATCAGCTTTGGATCTGTAGAATTAATCAAGTAATTGCTCCATAAAAATAAATAGTTCTAACATCTGATAAGAAAAAGGTATAGTTCAAACTTAGTCCAATTTTAAGCTATTAAGATTTTAAACTACCAAGGATTGTTTTTGCTTCCATACAGTCCTTTTTCATTTGTTCTATTAAAGTCGTTGTGTCCTTGAATGAAAGTTCGGGTCGAATAAAATAATTTAACTCTACCTCTATCTCCAATCCGTATATATTTCTATCAAAATTAAAAAGATGCACTTCAAGATTTGGCTTATTATTACCAAAAGTTGGTCGAGTTCCTATAGAAGTAGCTCCATTGTGTAAGATACCATCTTTGTCACTCAAGATCTTTACACGACTGGCGTAAACGCCGAAGCGAGGAATGATACAATTGCCAAAATCAATATTCGCTGTTGGAAAATTTAAATCACGACCCCGTTGATCACCTTTTTCAACAATACCTCTAATGAGATGAAAAGACCCGAGTAGATTGTAAGCAGCTTCTAATTTTCCATGCTTGAGGAGATTGCGTATATTTGTTGAGGAAATGTTTACATCATCAAACTTTTTTATTTTAACAATTTCTACAGTTATACCGAATGGTTTACATAGTTCTTTCAGAATATTAGAATCGCCCTCTCTGTTTTTTCCAAATCTGAAGTCTTCACCAATTATTACATGCTTGATACCAAAGCTTTTTTCCAGAATAATTTCCACAAACTGTGTAGGACTCATCTTTGCAATCTTATTATTGAAGGGTAGTTCAATAACAAAATCTAAATCTAGTTTAGATAGTTTTTGCTGTCTCAGATCTGGTGTCATTAATTTGAAGTTTTGTTTTTGTTTATTAAAAAACTCCCTTGGGTGCGGTTCAAACACTAATACACCAGATTTCACTTTTTTTATTCTTGCTTGGCTGCGGATGATTTCAATTAGACTTTGGTGGCCAAGATGAACTCCATCAAAATTGCCAATTGCTACTACTGATCCCTTTGTAAACAAGCTATTTCTAGGTATATTCTTAATTACTTCGATCATAGTATTAAAACTGATCCTATGTGTTTAGGAAATAAAGTCAGTTGATATTTAAAATAAACTGTCAATACGTCCTTAACTCTGCTTGGTGTTACCCACATCATTTTAAACCAGTATTTTGTGAACCAGTGTGGTACTAATAATTAAAGTAGGTAACTTCCCTTGGCAAGGTGTTGTTTTGATTATTACTAAACGAGTGAGATGTGTTTGTGATTGCATCAAAAAGTGACAGTTTTAAGTTAGTTGAAACAATATAATTATCGGATGACATTACTATTTTAAATAATCAATGACGAAATTTGGTTTTTCTACTTTTTGTTTAAGAAACTCCTCCAATTTTATCACATCTAAATTCCCCTCTTCACCAATTAAATACTGCTTTTCTAAGCCATGCGCTATAAACAAAGAGTCAAGACCCTGATCATTAGCGCCCTTTATATCCGTACGCAACCCATCACCAACACAAAGAACTTTCGACTTTACCACTTGGAAGTTTTTTTCGGTTAATGATTTTACCGCAAAGTCATAAATTGAGGTGTAAGGTTTCCCAAACCAATGAACCTTGCCACCATAATCTTGGTAGGCTGAAGCTATTGCACCAGCACAGAAAACTCTTTTTTTTCCAAAATCAACATGAATGTCCGGATTTGTACAGATCATTGGTAGATTTTTTTTATAAGCTTTCTCCAACAACTTTTCATAATCGTCTGGTGTCTCTGTTGAGTCATCAAAAAGCCCTGTGCAAATGATTAGATCGGCTTCAGCAAAACTAGATAATGAGAATTTAATGTTTTCGGGGGATGAGAACAAGCTATTAAAAAATGAACTATCTTTTTCTGGGCCCAAATGATAAATTTTTTCTCCAATTTTACTATTAGTGACAAACTGTAGTGCTGCATCACCTGCTGTGACGATGAGATCATAACAGTTAGTGTCAACACCTAAACGGTTGAGTTGTCTATGGATTGCAGCCGATGGTCTGGGTGCGTTAGTAAGCAATACAACAACACCATTGTCCATTTTAAAATTATTTAGGGCAAAAGTAGCTTGTTCAAATGCACTAACACCGTTATGAATACAACCCCAGACATCACAAAAAATAATTGAATAATTGTACGAAATTTCTTCCAGACTTTTAATTATATAACACATTAAAGATAAACATTTATTAAGGATTGCTTGGTCTAACTCTTTTTTTAATTCATTTAAAGTTTTTTTTGCAAAAGTAGTTGACTTTACTATCTGTGACCAATACATATCGCCCGTTAGCACTCGATTGTGGCAAGTGCTAGTAAAAATACTGTGCCACTCAAACCAAAAAAAGGAGGAAAATATATGGCATTTACACCTTTGCATGACCGCGTGGTAGTTCGTCGTTTAGAAAGCGACGAAAAAACCTCTGGCGGACTTATTATTCCTGATACAGCTAAGGAGAAGCCAGCAGAAGGAGAAATTGTTTCTGTGGGATCCGGAGCTAGGGATGAAGCTGGGAATAGAATAGCTATGGATGTTAAAAAAGGAGATAAAATTCTCTTTGGAAAATGGTCCGGTACTGAAGTAAAGATTGACGGGGAAGACATGTTGATCATGAAAGAAAGCGATATATTAGGTATTATAGCATAAATTTAACTTATAGGAGTAGGAGCCAAAAATGGCAGCTAAAGACGTAAAATTTAGTACAGACGCCCGTGATAAGATGTTAAGAGGCGTAGATGTGTTAGCAGATGCAGTCAAGGTAACGTTAGGTCCGAAGGGACGAAACGTTGTATTGGATAAGTCGTTCGGTGCACCAAGAATTACAAAAGACGGTGTGACTGTTGCTAAAGAAATTGAATTAGAGGGTAAATTTGAGAATATGGGAGCTCAAATGGTCAAAGAGGTAGCTTCTAAGACCAATGACACTGCAGGAGATGGAACAACAACTGCAACACTCCTCGCCCAAGCTATTGTAAGGGAAGGCCTCAAATCTGTTGCTGCGGGAATGAACCCGATGGATTTGAAGCGCGGCATCGATATGGCGGTAGAATCAGTAGTTGGATCCATAAAAAAAATGTCCCGTCCTGTGAAAAATAGTGATGAAGTA
Source organism: uncultured Alphaproteobacteria bacterium (assembly GCA_902600895.1). Lineage (GTDB taxonomy): Bacteria > Pseudomonadota > Alphaproteobacteria > Rhodobacterales > Rhodobacteraceae > CACKLF01. Next base: position 30,669 of record CACKLF010000012.1, on the reverse strand, counting down.
GCGCAAGTAGGAACAATTTCAGCAAACGGTGAAGCAGAAATCGGTCAACAGATTTCAGATGCAATGCAGAAAGTTGGTAATGAGGGAGTGATCACGGTAGAGGAAAATAAAGGACTGGAAACCGAGACTGAGGTTGTGGAAGGTATGCAATTTGACCGCGGTTATCTTTCACCATATTTCATAACAAATGCTGACAAAATGACTACAGAGCTTGAAGATTGCCTTATTCTTCTGCACGAGAAAAAGCTTTCATCATTACAACCAATGGTGCCGCTTCTAGAATCAGTCATCCAAGCTGGTAAACCTTTGCTTATCATAGCTGAAGATGTAGACGGAGAGGCATTAGCCACGTTAGTGGTTAATAAACTAAGAGGTGGACTTAAGATTGCTGCCGTGAAAGCTCCTGGGTTTGGAGATAGGCGAAAAGCGATGCTTCAGGACATTGCAACACTTACTAGCGGCGATTTAATTTCGGAAGATTTGGGAATGAAACTGGAAAACGTTACTATGGACATGCTGGGTACAGCTAAGAAAGTTCATATTAACAAAGACGATACCACAATAGTGGATGGTGCTGGTGATAAAAGTGAGATAGAAGCTAGAGTATCGCAGATAAAAGCTCAAATTGAGGAAACCACCTCTGATTACGATAGAGAAAAGTTACAAGAGCGCCTTGCAAAGCTGGCAGGTGGTGTTGCAGTAATTAAGGTTGGTGGAGCTACCGAAGTCGAAGTGAAGGAGCGTAAAGATAGAGTGGACGACGCTCTCAACGCAACTCGAGCTGCTGTGCAGGAAGGCGTAATCGTAGGTGGTGGCGTGGCGCTTATTCAAGGAGCTAAAGGCCTTGATAAGGTGAAAGGCGCTAATCCTGACCAAGATGCGGGTGTTGCAATTGTACGGAGGGCACTTGAGGCTCCGCTCAGGCAGATTGCCGAAAATGCTGGCGTAGACGGTGCTGTAGTGGCTGGTAAGATTAGAGAGTCTAAGGACGCAAGCCATGGTTTTAACGCACAGACAGAGGAGTACGGTGATATGTTCTCTTTTGGTGTTATAGACCCCGCAAAAGTAACAAGGACTGCATTAGAGGACGCGGCTTCAATTGCTGGTTTACTTATAACTACTGAAGCAATGGTTGCAGATCGACCTGAACCCAAGTCATCTGGTGCTCCTGCCATGCCAGATATGGGCGGCATGGGCGGCATGGGCGGCATGGGCGGAATGATGTAATAAGCCCGTGTAGTTCAATGAACTAAACAAAAAAAGGGAGCTTTTAGCTCCCTTTTTTTTATATTATTTTGTTGATATGTCCCATCTTCCGACCTTTTTTTATATTATTTTGTTGATATGTCCCATCTTCCGACCTTTATATACTTCATCTTTACCATAGTTATAAATCGACTTGTCGCCGTTAATCTTACTATCAATTACATTGCCAATAATATTTGTCATAATAACATCCGAATGTCTTTTTGTAGATCCTAAGGGCCACCCACTTATAGCACGAATGTGTTGTTCGAATTGATTTATGAGGCAACCGTCTAGTGTCCAATGCCCTGAATTATGTACTCTCGGTGCAAATTCATTAAATATTAATCCATTTTTTGTTAAAAAAAACTCAATCCCAATCACGCCAATATAATTCAAAGAGTCAAGAATTTTACCTGCTATTAATGCTAACTCTAATTTTATATTTCTATTGATCTCAGCTGGTACTTTTGAACTTATCAATATGCCATCCCGATGAAAGTTAATACTTGGATCATATGTGTTAACGGCTCCTGTATATCCTCTCGCAGCTATAATAGAAACTTCTGATTCGAACTCTAAGAATTCTTCCACTATACATTCGTGGGTTTCAATCATATGAAGTACTTCACTTTTTATCTTTGGGCCACGGATAAGCATTTGCCCCTTTCCATCATAACCAGAGGTTTTTGTTTTTATCAGTCCACATTGATTATTATTTTTTAGAAAATTCAGAAGGTCTTGGCTATCCGTTATGATTGAAAATGCAGCTACTTTTATTCCTAAGCTGTGGGCAAAGTTCTTTTCTAAAAATCTATTCTGTCCAATCCTGAGCGCTTCAATATTGGGAAGAACCGTACAGTTGGAACCAATGGTGTCTATGGCGGATATGGGTATATTTTCAAATTCATAAGTTACAACATTACACATTTTTGAGAACTTTTTTAATGCTTCTTTATTGGAGAATGGTTCACAAAAATATTTTGTTGCAAGTCTGAATGCTGGTGATTTTTCGCTTGGATCAAATACCACAGTTTTGAAACCAAGTTTTGTAGCTGCAATTATTAGGAATTGAGCCAGTTGACCACCCCCTAAAATCCCAATTGTATCTCCTTGCTTTAGTTCCATTTAGCCTTGCTCATTCAATAACTGGACTCTCTGAAATTTTATTTGAAATCTCTTTTCTTCTTTTCTCTAATTCATCAAATAAGTCACTATTTTTTACTCCAAGAATCGAAATAGCAAAAAGGGCTGCGTTATAAGCGCCGGCTCCTCCAATAGCCATCGTTGCAACTGGTACTCCTCTTGGCATTTGCACGATTGAATACAAACTATCAACACCGTTTAATATTTCACTTTTTATAGGTACTCCAATAACTGGCAACGTAGTCTTTGAAGCTATCATTCCAGGTAAATGAGCAGCACCTCCTGCTCCAGCAATCAAAACTTTTAATCCATTTTTTTTTGCAGTACTGCCATACTCAAATAAACGATTTGGTGTGCGATGAGCAGATATAATTTTTGTTTCATAGGAAACGTTAAAATCATCAAGAACTGAGGCAGTCAATTTCATAGTCGGCCAGTCTGATTGACTGCCCATTAGTACTCCAACTAGTGGTTTATTCATATCTTTTTTTCTTTGGATTCAATTTTTGCATACTTTAATTTTCTTGTTCTGATAAATATTGTTCGGCTTCTAAAGCCGCCATACAGCCCATTCCAGCAGAGGTTACCGCTTGCCGATATTTTGAGTCTGTAATGTCACCGGCCGCGAAAATTCCTTCAACAGAAGTTTTTGTAGAGTCGGGAGCAGTTACTACGTATCCTCCTGTTTCAATTTCTAATTTTCCTGATACCAATTCATTTGCTGGTGAGTGTCCAATTGCCACAAATACACCATCACAACTCAATTGAGAAACTTTACCGTCTGTCACATTCTTAAGTTTAACTCCGTTTACCCCAAGTGGATTTTGTTTACCAAGTATTTCAATAATCTCGTGATTCCATAATATATTAATTTTATTATTACTCATTAATCTTTCTTGTAAAATTCGATCAGCTCGAAGTTTGTCTCTCCTATGTATGAGTGTAACTTTGTGGGCAAATTTTGTCAGGAATATTGCTTCCTCTACTGCAGTATTACCTCCACCAACAACTATTACATCTTTGCCCCTATAAAAAAAACCATCACAGGTAGCACATGCTGAAACTCCAAATCCTTTATATTTTTCTTCACTAGAAAGCCCCAACCATTTGGCTTGCGCTCCTGTTGCCAGTATTACTGCATCTGTACTGTAGTACTCATTCTTGTCAGTGGTAAGTTTAAAGGGACGATCCTCAATATTTAGGTTAGTCACGTGATCATCCAAAATAGTAACTCCAACAGATCTTGCATGAGCCTCCATATTCGTCATTAACTCGGGTCCTTGTATTACGGAGTTACCTGGCCAATTTTCAACCTCCGTAGTAATGGTTAATTGACCACCCGGTTGAAGGCCTCTTAACAGTATTGGCTCTAACATTGCTCTGGCTGCATATATCCCAGCCGTATATCCAGCTGGCCCACTACCAATAATAATTAATTTATTATGCATTTTTTAAATTAATTCCTTTTAAAGATTTGATTTTCTATATTTCATATGGTGTTAAGAATGAAATTGAGTAATCAATCGTATACATACGAGAATTAATCTTGCAAATATATTTTTTCAATCAAACCTTAATTGCTGAAATTTGTCTGCCATTTTCAATGTTTCCTTGAATTGTAGATCTTCTATAGGAAAAAAATTTTTCTTTATTGATAAACGTACACTTCGATAATTCTTCAATATTTTCTACACCAAAATTTTTTAACTTACTCAAAACAAACCGTGGTAAATTAAAGGTTGTATTTTCACCAAATTCAAAAAACTGTGTGTGACTTGGGTTTTGTTTTCTAAATTCAGATACAAAGTCAGATTGCACTTCATAAACTGATTGGCTAATTGCGGGTCCGATCACTGCAACAATATCTTTTCTGTTAGAGCCAAGATTTTCAAAAACGTCTAAAGTATTTTCTACTATTCTGTTTAATGCCCCTTTCCAACCAGAATGTACTGCTCCCGCAATATTTGTCTTTTTATCTAGAAGAAGTATAGGAACACAATCTGCTGTGGTGACACAAAGAACTTTACCCTTAATATTGGATACTACGGAGTCACCTTTCAATATGGTTGGAATAAAGTCACACTCTTTGTAAATCCTTGCTCGGTCTAATGTAAAGCATTTGTTTGAGTGAGTTTGGGTTAAAAAAATCAAGTCATTAGGTTTTACGCCAAAATAATTTGAGATGTATTCTAAGTTTTTATTAGTAGAAAAAGAAATTTTACTAAATTCAGACTTTTTAAGGCTGAGAATGTCAGCTTTTTGTATACCATGATGTTTGGTAAAAAAGGCATGACAGTTGTCAGAAATTAATTTTGAAGAATAAAATCCCATAATTTATTCACCTCTATTTAAATGAAAAAGGATATATGTCTATCAAGTCGGAAGATTTGATAGCTAAGACTTTAAAAAGGGAGCCCATTTGATCATATGAAAGGAGCCTATGAAGTATTGCATGATGATTTTGGCTTAACTTTTCATCAGACGATTTTTTTAATTTTGCGAATCTGTCAAGAATGCCCATTTTTCTTAAAAAATCTGACTGGTTGATTAGTTTTGATGGCTGAACACCAAACGATGTCGAATGATCGGTTATTATACCAAAGTCTACTTGAGATGTGATGTCAACTTCTCCTGGGTTACTAAGAACATCACAATATTTATTTTTATGTACACCCTGTAGCGTGTCAACCGTTCCATATTCACCTCCGTAATCTATGATTAAGATGCAACCTTGCAATTTTTTTATTTTCTCACAAAGTGTTTTAAGAATAAAAATTTGAGTGTCGCTACATTCAATAATTGCTCTTTCAATGAGTTTTTTTTCTTCCGGTTTTGTATTAAACCCTTTCTGAACTTTAACAAGTTCAAACTTAAACTCGTTTTCCCTATTCAGGGAGATTTTCTTCTCAAATAGTTTCTGATTTTTGAAGGTGAATTGTCTTATTGGTAAAGCATCAAAAAACTCATTTGAAAAGCAAATCATTTTTTTATCAGGTAGTTCTTCTAACCTCTCAATCCATTTTACATTGATTTTTTTGAGATTTTGACGTTGAGTTTTTTGCAAAACTGTTGACCTTTCAAAAAGGTATACATCTGCAGCTTTTTGAAATTTAGACCATTTTGCTGTTGCGGTCCAAATATCTTTTAGGAGGGTTCCATTCCCTGGTCCAAGTTCAACTAAACTGAATTTGGAAGGCTCACCTAAAGTTTTCCAAGTATGCACAAGCCAAACTCCAATTAGTTCCCCAAAAACCGGACTTATTTCAGGAGATGTGATGAAATCTCCCTGTCGTCCTACAGGATTCTTGGTCATGTAGTAGCCATATTTCTCATGATAGAGACATATTTCCATATATTCTTTTATGGTTAATGGACCTGTCTCTTTTATAGCGCTTCTAATTATATTTGTTAGATGATTCATTTTTTTAAATTATGGAATTTTGAGAAGTTGAAAAGAGTTAAACCAACAATTATCATCGGAATACTCAAAATTTGTCCCATAGTTAATCCCCCATACTCTAGCATGTTTTGTGAAAAGATTATTAGGTGTCCAAAAGGGTTTTCATCCGTTATAAATTGCAAATCTGCTTGTCGAAAATACTCAATGAAAAATCGTGAAACGCCATAAATTATAAGAAAAATTGAAATAGAGCGACCAGGATACTTAAGTCCCTTCATTTTAAACAAAAAGAATAATAAAATTACTCCCAATAATGCTCCTTCAAATAACGCTTCATAGAGTTGGGTTGGATGTCTAGTGCATATTGTTAACCAAAAATCTGGACACATTTGAGCATCTTTGCTTGGGAAAATCATTCCTACATTTGATGATGTTGGTTTGCCCCATAATTCTCCATTAATAAAATTAGCCAAACGGCCAAGAAAAATTCCTGGTGGTGAAGCAACAGCTATCACATCTCCTAGTGTAAGGACTGGAATCTTTCGTAGGTAGGCGAATAGAAGCCCCGATGCTACGACACCAAGAAAGCCACCATGAAAAGACATACCACCTTTCCAAACCTGTATGATAAAAATTGGGTTATTTATTATCACTTCAGGTTGGTAGAAAAGAATATAACCCACTCTACCTCCGATGATTATTCCCAAAGCCAGATAGAATATCAGATCCTCTACAGATTTAGAGTCCAGAGGTATTTGATGATTGGGCCAAATCGTTTTAGTTCTTACAATTGTTAAAATTATCCACCAAGCGATCAGTATGCCAAATATATATGAAAGAGAGTAGTACCTCAGCGCTAACTCAATACCGAACAAATTAAGCGAAAATATTATCGGATTTATTTCTGGGTACATTAGACTCATTATTAGTCCGTATTAGATTAACTGTAATATTGCATTATCAATAATAACCTTTATATAAGCCATATAATTCTGATTAAGAAAAGGTTTTAATCATGCAATCAAAAAACCCCTTCGTCGATGATTTAGCGAAGCTTATTCGAACTGCTGCAGGCATGGCTCAAGGAGCCAAAGAAGAATTTGAAACAGTCTTTTCTTCTATAGTTGATCGTTGGTTGAGTGAACGTAATTTAGTGACTCGTGAGGAGCTAGACGTACTGAAACAGAGATTAGAGGACATGCAAAAAGAATTGCAAGAATTAAAAAAAAGTAAAAAGCGCACCCGAAAAAGCTCTTAGGTATAAAATATTAAAAAGAATTGGCCTGTGAATAATTCGGTGAAAAGTTTATTTAAAGTTATTAGGCGTTCGGTTTTTAAAGCAGTCATACAATATCTAGTATCTTAAATTTGTTTCTACCTACTTGTTGTTTACATATCGACAAAAAGTACTATGATTCTATAAGTAGACTATCAGTTGAAATGTGAAGGTAATTCAGGAAAAAAATTGTTTGATTATGATGAAAATGATCCATTAGAAATAGCTGAGACTTTGGCACAAACTCATGATTGGGAGTTTAATAGAATTGGAGAAGACCACGTAGCCATAGTCATAGAAGGTCTATGGAGGCACTACTTCCTATCTTTGAGTAAGAGTAGTTTAGATCAGGGAATGATAAAGCTTATATGTACATTTGAACTTACTAGCAGAGATAAATATAAGAATAACTTATTCGAAGTCCTTAATTCAGTTAATCAAGAAATATGGATGGGTTCATTTAGTTATTGTCAGGAAAAGGAGTTAGTAATTTTTAGATATGGGATAACTTTGACAGATCTCTTTGGTTTTACTCATCAACAAGTGAGTAATTTGTTAAATAGAACTTTTGAACTGTGTGAAAGTTATTATCCCGTATTCCAGATGGTTTACTCGGGTAAGAGTGACATACCTGGTGCATTAGATTTAGCCCTAGGTGGCGCAAATGGTGAGGCTTAATACTGAAAAATATAAATACGGAACTTAATTAGGGGTAAAGTTTGACTATTAAAAGAATATTTGAGTCGAATATATTACTATTTGGCTATGGAAAAATGGGTGGAGCCTTGTTAAGTGGGTGGATAAAAAGTGGGCTTCAGTTAAAAAATACCTATGTATTTGAACCTAAACCGAGTGAAGAGTTGTTAAGTTTGGCAAAAAACGGAGCAAACATAAATCCAACTCTTCCTATAAAAGCTGGGGTTTGTATATTGGCAGTGAAGCCTCAGGCTGTAGATAAGTTACTGAGCTCTTTTCCAAGAAACGTAATGTTCCCTGTCTTAATATCTGTAGTTGCCGGAACACCTTTGTCAAAATTCAAGTCCAAATTCAGTTCTGAAGTCAACATTTTTAGAGTAATGCCCAACACTCCAGCTCTTGTCTCTGCCGGAATAAGCGCGATTTATGGAGAAAGTCGAATGAACAGAGAGGACCTAGAAAAAGTCAAGCTGCTCATGTCTGCAGTTGGAAGTACAGTGTTGTTGGATAATGAACTTGCAATTGATGCTGTTACTGCAATTTCAGGGTCTGGCCCGGCTTACTTATTTCTATTGATGGAGGCGATGGCGAGTACTGGTGTTGAGCTTGGATTGTCTTATAAGACCTCTCTTAAGCTTGCAAAGCATACCGTATTTGGATCAGGTAAATTGAGCCTAAAGTCTGATTTGAGTCCAAAAAATCTTAGAGAAAATGTTACCAGTCCGGGAGGTACTACAGAGGCAGCTCTAAGTGTTTTATTGCATAATGACAAGTTTAGGCTGACAATGAAAGAAGCAATTAAATCTGCCCACAAGAAGAGTATACACTTGCGGGGCTAGTGAAATCTTAATCTTTTATGTAAAAATATGATTAGTTTTGAAGAATTTCTAAAGGTTGACATAAGAGTGGGTAAAATTGTTTCAGCAGAGCATTTTACGATGGCAAAAAATCCTGCATTTATCCTTAAAATTGATTTTGGAGGAGAAATCGGTGTTCGCAAAAGTTCTGCGCAAGTGACAGCAAATTATGCGCTTGGAGATTTGCCTGGTAAATTAATTCTTGCCGTGGTAAATTTTCCAAGAAAACAGATAGGGCCAATTATGTCTGAAGTTTTAGTCTTAGGGGTTCCCGATCAACATGGAAATGTTGTACTTGTTGGGCCGGAAAAAGCAGTTCCACTAAATGTTCGGCTTTATTAGCATTGATTGTCTTGAATGAGTAGTGTCGCACCAAAAATACTTGTTACAAGAAGAATGCCCGAAGCAGTGAATAAGAAATTGAAATCTCACTTTACGGTATCTTTGAATGAGACAGACAAACTTTTTACGAGTTCGGAACTTCGTAAGGCTCTAGAGGAGGCTGATGGCATCTTATGCTCAGTAACAGAAAAATTTTCTCGAACTATTTTGGATTTGTCTAAGAGGAAGACCCAGATAATCTCGAACTTTGGTGTGGGTTTAGATCATATTGATCTAAATTTTGCAAAATCAAGTAATATCGTTGTGACTAATACACCTGATGTTTTGACTGACGCTACTGCGGACTTAACCATATTGCTGATCCTTTCCTCTACCAGAAAAGCATACTCGTGGGAAAAGAAATTGAGATCTGGCTTGTGGAGTGGATTTTCGCCAGTAGAAGATTTGGGAGTTTCTCTCAGGGGAAAAACTTTAGGAGTAATTGGAATGGGAAGGATTGGAAAGGCTGTTGCGAGACGTGCGCATCAAGGTTTCGGAATGAAGGTAGTGTATTTTAATCGCTCATACATTGGTAGCATAGACTTCCCCGCAAGGCCCGCACAGAGCATAGGGCACGTCATCAGGGAGGCAGATGTGATTTCGATCCATCTACCTGGGGATAAAAGCAACCACGGACTCATTAATAAGGAAAAAATAAGTTTAATGAGAGCCCATGCACATTTGATTAATACTTCTAGAGGAGAAGTTATCGACCAAGAGGCTCTTGTGGATGCCCTAAGCTCAGGTAGAATTGCTGGAGCAGGTTTAGACGTCTTCCAAAACGAACCTCACGTACCACAGTCTTTAACGAGCCTTAAAAATGTAACGCTTCTCCCTCATATTGGTTCCGCTACTCAAGAGGCTCGGGATGCTATGGGATTTTTGGCCGTCGACAACTTAATAGCCCATTTTGGGCAAAAACAATACCCAAGTAGAGTGGTTTGATGAAAAGAGAAAAATATTAAGTTTTTGCTTTTTCAAACTCTTCCAACCAATGTTTGCGACATAACGAAGTATAACTCTCATTTCCTCCAATCTGGACCTGGTCTCCATATGCTACAGTTTTCCCGTTAGATTGTCTTATAACCATTGTGGCTTTTTTACCACAAAAGCAAATTGTTTTAACCTCTCTCAATTCATCTGCTATAGCTAGGAGGCACGTTGAACCAGGAAATAGATTTCCCTGAAAGTCAACTCTCAGACCAAAGCATAGAACTGGAATATTTGAATTATCTACAATCTTTGCAAGTTGCCAGACTTGTTTTTCAGTTAGAAATTGAGCTTCATCTACAAGTACACATGAGATTCTTTCCTTTAAATTGGCCTCAATAACCTGAGTAAAAAGATTTGCTGATTCAGAAAAAACGTGAGCAGATTTTTTAAGGCCGATACGGCTCCTAATATTTCCAGGACCAGACCTCGTATCAATACTTGCAGTAAGTAAAAATGGTGTCATTCCCCTTTCTAAGTAGTTATGGGCAGCCTGCAGCAATACGGTAGTTTTACCTGCGTTCATTGTTGAATAGTTAAAGTATAACTTTGCCATCAGTAATATCCACTAATCAAATCTTGGTTCATCGGATTCCTCTGATATTTTGGATGGGTTGAACCTCATGCTTTTCATGCAGACTTTGTTTCATTGCTCCTGCTACTGCACTTATTCCAGCCAAGGTGGTGTAATAGGGTATTTTTAAATCTAGAGCGGTAGACCTGATCATTCTGCTGTCGTTGATGGAGTTCACGCCTTGAGTGGTATTAAAGACAAGATTGACTTCTCCCGCTTTCATTTTATCAACAATATTTGGAGTACCCTCATGTACTTTGTGGGTTAATATGGATTGAATTAAGTGCTTATCTAAAAATTTTTTTGTACCCTTTGTTGCAAGGATCATAAAATGAAGTTCAACAATAAGCTTAGCTATTGCTATCGCTTTCGCATTTTTGTCATTATCCTTTATTGAGAAAAAGACTGTTCCCTCTTTTGGTAAAATAATATTAGCTGCTAATTGAGATTTTAAAAAAGCTTCTTCAAAATTATTAGCGATACCCATGACTTCGCCAGTCGATTTCATTTCAGGACCCAACAAAGTGTCTGTTCCCGGAAATCTGTCAAAGGGTAGTACTGCCTCTTTAACACAAAAGTGTTTAATAATATTCTTTGGCAATTTTAATTGTTTCAACTTTTTTCCAATCATTATTTTAGACGCCAGGTTTACAACAGGAAAACCAATGGCTTTTGACACAAATGGAATTGTTCTAGAGGCCCTTGGATTTACCTCTAATACAAATATTTCATGTTTTTTCACTGCAAATTGAATATTTATTAGTCCTTTAACATTTAAAGCTAAAGCTAATCTCTTTGTCTGTTGTTCAATTTTATCGATTATTTCTTGTTTTAAAGAATGAGGAGGAATACAGCAGGCACTATCACCTGAATGAATACCTGCCTCCTCAATGTGCTCCATTATTCCGGCCACCCATACATCAGTACCATCACATAATGCATCTACATCTAGTTCTATTGCATTCTCCAAAAATGAATCTAAAAGTACTGGGTTTTTGCCTGATACTTCTACTGCTTCTTCAATATAATTATTGAGCTGATTACTATTAAAAATCACTTCCATAGCTCTTCCACCTAAGACATATGAAGGGCGAATAACAAGAGGGAACCCTACCATATTGGATGCCTGTAAAGCTTCAGCTTTATTTTTTGCAATACTATTTGTTGGCTGTTTTAGATTCAAATTATCCAACAAGTGTTTGAATCTCTCGCGGTCTTCTGATCTGTCAATTTCTGATGTGCTTGTACCGAGAATTTTCACGCCATTTTCCTCTAATGAATCTGCTATCTTTAGTGGTGTTTGACCACCTAATTGTACAATTACTCCTTCTAGGCAACCTACTCTTTCTTCTTCATTGATAATATTCATAACCGATTCAAGTGTAACTGGTTCAAAGTATAATCTATCTGAGGTATCAAAGTCGGTAGAAACAGTTTCAGGATTGCAGTTTATCATTATTGTTTCATATCCAGCCTCGGAAAGCGCGAAGCATGCATGACAGCAACAATAATCAAATTCTATACCCTGACCAATTCTATTGGGACCACCTCCCAAGATTATGATTTTCTTTGAGGTGGAAGCATAAATTTCGTTTGACGGTGGATTCGACATATTGACTTTATAAGTAGAGTACATGTAGGGAGTAGAGGATTGAAATTCAGCAGCACACGTATCTACTCTTTTAAATACAGGCCTAACGGACAAATGATTTCTAAGGCTGTAAATATCTCTTTCCTTGCTTCCGGTTAATTTAGCTAATCTCTTATCTGTAAAACCTTTGGCTTTTAAATTCTGAATGATTTGAGCATTATTGGGAATTCCATGCTCAATCAGATATTTTTCAGCCTCTATAATTGAGTTTATTTGCTCAAGAAACCATTTATCATAGCCGGTTATCTCTGCTATTTCTGAAATACCTATTTTCCGTCGTAAAGCCTCAGCTATCATAAAAATTCTGTCGGGTGTCTGGAGAGCTAACCCTCTCCTTAACATATCTTCGGAATAATTTATAAATTTATAGTCTTCAATACCATCTAACCCAACTTCCAAGGCGCTTATAGCTTTTTGTAAGCTTTCACAAAAAGATGAACCTATCGCCATAACTTCACCAACAGATTTCATTGAGGTGGTCAGTTTATTGGAAGAGTTAGGGAATTTTTCAAATGTAAACCTTGGGATTTTTGTGACAATGTAGTCTAAAGTGGGTTCAAAGCTGGCTGGAGTGGTTTTTGTAATATCATTATTAAGTTCGTCTAGGGTATATCCGATTGCTAACTTAGCCGCAATTTTTGCAATGGGAAAGCCTGTGGCTTTTGATGCAAGTGCAGAAGATCGCGAGACTCTGGGATTCATTTCGATAATAACCATTCTACCATCCTTGGGATTGACGGCCCACTGAACATTACTGCCTCCAGTTTCAACACCAATTTCACGAAGGACTTCCATCGATAAATTTCGCATCACTTGGTATTCTCGATCGGTTAAAGTCAAAGCTGGAGCAACTGTTATGCTATCTCCTGTATGTACACCCATCGGATCAACATTTTCGATTGAACAGATTATTACTGTATTATCCTTTCTATCTCTCACTACCTCCATCTCAAATTCTTTCCACCCAACTAAACTTTCATCAATTAAAATTTGAGAGACCGGTGAAGCTGCTAGACCAGTTTGACACATTTGATCTATTTCCTTGGGATTTTTTATTATCCCTCCACCAGTTCCACCCATTGTAAATGCTGGTCGAATAATTACTGGAAGGCCAATTTTTTTAATTGCTTTTTTAGCTTCGTCTATTGAGTGTGCTATTTCTGATTTTGGCGACTCAATACCAATTTTTGTCATGGATTCTCTAAAGAGTAGTCTGTCCTCAGCTTTTTCAATGGCTCCTTTAGATGCTCCTATTAGTTCAACATTATATTTTGAAAGAATTTCCTCATCATAAAGCTGTAAAGCAACATTTAAGGCGGTTTGTCCACCCATAGTTGGAAGTATTGCATCCGGAAGTTCTTTAGCAATAATCTTTTCTACAGTACTAGCATTTATGGGCTCTATGTATGTTGCATCAGCTAAATTGGGGTCGGTCATGATCGTCGCTGGATTCGAATTAATTAAGATTACCCTAATGCCTTCTTCCCTCAACGCTTTACACGCTTGGGTACCAGAGTAATCAAATTCACAGGCCTGGCCAATTACAATTGGACCGGCTCCAATTATCAAGATACTTGATAGATCTTTTCTTTTTGGCATCAAAGTCCCTTAAAAAATTTTACATTTGCCTTCTTTATCGATCACATTGTTTATCACAATTGATTTGATGTATAAAATGTATGACATATATTAATGCCTATCAAAAGTTTTGAGTTTTAATATTTGCTATCGTCGGCTCTTTTATATAAATAGCCTATAGTGTAAGCAAAATATAGCATCTATATACAGAGAGTAAAAAATGCACCCGTATAGAAGTCACAATTGCAATCAATTGAGTACAAATCACGTTGGGAAGGAGGTTCGACTCTCGGGATGGGTACATAGAATAAGAGATCATGGTGGTGTTCTTTTTATTGATTTAAGGGATCATTATGGCATTACACAGATTGTTGCTGATCCCGAGAGCAAAGCTTTTAAACAATTGGAGCAAGTAAGGGCTGAGTGGGTCATAAGAATAGATGGAGTAGTAAAAAAAAGAGCCAAGGACTTAGTAAATGAAGGACTGGTAACTGGAGAGATAGAAGTATTTTCTAAGTCAGTAGAAATTCTTTCCAAAGCAGACGAACTACCACTTCCAGTTTTTGGAGACATTGAGTATCCTGAGGAGACACGCCTAAAGTATAGATTTCTGGATTTGCGAAGAGAAAAACTCCACAAAAATATTTTATTGAGATCTCAAGTGATTGCCACTATTCGGACGCTAATGACAAATCAGGGCTTCAATGAGTTTCAAACGCCAATTCTAACCGCATCTAGTCCAGAAGGAGCAAGAGATTTTTTAGTTCCCTCCAGGCTTAATCCTGGAAAGTTTTATGCATTGCCCCAGGCTCCTCAACAGTTTAAGCAACTTATAATGGTAGCTGGCTTCGACCGATATTTTCAGATTGCCCCATGTTTTCGTGATGAAGATCCAAGAGCTGATCGTTCACCTGGAGAGTTTTATCAATTAGATGTTGAGATGAGTTTTGCCACACAGGAGGATGTCTTTAATGTGATTGAACCTATAATAAGGGACCTTTTTATAGAATATGCAAATGGGGCTTCAGTTACAGAAATATTTCCTCGCATAAAATACAAAGACTCATTACTTTGGTATGGGTCTGACAAACCAGATTTGCGAAACCCATTAAAAATGAGTGACATGTCTGATGTATTCAGAGAGTCCGGATTTGCCCTTTTCTCTAAACTATTGGGTGACCCAGAAAATGAAATAAGAGCTATTCCTGCACCAAAAGGTGGAAGCAGGGCTTTTTGTGACCGGATGAATGCTTTCGCCCAAAAAGAGGGTTTACCGGGTATGGGCTATATTTTTTGGAGGACAAACGAAGAAAAACTAGAGGGGGTTGGTCCCATAGCAAAAAATATTGGGCCTGAGAAAACAGAAGAGATAAGAAAGGCATTGAACCTCAATGAAGGAGACGCAGTTTTTTTCTTAGCTGGACGTGCAAAAGATTTTGAACCAATTGCTGCTAAATCAAGGGATAAGATTGCGCATGATTTAGACCTGGTTGCTAAAAATAGATTTGAGTTTTGTTGGATTGTTGACTTTCCCCTATTTGAGCTTGATGAAGAGTCTGGGAACCTTCAATTTAGTCATAACCCATTTTCCATGCCACAAGGTGGTATTGATGTACTAAATAATGAGGACCCACTTGATGTCCTGGGGTTTCAATATGACATAGTGTGCAACGGTGTTGAATTGAGTTCTGGTGCTGTAAGAAACCACATACCCGAAATCATGTACCGAGCATTTGAAATAGTTGGGAAAAATAAGGAATTCGTTGATGAAAACTTTGGAGGTATGATTAACGCGTTTAAATATGGAGCACCGCCTCATGGGGGTATCGCTCCAGGGATAGATAGAATTGTGATGCTATTGGCAAATGCACAGAATATTCGTGAAGTAATTCTTTTCCCTATGAACCAAAGTGCTGAAGATCTTATGATGCAAGCTCCGTCGACTGTGACTAATGATCAGCTACGTGAATTGGGCTTGCGAAGCTTACCTAAGGAGTAAATATGGCTGAAAAGAAAACAGATATTATTTCATTTTTAGAAAATAGAAGATCGGCATCAGCTGGGTTTTTGACTTATCCTGTACCTGATAAAAAGGAACTAATGGACATTCTAAAAATAGGTCTTCGCTGTCCAGATCATGGTAGATTAGAGCCTTGGAGAATACAGGTATTGTCTGCAGAGAAACTAATTGATGTGGCACGTGAAGTAGAAAAAATTGGGCGTAAAAGAGGAATGGACCTTGATAAACTTGAGAAATCAAAAAATAGGTTTCTGAATTCACCGCTAGTTTTAGTTGTAATATTCTCACCAAAACCAGGAAAAATACCGCTTGATGAGCAATTTCTTTCTTCTGGAGCAGTCTGCATGGCTATTTTAAATGCAGCTTCAGCCCATGGCTGGGGAGCTAATTGGCTTACTGGTTGGACAGCTCATGATAAAGAATTTAAAGAAGCAGCTTTTGGGCTATTAAGTGAAGAAAAAATAACAGGTTACATTCACCTTGGTACAAATTCTAAAGTACTTGAGGATAGGCCCAGGCCTGATTTACAAAGTAAAGTTGAGTTTTTTTAAACTCAAGGTTTACTGGAAAGCACTAAATATATCAATATCTTCAATTTTAATAATACCAGACATAATTATTCCAAAAATTGCGACCCACAAAAAGCAACTTATGATTGTTACTAATCTTATTTTACCTTTTAAATCTCCATTTTCTGGCGCAGAGCCTGGTGTTCCTGGGACAATGGTTCCAGACTCACTTTGAGTTTTGATTTTTAAAGGAAGACAAATAAACAAAACCATAAACCAGATTATGGCAAATAATACTATTGCAGCAGTTATTGTCATATTACCTCACCGTAAGTCATAATCATGATTGTTGCAACTCAATCAGAGTTCCATTGAAATCTTTAGGATGTAGAAAGATTACGGGTTTGCCATGGGCACCTATTTTCGGTTTTCCAGATCCTAAAATTTTTGCACCATCTGCTGCTAATGCTTTTGAAGATCCGATAATGTCATTAACTTCAAAACATATATGATGAATTCCGCCGTCTACATTTTTCTTTAAGAAATTTTCTATAGGACTGTCCTCGCCATAAGGGTGTAGCAATTCAATTTTCGTATTTGGTAGGTCAATAAAAACTACAGTGACTCCATGATCTGGTTGATCAATTGGCTTCCCTACCTGTGCACCAAGGGTATTTCGGTACTTTTCAGCTGCCTCTTGAAGATTTGGTACTGCTATTGCAATATGATTTAGATTTCCAATCATTTTTGTATCCTGATATCGTTATTAATATGAGTCCTCTGAGAAGTATCTTTTGATAATTGATTGATAGAGGTCCTTTAGATTTACCACATCATTAATGTCGACTCTCTCGTTGACCTGGTGCATTGTTTTCCCAACCAACCCTAGCTCTAAAACCTCAGAAAAATCTTTAATAAACCTAGCATCAGATGTTCCACCAGAAGTTGATAAGATAGGCTTTATTTTGAGCCTATCAGTAACTTCATTAACAACCATTTTTGTAAAATTGCTATTTGTATTGATAAAGCTTTCACCTGAAACTTTAACATTCATTCTTATCTGAGACTGATGTACTGTATTAGTTCTGTCTACATGCTCCTTTAACCAATTTATTAAAGTTTTTGATGAGTGAAGATCATTAAATCTTATGTTTAAAGTTGCTTTACATGTTGCTGGGATTACATTGTTAGCGCTGTTATCAACATCAATTGTTGTAAAAGAGGCGGTTGAGGGCTCAAAATACTTTGAACCCTCATCTAGCTTATCATTTAATATTGAATGAATAAGAGTATTCATGGAATTAATTGGATTTGAAGCGAGGTGAGGGTAGGCTGTATGACCTTGAATACCTGAGCTGTTAAAGTATGCGGTTAATGATCCTCGTCGGCCAATTTTTATTGTATCTCCCAACTTAATTTTACTTGTGGGTTCTCCAACTATAAAATGATTCACTGATTCATTGTTTTTTTTCATCCACTTTAAAATTGCTTTGGTGCCATGTAATGCTTCCCCCTCCTCATCACCAGTAATTGTAATTACTATTGAGCCGTCTGGTTTATTAACTTTAACAAAATCAGTTGCAGCAACTGTAAACGCTGCAACAGCTGATTTCATATCAACTGCACCCCTACCTAATATTTCATTTCCGGTAATTAATCCAGAGAATGGATCAAATTTCCAAAGTAATGATTCTCCAGGCGGAACAACGTCAACATGACCGTTAAAGCCGAGAGTTTTTTTACTATCTTTTGAGCCCCAGCGAGCAAATAAATTCTTGACGTTACCTTCCAAAATTTCATGACAGTTAAAGTCAGCTTCAGAGAGAATATCAGAAATCAATTTGATTGCACCATCATCTTTTGGCGTGACAGTTTTCTTCTGTATGAGTTCAGATGTTATTCGTATTGCCTTATCCAATTTATAGCCTTACCAAAACAAGTCTAAGAACGTAATAAGTCATTTATTGAAGTTTTTGATCTTGTTCTTTCATCAACTTTTTTAACAATCACCGCGCAAGAAAGACTTACCCCAGGTCTTTCTGTTTCTATTGCACCAGGGACGACAACTGAATAGGGAGGAACTTCACCATAACAAATTTTACCCGTGGACCTATCCAAGATCTTTGTGGATTGGCCAAGAAAAACCCCCATTCCCAAAACCGATCCTTGCCTTACAATACAACCTTCAACAACTTCTGACCTTGCACCTATAAAACAATCATCTTCTATAATGGTTGGGTTTGCTTGCAGTGGCTCAAGAACACCACCAATCCCTACGCCACCAGACAAATGCACATTTTTACCTATCTGAGCGCAAGATCCAACGGTAGCCCATGTATCCACCATAGTTCCTTCCCCAACGTAGGCACCCAAATTTATAAATGAGGGCATCAAAACCACTCCTGGTGCAATATACGCAGACCTTCGGACTATACAATTAGGGACTGCACGAAAATTTTTTTCCTTCCAATCATTTTCATTCCAGTTTTTAAATTTGTTATCTACTTTGTCCCACCATGAGCTATTCTGAGGCCCCCCACTCTGCTGTGACATATTAAACAATCTGAAACTTAATATGACAGCCTTTTTTACCCACTGGTTTACAACCCAATTACCGTCAACACTTGGAGTAGCCACCCGAATATCTCCTGAGTCTAGTTTTTCAAGAACTTCTTGAATAGATTTCCGTTCGGCCCCTGATGTTAAGGGCGAGATAGAATCTCTATGTTTCCAAGCATTTTCAATCGCTTTTTCTAAATTGGTGTTATTCATGACTGAACCTTTTATTTTTGTTTAATCTTAAACTCAACAAACTGAGTTACCTGAAAGAAATTAAAATTGTCATCTGACACTAGGGTAAGCCAGTATTCTCCCTTCTTGTCAAGCCAGATACTCATTCCCTCAAGATTGTCAAACTGTCTAAAGTGACTTTCAAGCAATGTTTGTATTAGTTCAGCCGTATCATTTAGAATTCTAAAACGCCTTATTCGAGTGGTAAAACCTCCCCATGAATAATTTCGTTCTAAGACTAGGAGAGTGTTGTCTAAGGCAAAAGTAGCATCAGTAATGTTGTAACCATCTAATGATTCTATTTTAAATGATTTTTTCCATTCTTTTCCATTGTATTTAAATGCTATAATGCTGTCGCTATCAGTAGTTGGAGCCTCAGGTAAAGCATATATTGTACCCTCGTTAGATATTGCCAGAGCTTCGATCCCTTTAGAGTAATGGAAGTCATCAAAACCTACGTGGTTAGGTAGAAAGGTTCCAGCTTCATTAAGATTTTTATGATGCATTATTCTGTCATTTGATTCAAAAGATATATAAAAACTGCCATCTCTAGCTTTTATGAGAGCTTCACTATCAAGATTTCTATTTTTTAACGGTTTCCCTTTGCTGGATAAAATTGGCGTAGCTTCAGAAATTGAGACCTTGGAAATACTACCCTTTTCACCTCTAGATATTTTTCCCTTAAAATATTTTGCCTTATCAGAGAGAGCAATAAATTCAGCTCCAAAGTTCTCTACTATTAGAGCTGAAATTCCACCAAAATCTTCGATGTTTTTGGATAAAAGGTGTGTACCAGCAGGCTCAAGTGACCAAATAGATTCTATTGATCTAATTTGCTCAGACCTGGCACCCCAACTAAAAATTGGAATGATCAGGCATATCAATGCAAATAGTCTAACAAGTCGAACCATCTTGGGGTTGACTTGCCAGACCATAGTACTTCTAAAAACTATCACGGAAGTAATCCAAATTTTATCTTAAGCTCCCAAAATACTAACCAAAATAAAGATAAAAGAAAAACTTTTATCAGTTCGTACTTGATCTTATGGCTCACTGTAAGGTAAAAATCGAGGGTGGTAAACTTGCTGGAGATAAATTTTGGTTTCTTTGTTACAGATTATTGACTTGGTCCTAGATATACTAGTTTTTTTTGTATTTATTCATGTAATAATGAGTTGGCTTATAAGCTTTGGCGTTTTAAACAGTAGACAACAATTGGTCATTGCAATATGGCGAAGTTTGGAGGGAATTTTGGAACCTTTATACTCTCGCATTAGAAGAGTGGTTCCGCCGATAAGTGGGGGCTTAGATTTGGCTCCTCTCATCCTCCTTGTCGCCATCTACGCTACGAGAATAATTATTAGAAATAATTTCAACTTTTAGTTTTACTATTGCGAAGCGCAAGGAGTTTTAATCTGAGCGAGTTTAACTTTATAAACCCCTCAGCATCTTTTTGATCGTACGCTCCAAAATCTTCTTCAAAGGTAACATGTTTTTCCGAATATAAACTTTCGCTGGAGGATCTAGATAGAACGCTACATGTTCCTTTAAACAATTTCAACACAACCTTTCCGGACACTCTATCTTGACTCTTATCTATAAGGGCTTGGAGCATCTCTCTTTCAGGGCTAAACCATAGACCGTTGTAAATAAGTTCTGCATACTTTGGCATAATTTCATCTTTCAGATGTGCTGCGCCTCTATCAACAGTCAGGCTCTCAATAGCCCTGTGAGCTATGAGCATGATGGTACCTCCAGGTGTTTCATACACCCCCCTAGATTTCATACCTACGAACCGGTTCTCTACTAGGTCAAGACGTCCTATTCCGTGTCTCCCTCCTGCAAGGTTTAACTCTTCCAACAAATCATTTGAGGCTAATGCTATTCCATTTAAAGAAAATGGATCACCTTTAACATATTCCAGCTCGATTATTTCTGGCTGGTCTGGAGCATTTTCGGGATTTGTAGTTCTTTGATAAACATATTCTGGTGCTGGAGTTGCTGGGTCTTCGAGAAGTTTGCCTTCTGAAGATGTGTGTAATAAGTTGGCATCAACGGAGAAGGGCGGATCTCCTCGCTTATCTTTTGATATAGGAATTTGGTTCTTCTCAGCAAATGCAAGTAATTTCTCACGTGATGTGATGTCCCATTCACGCCACGGAGCAATAACTGTTATTCCTGGATCTAAAGCATAAGATGAAAGCTCAAACCGCACCTGATCATTACCTTTACCTGTGGCACCATGTGCTATTGATTCAGCACCTACGTACTTTGCTATCTCGACTAATTTCTTTGCAATAAGAGGCCGAGCTATCGAAGTACCTAGAAGGTATGTTCCTTCATAGACAGTGTTAGCTCTAAACATTGGAAAAACATACTTTGATACAAACTCCTCTCTAAGATCTTCAATAAATATATTTTCTTCTTTTACACCTAATAGTAAGGCTTTATTTTTTGCTGGTTCGAGCTCTTCGCCTTGGCCTAAATCGGCAGTAAATGTTATTACTTCAAAATTG
This sequence comes from uncultured Alphaproteobacteria bacterium, assembly GCA_902600895.1. GTDB lineage: Bacteria > Pseudomonadota > Alphaproteobacteria > Rhodobacterales > Rhodobacteraceae > CACKLF01. The sequence goes on along the minus strand of CACKLF010000012.1, from coordinate 9,040 downwards.
TACTCATTTTGTAGCCATTTTAAAATTATTGATGTATCCAAGCCACCTGAATATGCAAGTACTACTTTTTTGGTCATTATGTACATCTCCGGTTACTGAAATATAAAGTGCTTTAATATTATTTTAGGAAGATATCAAAGAAAATTTTAAAAGTGTTTGCACTAGTTGCTGCGTTCATTATAGACTCGAGAGTGGTGTTTATTTGAATACAAAGTCATTCTTCACGGGCTCTTGCATGGAAAACTTTTTTTTTAACACAACCTCAGGTATCCGATTTGGAGTGGAATCATTTGTGGAGAATATTTACGAAATCCAGAAATGTATTGGCAACAAAGTTCTATTTGTAACTGACAAGGGCATAATTGACCTAGGGTTAGCAGATAATGCTGTCAGGTCATTAAAAAGTGTGTCAGAAAAAGTAATTATTTTTGACTCGGTAGAGCCAGACCCTAGTCTACTTACTGTGGAAAGAGCAATTTCTCTCGGTAAAGAGACTGGATGTTCTGGAGTAATAGGTTATGGTGGGGGTTCGTCGATGGATGTGGCAAAGCTTTGTGCTCTAATTTTAGGATCTGACGAAAACCTAAGCTCCGTATGGGGAGTGAACGAGGCTAAAGGTCCAAGATTGCCCCTTATTTTAGTACCTACAACCGCGGGAACTGGCTCTGAGGTAACTCCTGTTGCAATAATTACAGTTGGCGAAAATGAAAAAAGAGGTGTTTCGTCTCCATTAATATTACCAGATATAGCAGTTTTGGATCCCGCTCTAACTTTAGGATTGCCAAAGCACACTACCGCGGCAACAGGTATAGATGCGATGGTGCACGCTATAGAGGCCTATTCTTCGACAAATAAAAATAATAATAGCATTTCTAGGATGTATGCCATAGAGGCACTCAAATTGCTTGAAAGGTCTATTGAAACGGCGGTAACTGACGGCAAAAACCTTGTAGCAAGGTCGAATATGCTTAGGGGCTCAATGCTAGCAGGGATTGCTTTTGCAAACTCGCCTGTGGCAGCAGTTCATGCTTTAGCCTATCCTATTGGAGGAATTTTCAAAATACCTCATGGATTATCTAATGCGCTAATATTACCCCATGTGTTAAGGTTTAATCAAGCTGACACGCAAGCATCTTCGTCTTATGCACGATTACATGATTATTTATGGCCAAATCAATCACAAGAGATAGGAATTCAGTCAAAGAGTAATAAGTTTATCGAGAAGTTGGCAGAACTATCGGAAAAGATAGGGCTAGAAAAGAGATTAAGAGATGTTGGAATTCCTTTGAAGTCTTGTAAGACAATGGCAATGGAAAGTATGAAACAGACTCGGTTGCTAGTAAACAATCCAAGAGAGATTACGGTGAAAGATGCTCTGGAAATTTACCAGGCAGCATGGTAATTTAAAACTGGCTATCCGAATAATTTTGAACACTTAATGAGCGAACATGCGTTTTGATAAAAGGGTGGAATTAGCAAAAGAAAAAATGAGGTCTCTTTTTCCGGAAACCCCATTACAATATAATACATATTTATCAGGTCTTTATAATTCTGAGATTTACTTAAAAAGAGAAGATTTGTCTCCGGTGAGGTCTTACAAGATTAGAGGAGCTTTCAATGCTATAGGGGCACACATATCCATCAATCCCTTTGTAAAGAAATTTGTTTGTGCATCGGCCGGAAATCATGCACAGGGATTTGCTTATTGTTGTGCCCACTTCAATTTAGAAGGTGTAATCTTTATGCCTGTCACCACACCCCAGCAAAAAATTAATAGAACTAAGGCGTTTGGGGGTTCAAACATTGAGATTCGTCTTTACGGAGATTATTTTGACCAATCTCTTAGAAGTGCCATTGAATTTGCAAAACTTAATGGTGGTATTTTTGTGCCACCCTTCGATCATCGAGAAGTAATTGAGGGTCAGGCTACTGTGATGAGCGAGATAGTGGCTCAAATGCCAAACAATACATGTCCAGATGTTATCGCCCTAGCGGTTGGAGGAGGAGGTTTGGCTGCTGGTATGGTCAAATTTGCAGGCAATAAAAGGTTGAAAAATGGGTTCATCTTTGTAGAGCCAAAGGGTGCTGCTAGCTTTACTACCGCTCTTCTAGAGAAAAAGATAACAAGGCTTTCAAAAACCGATAATTTTGTTGATGGCGCATCAGTAGCAGAGATTGGAAAATTGAATTTCGAAATATTAAAGAATGTTTCAAAAGAGGCTGTTAAAATTGTAGAAGAGGATAGGGTTTGTGCTACCATGATAGAAATGCTCAATAATGAGGGAATTGTTCTAGAGCCGGCGGGAGCCTTAGCGATTGATGCCCTTAAAGACCTTAAAGAGAGGGAACTACGTGGTAAGAAGATTGTTTGTGTTGTATCAGGCGGAAATTTCGATTTTGAACGATTACCAGATGTAAAAGAACGTGCTCTAAGGGTTAAAGGATTAAAAAAGTACGTTATCCTTCGTCTACCCCAAAGGCCTGGAGCTTTGAAAGACTTTCTGAACCTCCTTGGACCAGACGACGATATTTCAAGATTTGAATACTTGAAGAAATCTGCAAGGAATTTTGGCTCAGTCCTTATTGGAATTGAGACCAAAGTGCCAGAAAATTTTAAAAAGCTTTTTCACAAAATGAATAAGGAAGGCTTCATGTTTGAGGATATTACTGAAAACCAAGCTATAAAAGAATTTATAATTTAAAATAAATGGCTGAATTATTAAATTACGAGGAATTTGGTGATAAGAAATTTTCAACGAAAATTTTAATCTTGCATGGTCTTTTTGGGTCTTCTCAGAACTGGCGTTCATTTGCAAAAAGGCTATCGAAAAATAACATCAGGGTTATCGCAGCTGATCTTAGAAATCATGGAAAATCCTTTCACCACCCTAAACATAGTTATGAGGAAATGGTATCAGATGTAATTTATTTGCTTGATGAAATAGGTGCTCCAGTTCATATTATTGGGCATTCTATGGGTGGAAAGGTAGCCATGCTTCTTGCAGGGATGTACTCTAAATATGTAAAAAGACTGGTTATTATAGATATAGCACCAGTATGTTATAAACATTCGCATTTGGATAAAATTGAATCTCTAATTAGGGTTGATCTATCTAATTTAAGGTTGCGATCAGAGGTAGAAGAAAAAATCAGTAAACAAATTACTGATCCAGGGGAGAGAGCATTTTTTATGCTTAACCTAAGTAGAAATAATGATATTTTAACTTGGAAATTAAATTTGCTAGCTATTAAAAACTATATGGCTAAAATTATGGATTTTCCTAGTGGCAATTTTAAGTTTTTAGGTCCAGCCTTGTTTATCTCTGGCAGTGAGTCGGATTATATACAGAATGTACATTTAAAAAAAATCAAAAACATTTTTCCTAATTACAAATTAGAAACATTAGAAAATTGTGGTCACTGGGTTCATGCAGAAAAACCAAATGAACTTTCAATTTTAGTCAACTCTTTTTTAATAAATTAATAAATTTTCAATAGCTATAGCGATACCTTGTCCGCCTCCAATGCACATCGTTACTAAGCCGAGGCGCCTCTTTGTTCGCTTGAGCTCGTATAATATTTTAACACATAGGATTGCTCCCGTAGCTCCAACAGGGTGTCCTAAAGCGATAGCACCTCCATTTGGATTTACTTTCTCTTTATTCAATTTTAACTTCAAGTTTACCGCACACGCTTGTGCGGCGAACGCTTCGTTACTTTCGATTATATCAAAATCATCGATGGAAATTCTAAGGTTTTTGCAAAGAATTTGGACGGCAGGTATGGGTCCGATACCCATAACTTCTGGTCTAACTCCTGCATGGGCGTATCCAAGAATTTTTGCACTGGGGTTTAAACCAATTTTTTTTATTGCTTCTCCTGTAGCTAAAACGAGAGCAGCTGCACCATCATTTATTCCAGATGAATTACCAGCTGTCACAGTTCCTTCTTTTTTAAAAACAGGTGGAAGCTCACTCAAACTTTTTCTAGAGGTAGTCTTGGGATGTTCATCCACCTCAAAAATATCGACTTTTTGGCCATTTTTTATTTCTAAGGGTACTATTTGGTCTTGAAAATAATTTTTCTCAAGAGCGTTTGCTGCTTTTAGTTGGCTTTCAAGTGCAAATTCATCTTGTTTCGACCTGGATATATTATTTTCTTCAGCAACGTTCTCTGCAGTGAGTCCCATGTGACCTGTTCCAAATGGGCAATTTAAAGCTCCTAGCATCATATCCTGGGTTTTCGTATCACCCATTTTTTTCCCCCAGCGAACTTTATTTAAAATATATGGAGAGTGACTCATACTTTCCGCTCCGCCGGCTACTCCTATGGCTGCTTCATCAAGCATTAAGGACTGTGCTATAGATACTATGGCTTGTGCTCCAGACCCACACAAACGGTTTACATTCATTGCTGGGGTGGAGTCAGGTATTCCAGCGGCTATAGCAGCAACTCTGGATAAGTACATATCTCGTGGTTCAGTATTTATTACATGACCAAACGCCACATGCCCCACTTCTCTAGCATCTATTCGAGATCTTTTTAAGGCTTCACGAGTTACTTCAGTCGCCAATTCAATGGGTGTCTTTGAAGCAAGTGATCCCCCAAAACTTCCTATCGCCGTTCTCACGCCATCGATAATAAATACTTCATTTACCATTATTTTGTTCTCTTTTCTAATTGATGTAGTATGATATACCCATAGATGTCTAATATGCATCTATCAAGGATTTAAATTTTTTCTAGGAGTTACATTTTTGGAGCCTATAATTCAAGAAACAATAGTTAGAGAAAAAGAAATAGACTGGCTAAAAAAGAGAAAAAAAAGCAGTCGCTATAACTTAATATCGGATAATAAAGAAATTAAAATTTTATCTATAAGCGAAAAGAGTTTTTTTGTAGAACACAGCGAGGCGGATGGACTTCGTGGATTGGTAACTGTTTATAAGGGGGCTGAGCAAATATTTGACTGCTTGATTGTTCGTTCAGAAGATCATGGTTCAGCGGCCTGTTTTGAGTATAAAAGAAAAACTAGGACAAATTCTAAGCCACCAAAAGATTTTGCTTTAGACCCCGATCACCCTACAGCTAATTTACCACCAAAATAAGCTTTTGGAATAAAATATGAGTAGGATAGTTTACGTAAACGGGGAGTATGTTTCGGAGGGTGAGGCACGCATATCAGTTTTTGATCGTGGCTTATTGTTTGCAGATTCAGTTTATGAGGTGACCAGTGTTTTAAAAGGGAAATTAGTGGACTGGAGGGGTCACCACAAAAGATTAGAAAGATCTATGAAGGAGTTAAGCTTTGAATGGAAATGTGATGAAGAATTTTTTTTAAAAATACACAAGCAAATAATCAAAAAAAATAATTTAGATGAAGGTACAGTTTATCTCCAAATAACAAGAGGAATTGCGGATCGGGATTTTACTTTTGATAAAACTATTCAGCCTTCAATAATAGCGTTTTCTCAACAGAAGAAAATCATAGAACCGTTGCTTACTAATAAAGGTTTATCGGTTATGACAGCTGCTGACATCCGATGGAAAAGACCAGATATCAAAACTACTCAGCTTCTTGGGCCTTCACTATTAAAGATGAAGGCTTTAACAGAGGCCATGGACGATGTCTGGTTTATAAAAGATGGATTTATAACAGAAGGGACTAGTAACAATGCCTTCATTGTAAACAGAGTTGGCACACTTATAACCCGTGACTTATCCAGCGATATATTAGGAGGTATAACAAGATCTTCTATATTAAATCTTGCAAAAAAGAAGAAAATTTTGGTAGAAGAAAGGCCATTTAGTTTGGAAGAAGTGTACAATGCTTCTGAAGCGTTTATTACCTCCTCATCCATTTTCATTAGGTCAGTTGTTAAGGTGGACAATAATTTGATCGGTCAAGGAAGCCCGGGCACCTTTGTTAAGAATCTTATTTTTGAGTATTTAGATTATTGTAAAAGTGATATGACCTAAAAAGATTAAATTTGATATTTTACTTTCCATTCATTATGAGGCATACCATAAAATAACTCTCTGGCTTCATCTGTAGTAAGAGTTAGATCCCTTTCTTTAGCCTCCTCTTGATACCAGCGTGCAAGACAATTTCTGCAAAAGCCTGCCAACTCCATTAAATCTATATTTTGCACATGCGTATTCTTTGCAAGGTGAGATTTCAGCCTCCGAAATGTGGCCGCCTCAATTTCAATTCTTTTATCTATACTTTCTTTCATTTTTTGCCCCATATTAATAGAAAACACTATTTGTTGGACTAGTTATCTCAGGTTTTTTCTTATAGAATATTGATAGTTAATAAGATAATTAGCATTTCTCTATTGATGTTAAATCATCTGTTTTGAAAATGCAAAGTTGGGAATGTTTTATGAGAAAAGTTTCAAGAGACCGTAGTGTTAAGATCGTAGCAACACTTGGTCCATCATCAGAATCTCCAAAAAATATTAAAGAACTATTTTTGTCAGGTGCAGACGTTTTCCGACTAAACCTTAGTCATGGTTCTCACTCTGACATAAGGCAGAGGTTCACAATAATTCGCGAGCTAGAGCAGGAGGTTGGAAGACCAATTGGTGTAATAGCAGACCTACAGGGACCTAAATTAAGGTGTGGAGACTTTGAAGGTGGAAGTGTGGAGCTTGCCACGGGTGAAACTTTCAGTTTTGATTTAAATAAAAAGTTAGGAACTAGAAACAGAGTTATGCTGCCGCATAATGAAATATTCGATGTTTTGACAAAAGGCTCAATTATATTGGTGAATGACGGAAAGATTAAGCTAGAGGTTACAAGGTCCTCAAAAGATGAAATTGAGACAAGAGTTTTGGTTGGAGGTGAAATTTCAAACAAAAAAGGGGTTAATATACCTGATGTAATTTTACCTCTGTCTGCTCTATCTGGAAAAGATAGAGGTGATTTAGAATTTGCTTGCAATCTTGGTGTTGATTGGATTGGTCTTTCCTTTGTTCAACGCCCTGAGGACATTGTTGAAGCAAAAAAATTAGTTGGTGGGAGAGCCGCTATTCTGGCAAAAATAGAAAAGCCCTCAGCAGTAGAAAGATTTGACAACATTCTCTTGGAGTCGGATGCCATAATGATAGCCAGGGGAGACCTTGGTGTTGAATTGCCAGTTTATTCTTTGCCCCCCATTCAAAAAAAACTTATCAAACTTTGCCGGAAAGCGGGTAAGCCAGTTGTAGTTGCTACTCAGATGCTCGAAAGCATGATTGCATCTCCATCTCCTACTAGGGCTGAGGTTTCTGATGTTGCTCAGGCCATTTATGAGGGAGCAGATGCTGTAATGCTGTCAGCAGAGTCGGCGGTAGGTAAGTACCCTATCGATGCGGTGAAAATGATGAACAGTGTAGCTGTGGAAATAGAGAATGATGAAAATTTTAGGCAAATCATAGAAACATCTAGACCTTTCATGGGAACTGACACATCTAATGCAATAACTGTTGCTGCACGCGAAGTTTCGGAAAGGACAGATGTACGGGCAATTTGTTGCTTTACTCATGGTGGGACAACGGCTATTTTAACATCTCGGGAAAGACCTAAAGTTCCAATAATTGCATTAACCCCAGAGCTAAGGATTGCGAGACGTTTGGCTCTAAACTGGGGTTTACATTGCGTTGTTACTGAAAAAGTAACAAGATTTAAGGAGGCAGTTATAAAGGCAATAAGAGCTGCTAAAAGTGATAATTTTGCTTCGATAGACGATAAAATAATTATAACTGCAGGTGTACCTTTCAACATTCCAGGTACCACTAACATTCTTAGGGTAGCACCGGTAAACGAAAAATTAATTCATGCTGGTGAGATTGATTAGAGGACTAATCAATATTTCTGCTTAACATGTCAGTTATAAGAGTCCAGATGTCGATGTATTAAAAATATCCGCTAAAATTGATAATATGTAAAATCTGATCTTGTGCTTGCAAAATGGCTAGACTCCGCGTATACGCATAGCTAAGTTTCGGGCCGGCTAGGAAAGGGCTGCCGTGTCAGAGCAATTTAAACCAGTTATAGGAGTACGAAATGCCCAAAATGAAGACAAAGTCTGGTGCTAAAAAGCGTTTTAAAGTTACAGCGTCCGGGCGTGTTAAAGCGGCACAAGCTGGTAAGCGCCACGGTATGATTAAAAGATCAAGCAAATTCATTAGGAATGCGAGAGGCACTAATACATTATCTAAGGCTGATGAAAATATTGTCAAATCTTACATGCCTTATGTACGATAGCAGATAGGTAGGATTTAATGTCAAGAGTGAAATCAGGGGTAGTAACCCACGCAAGGCACAGAAAGATAGTTAAGGCTGCGAAAGGTCATTATGGTGCCAGGAGTAGAAATTTTAGGACTGCAACTCAGTCTGTAGATAAGGCTATGCAGTATGCAACCCGAGATAGAAAAAATCGAAAGAGAACATTTAGAGCACTATGGATTCAGAGAATAAATGCAGGAGTTAGGATGATTGATCAAAGCTTAACATATTCAAAATTTATATATGGATTATCAAAAAGTGGAATAGAAGTTGATAGAAAAGTACTTGCCGATCTAGCAGTTAATGCACCAGACGTGTTTAAATCAATTGTTTTTAAGGTTAAAGACTCCATAAAATAATTTCCTTTTGGTTCTGTTAGCAGCGGATATTTTCAATATGATTTGAAAGTCATGATAGAAGAAATTGCAAAACTCAAAGATGAAGCTCTAGAAAAAATATTTTCTGCAGAGTGCGAACCTCAGCTGGAAGAGATAAGAGTAAGCTTGTTGGGGAAAAAAGGTTCTGTGTCTTTGTTAATGCGTGGTTTGGGTCAAATGAACCCAACTGAGAAATCCAGGCTTGGCCCGGCGCTAAATGGACTGAAAAATGATATAAACAACTCAATCAGTTTAAAAAAAAGCGAACTTCGGAAAAAAGCTATCGAAGAGAAATTAAGTAGCGAGTGGATTGATGTAACTCAGCCGGCTCGAGAACGAAAGAGTGGATCAATACACCCTGTGAGCCAAGTCACCGAAGAAGTAATAGCAAT
>CACKLF010000011.1 GCA_902600895.1 uncultured Alphaproteobacteria bacterium | reverse complement strand
TTTGGTAATTACTATGGCTGAAAGTTTTTCAATTGAGAGGCGAAAGCTAATGAGGTTTCTTGGTGCAAAAGTCATTCTGACACCCAGAGCTGAAAAGGGTATAGGCATGTACAACAAAGCAAAAGAATTAGCAGAGGCTAATGGCTGGTTTTTGGCTAGTCAATTTGAGACAAAAGCCAACGCGGATATACATGAGTCAACAACGGCCAGAGAAATAATAACAGATTTTAAGGGCCAGAGTCTTAATTATTTTGTCACAGGTTATGGCACTGGTGGTACAGTATCTGGAGTAGCCAGAGTATTGAGAGAAAAACGGCCTGAAACAAAAATTATTCTTAGTGAACCAGAAAATGCCGCCCTAATTTCAAGTGGTCACCCACAGCTAAGAACCGAATCGAATACTCCTGCGGAAAGTCATGGTTCATGGCAACCTCATCTGATTCAAGGTTGGACACCAGATTTTATACCATTTGTGTTGCAAGAAGCCGTTGACAAAAGTTTTTATGATCAAATTATACCAATTACTTCTGAAGAAGGAGTGAATTGGGCTCAGAAATTAGCTAAGAAAGAGGGTATTATAACTGGGATATCTGGAGGAGCCACCTTTGCTACAGCAATAAAAGTAGCAGAAAAAGCTGAACCAGGCTCAGCTATATTGTGTATGCTCCCAGATACAGGTGAAAGATATCTTTCTTCTCCTCTTTTTTCTAGTATTGACGAAGATATGAATGGTGAAGAAAAGGAGATATCTCAATCAACGCCAAATTATCAAATGTGACATATAAAAAGCAATCACCCCTGTATGTTGAAAAATTTTAAAATAGAACAAGCAAATCCCTCTCATTTTTCAGCTGTCACAAGTATTTGGAATCCAATTATTCGTGATACTCTCTGGACATTTAACGATAAAGAAAAGTCTCCCAAAGATGTTGAAACTATGATTTCAGAGAGAAATAAAAATGGCCATTTAAGTATAGTAGGTGTTAGTGATGGAAAAGTTGTTGGCTTTGCAAGTTACACTCAATTTAGACCAGGTACTGGATATAAAAAAACGATGGAGCATACTGTAATTATTGATCAAAAATTTAGAGGTTGTGGATTAGGAAAACGCTTAGTTGCTGAGTTAGAGAAAGACGCAGTAAGCAAGGAGGTAAATTGTCTCATCGCCGGTGTATCTGAGAGTAATCCAGCAGGGTTGTCTTTTCATAAGTCCATTGGCTTTAATAAATTATGCATACTGCCAAATATAGGTTTTAAATTTGGCAAGTTTTTGAATTTAATACTCATGCAGAAAAAACTTTCTGGTTAGGTTAAGGATATAGGATGGGAAACCAGTCAGTTCTGAGAATTTGCCCGGTTTGCATATTATGGTCTGGAAATGGGGGGGAAGTCCGACCAGGTCGCTCAATGTAGGTCACGTCATCTCCTACCCAGCGCAAAGATAAAGCTCGCCGTCTCATGGGAGTTTCGTTTCCGCGAGCACCATGAACAGTCCTAAAGTTAAATAAAACAGCATCTCCAGGTTCCATGGACCATTCAAGAATTCTAAAATTTCCTGGATCAGAGTCTGGTTCCGGTACTGGCAACCAATCGTGTTCACTTTTGTAAAAATCACTATCATCAGCCCATGAAACAGGTTTCACCATCTTCTCCCATTTGTGTGACCCAGCGATAAATCTCAATCCAGTATTTGTGATTGGATCGACTGGTATCCACATACTTACCGTTTTTTCTCCATTTACAAAATAATAAGGAGCATCCTGATGCCACGGAGTTTCTTTTGATGTTCCTCCCTCTTTTACTAAAACATGGTCATGAAAAAATTGAGCTGTCTTTGAATTCATCACCTCTGCTGCTATTTTGGCAGCATTACTGTTAAAAATAAAATCTTGAAACTCGTTTATAACTTTCCAGTTGCAATAATCATCAAAAAATCTACCGCTATCTACATTGTTTTCATTGGCATACTTAGAAGGAGAGGATAAATTTCTTTCAATTCCAGCAATAATTTTGGGAACCCATTCTTTGAAAGTATCTTTTAGTAGTATAGCGCCATTTTTTTCAAAAGTTTGAGAGAATTCATTTTCCATAGTATAATTCATCCTATTGATATCTTATTGATATATTGAGTTCTATTTTGTATTAATTTATAACAACTATAATTGAAAGTTTTAGAGATGGCGATAAGTAAAGGTAAGATGGAAGGAAAAGTGCTGGAAGATTTTATTACTCAAAAAATTGGAGTACTTAATAGAAGAGAGACTGAAGCGAGAATCCTGTTGCCATTCTTAGAAAAGCTCTTCGAATCTTTCGGTAGACAGGACGTAGTGGAGATTCTTGCTAGCACAGTTAAAGAGCTTGCAAGAAAACAAGGAAAAGATCTGTCTAGCGCCTATGGAAACGATATTGAAGCATTTTTAGAAACTCTTGAGTTTTGGAAACAAGATGGTGCACTAGAAATAACTGTATTGGAGAAATCAAAAACCAATCTTAATTTTGATGTTACGCGTTGCAAATATGCAGAATTTTATAAGGCAATGGGAATGGAGGATTTAGGAGCAATTTTATCGTGTAACCGTGACTTTGCTATGATTGAGGGGTTCAATGAAAATGCTACGCTGAAAAGAGAGAAAACAATATTAAGTGGCTCATCATGTTGCACATTTAGATATGAATTCGGAGCTGATTGAAATGGGAAGAAATGAAAAAAGGTCTCAAGCCTCGCTAGATTTGGTTTTTGGTGAAATTAATCAGGAAATGATAGAAAGTGGAAGAAGTTTACGAAGAAAGTTAAATACCGTTAGTATTATTCTAATAATTTTCTTAGCAATATTTGCATTTTATGTCTATTTCTAAGTTAGCAGTACATAAGATTAGAAAGATCATTTTGCTATGAGTGAGGTAATCTTAATGGATGGTGGTATGGGTCAAGAACTCATTCACCGATCAAAACACAAGCCTCATCCCCTTTGGTCAGCTAAAATTTTGCTTGATGAACCAGATTTGGTAGAGCAAGTGCATTATGAATTTATAATGGCTGGTGCAAAGATAATCACACTCAACAACTATTCATGTACGCCAGAGAGGTTAGAAAGAGATGGACATCCAGATATGTTTGAAACACTACAGGCGAAGGCTATTGATGTTGCGAAAAGAGCAAGGGATAGAGCAAAAAACTCATCTGATGTTAAGATAGCAGGCTGCTTGCCACCACTATACGCTAGCTACAAACCAGAAATTGCGCCAGCATTAGTGGATTGTATAAGCAGTTATGAGCGAATAGCCGAAGTGCAGGTTCAGGAAGTCGACGTTTTAATCTGTGAAACAATGTCGTCTGTTAAGGAATTACATGCTGCTGGGTATGTAGCATCAAAATCAGGTACACGCTCATGGGTTAGTGGGTCCGTATCAGATGATAATGGTTCAGTACTGAGATCTGGAGAAGCTTTAGAGGAGGGTATTAAGGTCTTATCTGAACTTGACATTGATGCGGTTTTATTAAATTGCTGTTTCCCGGAGATTATAACTGAAGGACTTAGAATTTTGAGATCCTTAAAATTACCTTATGGTGGATATGCAAATAGATTTAATTCAATTGACAAATTGGACCCAGGAGGAACTGTAGATGTCTTAAAGGCCAGAGATGATTTAGATGAAATGGGTTATGCTAGAACTGTATCTTCATGGATTAATGAGGGAGCAACTATCGTAGGTGGTTGTTGTGAAATGGGACCAATTTATATCAGTGCCATAAGAGACTTGTTGTTAGAACAAGGACATAAAATTGTTTCCGAGTTCAGTTAGATAAACATGTCATTCAATACAATCATTAAAAATATTAGAAACCATGAGCTTGATACTCAGAGGGAACCCGAATCTGTAAAGCTGATAGCAGTTTCAAAAGTGCAACCAATCGAAAAAATTGAGAAAATATTGAAATTGGGGCATTTGGATTTTGGTGAAAACAGAGTTCAGGAGGCATGCTCAAAATGGCCTCAACTCAAGTTGAAATATCAGCAAGTAAGGTTACATCTTTTGGGACCATTACAAACCAATAAGGTGGACCAGGCCTTAAAGATCTTTGATGTAATCCATTCCTTAGATAGAGAAAAACTTGCTGCAAAGCTTGCTACGGCAAGCCAAAGAGTGGGCAAAAATGTTGACATATTTGTCCAAGTAAACTTTGAAAACGAACTTCAAAAGTCTGGCATTAGTGTTAATGACGTTGATCAGTTTGTTAAAATGTGCATTGAGAAATATCAGCTTAAAATTTGTGGGCTAATGTGTATTCCACCAATTGAAAAAGATCCAACAAGTTTTTTTGTAGAGCTTAGACGTTTGGCAGAAAGGAATTGTCTTAGTGGTTTATCGATGGGAATGAGTGCAGATTATGGTTTAGCAATAGCTAATGGTGCAACTCACGTTAGAATTGGAACAGCAATATTTGGTGCCAGGGCCTAGGTATCAGAAAATGTGACCACTTTTTTTTGCTTTAGTTCTTAAATAGGCAAGGTTTTCATCAGTTGGCTTGGTTACTAAGCTGACTCGTTCTTGAACACGAATTCCATGTTTTTCAAGCATTTGAATTTTTTTTGGATTATTTGTTAATAATCTAGCTGAAGAAAATCCAAGGGCAGTGAGTATCTCTGCTCCAATTTGAAAGTCCCTTTCTTCATCCTCGAAACCTAAGCGATGGTTGGCATCTACAGTATCAAAACCCTGTTCTTGCAGTTTGTATGCCCTAATTTTATTAAGAAGTCCTATACCGCGCCCCTCTTGATTTAAATATAGTAAAATACCGTTACTTTCTGCAGATAATCTATCTATGGCTTTTTTTAATTGAGTACCACAATCACATTTTTGAGAGTTCAGAGTATCACCCGTAAAACATGCTGAATGTATTCGAGTGAGAACTGGTTTAGTTCTATCTGGAATTCCAAATTCTATAGCGCAATGCTCAAAATTTTCATTATTTAATTTAAATACTCTGAGTGTGGCCTGTTCCCCATTTATTGGGATCTTCGCACTAGCACGCTCTTCCCGGATTAACGTTGGTTGTTTTTGAGCATTTGTCGAAAAGTCGGTAGAAAGTATTTGAAATTTTTTTTCAAGTAACTCTACTGTTTTTTTGCTAATTTTTTTTACAATACAAGCAGGTATTAATTTACTTTTTTTGCACCAATCTATGGATAACTTCTCAACTGCTGCATCATCTTCACGCACTACACTGTAAGGACCTTTTAGAGGGTTATCTAAGTCAAGTACTGGATCTGCAGTAGCTTTTATCCAACTCAATTTTGAACCGCTAGGTATTTTAATCCTAGAGATAGTATCGTTATAAACTCTTGCCTTTAATGTTTTAGCTCTTCTCCTGGTAACACACAGATAAGGCTGTTCACCTTCTAAAAGGTTTAGTTTTTCAAAATTTTCCTCTGATATGGATTCGGTAGAAAAAATTATATAATTGATGCTACCTCTCTTAATAATAATTGGTAAGCCTATCTTAAGATCTGTTTGCATTCGGAGAGTTTGGTCTGTATCCTTGAGTATTAACATATTAAACCATGTTTCATTTTCTAGGCCTTTATAACGCCCATTAAAGTAAAAGGAAAGTTGTCATCTTTTGGGACTTAAACGTTGAATAGAGCATACAATTTATTCATATTTGAACGAAACAAAAACATAGCGGAAGTTTTTCGAGAACTTTTTTTAAAAAAATACAGCTTCAATATAACTGTATTTTCTGATCAAAAAAATGCTAAATTGAAGGCGGTCGCTGCTTATCCTAATATTATCCTATTTAACTTATCTTCCAATAATGATTTTAATTTTTTGTGTTCGTCCGTTGTAAGTCATTTTAGTGAAGCATCTGTAGTACTGATAATAGACTCCATGCTGGAAAAACAGATGATAGAGGTACCTGTTTTTAGAAAAGTAAGGCTCTTGTATAAGCCAGTTCCAATAAATTTCATAAGTGATTGTATAGATGAAATATTGGATGATTTAGCGCTCTCTAATGAGAATGAGATTAGGTTGGGATCAGGTTTTGTAGATATGCGAAATAGAACTATAACGAGTCACTTAGATTCGAGAATTTATCTTACTGATAAAGAGTTCCTTATGGTCAAGCTTTTAATTGAGGCAAGTCCTAAAGTATTAAAAAAGTCTGAGTTATTGAAAAAAATTTGGGGTTACTCAGACAATATTAAAACTAGAACTTTGGAGACACATATCTATCGATTAAGAAAAAAACTTAGCCCTATACTAGATAATGATAAACTAATAATCTATGAAAATGGGGGTTACAAGATAATTTGATGATCTTTAAGGAGGATTAGGGTGAGAAAAATAAATTCCATTAATATAGCATCTTGGAATATTAATTCGATTAGACTGAGGTTTCCTTTAATTGCAGACTTTGTAAAGAAAAAAAAAATTGATATATTGTGTCTTCAAGAGTGTAAATGCACTAATTCTGATTTTCCCTATAAGGACATTAAGGATTTAGGATTAAATCATATCTATTATAATGGGCAAAAAGGTTATAATGGAGTTGCTATACTTTCTAATGTTCAACTTAACCAAGTTGAAACCTTTAATTTTTGTGAGAAAACGGAAGCTCGTCACATTACATGTTCATTTGGAGATAACATAATAATTCACAATTTTTACATTCCTGCGGGTGGGGACGAACCAGATCCACAGATCAATGAAAAGTTTAGGTACAAGTTGCAATATTTAGATGAAATGAAGAATATTTTTTTAAGAAATAGGGTAGAAAAAACGATGATCTTGGGGGATTTCAATATTGCGCCTAATGAGAATGATGTATGGTCACATAAACAACTTCTGAATGTTGTGTCACATACAAAGGTAGAGACTGATAAGCTATTAGAAGTGATGGTTGCTGGTGGTTTCAACGATATTATAAGAAATTTTTTCCCGAATGAAGAATTATTTTCATGGTGGTCTTACAGATCCAAAGATTGGGAAAAGTCTAATAGAGGTAGGCGTTTGGATCATTTTTGGGCGACCAAAGATATAACTAAAAATTTTTTGTCCTGTTCTATTTTTAAAGAAGCTAGATCTTGGGAAAAGCCATCCGATCACGTACCTTTATTGGCAATTTATAATTTAGAAAAGTAGTTGTAAAAAATGTTATTCAGAAATTTTTTTCATATGGTTCTGGATTTCTCCACCAATACCGAAAACCCACTCCTCTTGAATCTCAATGTTAAATTCTGGCTCCAATAAGTCAACTGTGATATTCTCTCCGGTAGGTGTTTGAACGGTCCATCCGCTAATAGTGAATGGGGACATGATAAATTTTATGCTCAATTCACTTTTACTCTGATTCGCAGCTTTAAAAATATTTAAGTTGATGGTGTCTCTAGACTCAGTAAATGAGAATGAAAATTCTTTTTTTGATAAGTTCACGGTCTTCTCAATCAGGAAACTTAAGGGAATATTTTTAGTTAAGTATCGTTGCGGTGGAGTGTTTGATAGCTTATCTATAACGGCTGTAAAGCCAGAATTTGAAATAATAAGCAAGGAGCTTGGTTCCTTATATTCTAACCTTAGCTTACCAGGTTTTTCGAGCCAGATTATTCCTGAAGATTGAGATCCATCATAATTAATCTGATTAAATTTAGCCTTAAGCGTTTGGATTGAATTTAGATAAGTTTCAATCTTATTCAAATCTGTTGCGGCGACTGATATAGCAGTAATTACAAGGATTGGTATGGCAATAAAAGAGGACCACAAAGGCCTATAATTTTTTAATATCAAGGGTAACACTTAATCGTACTCTTGGTTTTGAATAAATATTTCTCGCTTTCCAACATGATTAGCTGCTGAAACAACGTTGTTAGCTTCCATTTCTTCAACTATTTTTGCAGCTCTATTATAACCGATCGATAGTTTCCTTTGAATATATGAAGTTGAACATTTTCTGTCTCGAGCAACAATTGATACGGCGCGATCATATAAGTTAGTATCGTCACCTTCATCGGTTACCAATAGGCCCATCGATTTATTCAATTTGTCTTCAGTATCGGGATCTGGACCTGCTAAAACTGCTTCTTCATAATTTGTATCTCTTTGGTTTTTTATGTGTATAACTACTTCCTCCACCTCTTTATCTGAGACAAAGGGACCGTGGACCCTTGTAATTTTTCCTCCATTAGCCATGAATAGCATGTCCCCCATACCTAATAATTGCTCACCTCCCATTTCACCTAAGATTGTACGGCTATCTATTTTTGATGTGACTTGGAAGGATATTCGAGTTGGAAAGTTGGCCTTTATCGTGCCAGTAATAACATCAACAGATGGTCTTTGGGTGGCCATAATTAAATGAATGCCCGCTGCCCTTGCCATTTGTGCCAGTCTTTGGATACAAGCTTCAATTTCCTTTCCAGCAATCATCATCAGGTCGGCCATTTCATCAACAATTATTACTATGAATGGAAGTTTTTTTGGTTCAAAAAACTGCTCTTCAAATATAGGTTCTCCTGTGATTTTATCAAAACCTGTTTGCACAGTCTTACTAAAGTTTTCTCCATTCAGAACTGCATCATTAACTTTACTGTTATAATTCTCTATGCTTCTCACACCCAATTTTGACATCTTTTTATAGCGGTCCTCCATTTCAAGTACAGCCCACTTTAATGCCACTACTGCTTTTTTGGGGTCTGTGACTACAGGGCTTAATAAATGTGGGATTCCATCATAGACGGATAATTCCAACATTTTCGGATCAATCATTATCATTCGGCACTCATCAGGGTTAAGTGAATATAGTAATGAAAGTATCATTGTATTAATACCAACAGATTTACCAGATCCTGTGGTTCCAGCGATCAAAAGGTGTGGCATTCTTGACAGGTTGGCAATTACAGGTTCGCCCCCAATATCTCGTCCTAAAGCCAGAGGCAGCTGGAATTTGCTATCACCGTACACTTTGGATGCCAAAATCTCTCTTAGCAATACTTTTTCTCTTTGTGCATTTGGTAACTCAATCCCAATAAAAGAGCGACCAGGAATTGTGGATACTCGAGCAGCTAAAGCAGACATTGATCTAGCTATATCATCAGACAAACTTATAACTCTGCTGGCCTTGATTCCAGGTGCAGGCTCTAATTCATATAAGGTAACAACTGGACCTGGCCTTACTGATATTATTTGACCTTTAACACCATAGTCATCAAGTACACTTTCTAGCATTCGGGCATTTTCTTGTAGAGAGTCTTCGCTAAGATTATGATTTGTTATTTCTGCTTTTGCTTCCAACAGTGTAAGCGAGGGAAGTTTAAAATCACTTTGTGATTTCTCGAGTCCTAAAGTGGGCTGAAAATCCATTTTTGCTTTTAGGCTAACAGATGATTTTTTTTGTTGAGGAAAAAATATTTTGCTTTTGGTAGACGGGATACTTGAATTAACGGCTTCTGTGGATGAAGTATTTAGGTAATCACTATCTTCTGGATTTTCATGATTTTCGGAAACTATGTTCTGCTCAAAATGCTGCTGTTTTGATCTAAGAAAAAGTTTCTTGACATATTTCCCAAATATACCATCTACCTTTTTTCGTAAGTGAAATTTTTGTATTGCCTGCCTTGTTTGTTCCCTATGAAAAATAAATGCTAAGATATCAAAACCTAGAAATTTCACTACCCGAAAAATATTCAGAAAAAATTTTTTCAAGATTTTTATACCCTCACTGGTTGTAATTCCTGAGCTGAAAGATAAAGAAAATATGAATGCAAATGCAGATGCAATTGAAATTAATTTAAGCCATAAATTGATTTCTACTGGCTGTTTTTTTAGTAGATATTCGAGGTATGTATCCCCAGTGACCCCTCCTAGACCATTAGAGAATATCCAGGACTCAGGCGCCTCATTAGTTGCAAAAAAAAGTGATGTTACAACAAGTGTAATCGGTAAAAATAATGTGCGCCTAAATGGAATACTCACTCCACCCTTTACAATAATCCGGTAGCCCCAAGATACAAAAATAAAGGGTAGGCAGTAGCTTCCAATGCCGAGTGATATTAACAAGATGTCTGAAGTATAGCTGCCTACAAGCCCAAGAAAATTTTCTGGTTCGAGGCCAGTGGCGTTTCGTATACTGGGGTCATCACTACTGTAGCTAAACAATGCCAAAAATATAAGTAAACCCAAAAAAATGAAGATTATAGCAACTAACTCTCTAATTCGATCATTTAAAACTCTCTGAAGTTTGTTGGGTACTAGGGCTCTCTTCTTTGAGTGGTTGGAGACTTGGATCATCGTCATACTAACAGTCCTCCAGAACAAATTTAGGGTTTTTCGCTAAGAAGTTTTTAATCTTATTTAGCCCATCCTTAAGTTTATTTTCTTTTTCGACCAGTGCTATTCTTACAAATGATGATACCTTCTGGCTTTCAGACACTGAAAGATTATTAAAGTTACATAAATATGGACCTGGCAATACTTTTACTCCAGTGTTTTGCCACAGCTCTTTTGTAAACGACACAGGATTATCGACAGCGAGGCAAATAAAAAAACCAGCCTCTGGAATTTTAAAATTATGGTAATCCTTGAACATACTTTCCGCCAATTTAAATTTTTTATTGTATTCCAACCTATTTAATTCAACATGCTCTTCATCAAGCCATATTTTTTCTGAAACATTTTGAAATGGAGTTGCCAAAGGCGCACCGCCATAGGCTCTAACTTTTTTTAATATTTGAGTTGTGAATTTCCCATTAATTGAAAAGCCGGACCTAATACCGGGTAGATTAGATCTTTTTGAAAGTGATTGAAAAACAGATATTTTTTCCAAATCTGCTCCCATTTTTTCTGCAACTGAAATAACACCAAGAGGCTTAATATGTCTGTAGATTTCTGAGTAGCACTCGTCAGAAAAGATTCTGAAATTATACCTCTCTGATAGGTGTATTAGGTTTCTCCAATAATCAAAATTAGCGGTGCTACCATGAGGGTTTGAAGGGGAGCAAATAAAGAAAATCCCTGCTTTCTCAAGAATATTCTTGGGAATTGCATCAAAATCTGGAAGATAGTTGGTATCTTTACAGGCTGAAACAAAAATGGGTTGAGCATTAGCTGCAATTGATGCTGCTAAATAACACTGGTAAAAGGGATTTGGTATAATGACGTATTTCTTTTTTGATGCCTTGTCTCTTGGAAACAATGACAAGGTTGAATTGAATATTCCCTCCCTACTACCATTAAGTATTATTAACCTATTGTGATATTCAAGATTATTCAATTCGTACCTTGTTGAAGCCCAAGAGGCAATGGATTTTATAAGCGATTCTGTTCCGTTGTTTAGTGGATATCTATTTAGCCCAGATAGATCAGAATTAATGATTTTATTTACAAAGGGAGGATACGTATGCTTTGGCTCCCCTATAGACATATCTATAGTTTCTGAAGATGGTTTTATTTCATCTAATAGCTTGCGCAAGCGTGGAAACGCATAGTCTGGCATTTCCGAAAACGGTGAATACATCTGCATTTTTGCCTCTTACAATCAGGTCTTCTGCCCTTTAAGATGAATAGTAGACATTTATGTCTTTTTTTTCCAGTCTTAAGATAAAAAAATATTTAGATTAAAATATTTTTTCTATCTCTAAACCGACACTAATCAATTTTGATTCTGTGAATCGTGGCATCATGATGGATAAACCACAAAAATCGATATCAGTGGGTAAAGTGAGGGCACATTGATCCAATAGATTTGCAATCCTAGTGTTTCGCAATGAGTTAATGTTAGCTTCATTAAAGTACGCCTCATCAGCAAGTAATTTTTCAGTTTTGGGTGGTAGCAATGGCGTTGTTGGCAATAAGACTGCATCAAAAGAATTAATAAATCTATTAAATTCAGATCTAAGCCTTCGTAGATCATTCCAAGCCCTGACATAGTCTTTAGCCAAGGTTTTGCTCCCAGAGCGAAAACGTTCTAAAATGGGCTTAAACATAGCATCTGGAGAATTTTCAATATTTCTTTCCCAAATTGAATAGGCCTCAGGGGCAAACAGTAATGGTGAAAGGGCTATTGCTTCAGCAATTAGACCCAACTTGCATTTTTTAATTTTAGCTCCATGCTTTGCAATTTTTCTAAGACTATTCTCAAATTGGACGTCAATAACTCCATCAAGATTTTCTAAGGCAACAGTCTCTATAACTAAAAAAGATCGATTTTTTAGTGACAAACTTCTAGATGGAGCAAATTTAGATCCTAACAAAACAGAATAAATTTCAGACGCATCCTTTACCGTTTTTGTGAGTGGGCCGACAGTATCAAAGCTAGGACATAGAGGAATCACTCCAGTTAATGGAAGTACACCATGCGATGTTTTAAAGCCAACAATATTATTCCATGCAGCTGGAACTCTTACAGAACCGCCAGTATCTGATCCGATACTACCTGAAGACAAACCTAAACTTGTTGAAACCCCGGCGCCAGAAGACGACCCACCAGGAGCAAGATCTGGATTGATTGCGTTAGGAGGAGTTGCTGTAATCGGATTAATTCCAAGCCCTGAAAAAGCTAATTCAGTCATGTGAGTTCTTCCTAAGCATGTGATACCTGAAAATGACGAATTTTCAACCACTTTTGCTGTTTGCTTTGAAACACTACCCTTCAGCAAGTGGGAACCAGCAGCTGTTTCATGGTTTTTTATTTCAAATAAATCTTTCCATGACAGACAAATACCATCCAAACCACTAAGCCTAGTACCTTTCATTGCCCTTTTTTTGGCCGCAATTGCTTCATTTCTAGCTGAGGACTCCATAATTTCTGAAAATATTAATTTAGAGTCCACGGAGTTTTTTATTTTATCCAAGTATGCTTCACACAAATCAACAGGACATAGCTTACCTTCCCCTATGAGTTTTCCTTGTAGACTAGCTGATATATTTGTATTATCGGTCACTTAATGAATTTCTTAATTTTTATTCTTTTCAGTTTAATATAAAAATAATCTAAACAAACAGACGATGCAATTTAGTTCTAATGTAATTATTATCGGAGGTGGAATAACTGGGTACCTCTTGGCTCTCATATTATCAAGAGCGAATATATCAGTAACACTAGTTGAAGAAAAAATCAAAGAGTCTGGCGTAAAAGATTTTGATGGTCGTGCTTACGCTTTGTCATTTTCTTCGATTAATGTTTTGAAGGCCACTGATTTATGGGACCAAATTAAGGAACACTCCCAAGAGATCAGGAAAATGAAAATTTTTAAAGACAATGAGAATTATCCAATAAATTCACCACTTTTGGAATTTGATAAGTCAGACTTAAATGGTGAAAATATAGCTTTTATGGTTGAAGATCGGTTTTTGACAGCAGTTTTATATGATGCCTTGGGTGATGATGTCGAAATGATCAATAATAGTAATGCCGTAAGTTTTGAGGAAAATGGTAATAAAATAATTGTTGATTTAGATAAAGGGATTAGAGTCAGCGCTGACCTTGTTGTCGCAGCTGATGGTAAAAACTCAAAAACGGCGAAGCATTTTGGCTTATCCAGACTAGGTTGGAAATATAATCAAACCTCCTTGGTATGTGCGGTTTCTCACGAATATCCACACGAAGGCATTGCATATCAAAAGTTTTATCCTTCCGGACCCTTTGCAATCCTACCTCTAAAAGGTAACAAATCTTCTTTAGTTTGGACTGAAAGTTCTAATGATGCTAAAGCAATAAACAATCTACCAGACAAAGATTACTTAAAATCTCTAGAGAAAAAGTTTGGAGATTTTTTGGGTGATATTAGTGTCATAGGTAATAAGAATTCGTTTGAATTAGATCTTGGATTCGCTGAGAGTATAATTGGAAGCAGGTTAGCGCTTGTTGGTGATAGTGCTCAAAATATACACCCACTTGCTGGGCAGGGGCTAAATTTAGGAATAAGAGATATTGCATCACTTGCTGATGTCGTTATTGACGGCTTTAGACTTGGAGAAGATATTGGGTCAGTACAAGTACTTACGAGATATGAAAAGTGGCGGCGGTTTGATAGTACTTTACTATCTGCTAGCACAGACATAATTAATCGCTTATTTTCCACTGAAAATAAATTCAATGAAATAACCAACGTAATAGGCATGAGAGCTGTTGAGCACACTCCATTAATAAAAAAAATCTTGATGTACGAAGCAATGGGAATGATTGGTGACTTACCGAGGTTACTTAGAGGGGTAGCACCGTAACATTACCGAGGACTTCGCTTCGCTAGTATTCTCTGTAGAGTTCTCCGATGCATATTTAATCTACGTGCTGTTTCAGATACATTCCTATTGCATAGTTCATAAACTCTTTGAATATGTTCCCATCTAACACGGTCTGCTGACATTGGATTTTCTGGTGGCGGAGGCTTTTTATTCACATCTGTAAGCAAAGCATTTGTGATGTCGTTTGCATCAGCCGGTTTAGCCAAATAATCTGTAGCTCCAATTTTTACGGCTGCTACAGCCGTAGCTATGGCTCCATATCCAGTAAGCACTACAATTTTAGCGTCAGAGCGCGCTTGTCTTAGTTGTTCGACAACTTCTAGTCCATTGCCATCACTCAGTTTCAAGTCAACTACTGCAAATGCAGGAGGCATTGAAGCGACAAGCTTTTTACCATCACAAATATTCAAAGCATGGCTAACAACGAAACCTCTTTTTTCCATTGCTTTGCTCAATCGCCTCACAAATGGTTCATCATCATCGATTATAGCAAGTGATTTATCTACTAAATTCTCTAACATCCTAAGTACATACTCATTTCTTTATGAACCCATTTTTATTTTGTGCTTTTTCTATCAAGCACTCTATCGTTTCTTTAATTTCAGAAGGGGTATCCTGACGTTTGAAATAGCGTAAAAGGTTCCCTTCACCATCTATTAAATAGGTAAAGGTAGTGTGATCTACAAGGTAATTTTCATCAGATATACCTTTTGAGCTGTACACCATGAAATTTTTCTTAGCTATATCAATCTGTTCTGCGGAGCCCGTTAGTCCAATTAGTGACTCATCTAATAAATCTGTGTATTCTTTCAGTCTATCCGACGTATCCCTTTCTGGATCCACTGTTACAAAAAATGTAGAAAGTTTCTTATATTTGTCGTTAAGAACGGCGTTCACTTCTACATTTCTTCCCAAATCTATTGGACATATATCTGGGCAAAAGCTATAACCGAAATATACTAAATTAAAAGACGCTACTAAGTCTTTAAAAACTATAAATGAGCCATTTTCATCAATTAAATTGATGTTAAGGTCAATGCTTTTTTCGGCACCACGTGTGCTACCGGAACAACGTTCTAAATTTTTTTCGTGGAAAATGCCTGAAAGTGGCACTCCGAAACCTATTAACGCTAACAATATAAAGCCGACCATGTATTTATATCTAAAATACCACAAATTTATTTACGCCTATGAGTTATATGTTTAATTACTGGTATGCGAAGTATATATTCAGCGCAAGCTATAAATTCTAGTCTCATGTAGGATAATTTAATGGATTTAAAAAGAAGTGATGTGGTGTTTCTTAGTACACTAACGAACCTAAGATGGCTTGCAATAATTGGACAATCGTTAGCATTAATAATTGGCGCTACAATCATAAAACTCGAACTGAATATCATATATTGTATGGTTTTGATTCTTTTATCACTGATTATTAATGTAGTTTCTATTACATATTTCCCACAATCAAAACGCCTTTCTGGAAAATCTACATTGTCACTCCTTATGTATGATTTGCTTCAGTTGTCGTTACTATTGTATCTGTGTGGAGGTTTGACCAACCCTTTTTCCGTTCTAATCTTGGCGCCAGTTGCAATAGCAGCGACTCTTTTGTCTATTATTCCCATGGCATTAGTTGGCTCTAGTGCTCTTATCATTGTGTCAATGTTGTCTTACTCCTATATTCCACTGGAACTACCCGGTAACGAGTACCTTCTTTTACCTGATACCCTAATGTTTGGTATGTGGGTTGCCCTAATGATTACAATTATCTTCATTTCCGCATATGCTTGGCGGGTAAAGCGAGATATGACAAGAATCAACGAGCTACTTTTAACTACAAAGCTAGCTCTTGAGAGGGAGCAAAAACTAACGGCCCTAAGCGGTGTAGTAGCTGCGGCTGCTCACGAGCTAGGATCACCTCTAACCACTATAAAGCTAGTTTCCTCAGAGCTGTTGGAGGAATTATCTGGTAGGTCAAGGGGGGATCCAACTTTAGAAGATCTTGAGCTCATAAAATCCCAAGCTGAAAGATGCAAAGAGATTTTAAAAGATATGGCAACAGATGTAAACAAAAACGCTCAGATAAGTGCCGTACCAATAATTGCTCTTGTAAAAGAAGCTTGCTTGCCATTTCAAAATATTGGGAAAGAAATCAAATTTTCTTTGCAAAATCTTGATCCTCTGGCAGAAAAGCATGGAGAAGAACAAGTTGTAGTACGAAGGAGTTCTGAACTGATCCATGGTTTAAGAAATATAATTCAAAATGCCACTGATTTTTCCAAAACGATAGTATTTATTGATATTAGTTGGTCTAAAGCTGAAATATTTATAGTTATTAAAGATGATGGTCCAGGATTTCCAAAAGATATTATTAATTCAATTGGAGAACCATTTGGATATAAACAAAATATTGAATTTACTTTTGACTCGAGTAGACCAGAATATGAACCCATGGGGTTAGGACTTTTCATCGCAAAGACTTTGTTAGAAAGAAGTGGGGCCAAACTTACCTTTAAAAACTATTCTAATTCTGTAGAAGGAGTTCTTATTTCAGGAGCTGAAGTAATTTCGATCTGGAATAGAGATTTGCTAGAGGAGACATGGAATTAGTAGCAAACTCACTTTTTATTGATTTGGAAAGATTTAATTGGATACGAAAATAATAATGAAAAACTGTGATAAGGGCTATGTTCAAGTTCTTGCAGAAAAGATAGGTAAATGCTTACAGGTTGGAGATTCTATTTTTCTTTATGGCCCGGTTGGTGCGGGTAAAACATTTTTTGCAAGTCACTTAATTAAGGAGATACTTTCGGCGGAGGGAGTGGGTGATGTAATTACCTCACCGACCTTTAATTTAGTAAATATATATGACCAACAAGCGGCCCCGATCTGGCATGTTGACTTATATAGATTGAGGGACCCATCAGACATTAATGAAATTGGATTGGAGCAAGCCTTTTTTGAAGCAATATGTTTGGTAGAATGGCCCGATATATTGGCTGGTGAAATAGCAGATCGAGCCATTCGCTTATCAATATGCAATTCAGAATCAGCATTAAATTTAAGGGATTTGGAATTGGTGATACCTAAAAAAAATTTTAACAATAAATATTTTAAGATTAATATTTAAAAGTATCACTTTATAAAGAGTTTGGTCTGTTGAAAGAAAAACGTTGCGAAATGGAGAATAGTTGGCAAGAAAAATTTTTTAATATACCACCTGGAGAAGATTTCGCTTCCTCACTGGTGAGGGGCTTAGAACAGAGATTTAGTGAAAGTGTAAGGGAGAAACCAGACAGGTATATAGATACCGTAATTCTATTGAATAATTCTAGATCGCTACGAAGGTTAGAAAATATTTTTTATGAGAGTGGAATAACTATCTTACCAAAGCTTGGATTGGTGACAGATATTTCCTTTTTAACTAATGGTTCAACAGCTATAAAAAAGGAAATTAAGGTTGAAAGTAGGCTTGAGAAGCTACTCAGTCTTGAGAAATTAGTTTTTGGCTATCTTATGGAGCTTGGGCATTATATTCAAAAAGATAGTAGCTTTGATTTAACAATGAGCTTAGAGCAAATACTCCATGATTTGACTTTGTCTGGGTCAGATGCAAACGCTTTTGATAATATAGACAAAGGTGATTTGTCATCTCATAGGATTCAGTCCCTGGGCTTCTTAAAAATTATAAAAGAATATCAAGTTTATCTAAATAAAAACAATATACTTGATTTGGAGGGTTTAAATTTCTTATGGCTCAAGTTAATTGAGGAAGAGTGGAAAATATTTCCACCCAATTTTCCCATAATTATTGCTGGCTCGACCGGTTCCAGGCATACAACGGCAAGACTGATGAAGGCGATATCAAAATTGCCAATGGGATGGGTGATATTACCTGGTGTTGATGAAACAATGACTGACCAATGTTGGAAGGAAATACAACCTGACCATCCACAATACAGTTTTAAGAAATTATACAGTTACATAAATGGGATTAAAATTGAGTATAATAAAGCTACCTGTCCGCCTAACTGGACCGCGGATTCAAGAAAACAGGAAATCAAATCTAGAGCTAAACTTATGTCATATGCAATGTTGCCCTCAAAAAGGTTACATATTTGGCAAGAGCTTAAACATGAATTAGCAGGCATTTTTAAAGAAGGTCTTAAAAAGGTATCAATCTTAGAAGTTTCAAGCTCTAGAGAAGAGGCTGAAACGATAGCTTTGATTGTACGTATGGCTTTAGAAAAAAAACAAACCGTATCAATAGTCACTCCAGATATTAAAAATGCCAAGAGAGTTACTCAGGCTCTGAAAAGGTGGAATATTACGCCAGATAATAGCTTTGGATTAGATCCACTTCAGACCTCACTTTCCCGATTCATAAGATTAGTACTTGATTTTCAATGCCTGAGGTTTGACATCCATAACTTTATAGCTCTCTTAAAGCATCCCTTATGCTTGAAAAGCAACCGTTTAAGACATTTAAGTTTTTTCAGAAATTTTGAAGTAAGGTATCTTAGAGGGAATACTTTTGAAGTAGATATTTTTGATCTTAAGAGATCTTTTATAAAAGAAAAATATAAACAGACTTCTAAACAAGAATACACCAATTGGCTGACTTGGATTATCGATTTATTAGACTATAAACTTGGGATAAAAGACAAAAAAGAAAATTATGATCTTAATTTTTTTATAAAAGGCTTTGAAAGTCTCGTAGTAAAATTAAACGGCTTATCACAAACCTTTACTGAAGAAAATAAGACTGGGTTTCAGAATTTGAATCCTAATGATTTTTTTGGTTTGGAACACAATTCCATGAGTCTAATAAAAATCATTGAAGAAATTAAAGCTAATGCAACCCACTCTAGGAAATTAAACTTTGCATCTTTCAGAGCATTTTTTACTTGTATTCTAAAAAATTTACACATTCCGTTAAATCCAATTGACTCAACTGAAAATGTTTTCATTTGGGGCACTCTAGAAAGTAGGACGCAAAAAACTGATATCTGTATTCTTAGTGGACTTAATGAAGGAGTCTGGCCGCGGAGACCTAGGAGTGATTTTTGGCTGAATGAAAAAATGCGAGGCGATATAGGCTTACAATCGCAAAATCATACTTTGGGTCTAGCAGCACACGATTTTCAAAATGCTTTTATGATGGATGAAGTAATTTTATCTCGTTCAACCTTCACTGATGGTAATAATATGTTACCCACTCGCTGGTTGCTACGCTTACAAAAACTTCTTTCAGGTGCTGGAGGCATAAGAACGTTAAAAGAGTTGAATAAACGAGGTGATTTCTACAGTAACATATTATTTGGAATACGAAAAAGACTATACAATGAAATAAATTTGACAACAGAACCCACTGTTGGTCTGAGGCCTTGTCCAATGCCCTCGGTAAAATTTCGACCTACAAAAATATCTATCTCCTCTTTCATAAGGCTAATAAATGATCCTTATGAAATATATGCGAGAGAGATATTGGAGTTAAAAAAAATGGATCCAGTTTACGTTCCTTTTGATAGCAGATTAAAAGGAATCTTCATGCATGAGCTAATGAGGAAATTTGTTCAAGAGACTATGAAAAAAAAACCTGATTTCCATCAGTGGTGTCAGCAGCTAATAGAGATAACTTACTCTTTCATAGAAAAGAATATAAGGGATCCTCGAGTAAAAATTCGTTTAATGGCAGAGATCAAAAACAAAGTAAATCATATAATAACAGCAGAAATTGAAAGGAGAAAAACCAGCAACCCAACCAATTTAGAAATTACAGGTCAAAAGAAGTTTTCTTTGCTTTCAGGTATTGATATAGTCCTAACCGCAAAAGCTGATAGAATTGACACAAGTGGAGATAACAAAGTAATAATACTTGATTACAAAAGCTCCAAGCCATCTGAAAAAGTGTTTAAACTCAATATGCCTCAGCTTGATTTAGAAGCACTTTTGGCAAACTACAGTGCATTTAGTCAATCGAAAAAACATTCAGATCTTGAAGTAGGCATCATAGTTTTGGGAACAAAAATACTCGAATTAAAAAAAAGCATTAATCAGGAGCAGGTTAAGAAAATAGAAAAGGGCTTTTTGAACATTGTAGAGCGAATTTTTTGTGATGACTGGGGTTATATTTCGAAAAAAAGTGGATTGTCTAATTATTCAGGAGACTATGATCATCTCGCTAGATATGGAGAGTGGTCCATAACAGACAAACCTTTTCCCTTAAAAATAGATGGGAGCTGAGAGCAATTTGAGTTTTCCAGGTAATGCACCGTTACTTTCAGTTAAGTCAGCATGGATTTCTGCTAATGCAGGTTCAGGAAAGACTTACAGCCTCATTAATAGGGTGATGCAGTTGTTAATTTCAGGAGCAGACCCTAATAAAATTCTTTGCATCACGTTCACTAATTCAGCTGCTGAAGAAATGAAAGCAAGGTTATTTGAGCGTCTCGCTGAGTGGACAACTATGGAAGATAAAGTTCTTCTGGATCAATTGCGGAACTTGCTTAAAATTGATTTTGATAATGATGATTTGAAGAAATCTACTCTAAGACGTGCAAGACAACTTTTTGCCGAAGTCCTGGAGTCTCAATCTAAAATGCGTATATCTACCATACATAGCTTTTGTGAATACATATTAAGGCATTTTTCTTTTGAAACTGAAATCCCGTTCGATTTTAAAATAATTGATGAGTTAGAGAGAAAAGCTATTATTGAGTTAACTCTTTCAGACCTTGCAAAAGAAAAAAACCAAATATTCCGTTTTATTAATTCCATTATCACTCCAGCTTCTGATGCAGCAATAACTGAATTGGCTATGGATCTAATTCAAGAAAAAGAGCGATTGTATAAAGACGATTTTGATTTATATTTTGGAGCAGATTTTTCAAAAGAAATAAGAAATTTTAGTGATGTTGAATCATTAAAAAAAGCGCTAAAAACTATTTCAAGAGAGGACTTGAAGTCACTGGTGCTTGCCTTCTCCTATGGAGGAAGAGAGAGCCAAAGGTATTCAAAAATAATTAATGATGGCCTAAATTCTAAAAACCCAGATCTTTTTCAGTATCTTGAAGAGGTATTTTTAACAAAGGAAAAAAGGGTTAGGCAGGTGAACCGATTTCCCGAAAAAGTGGTTAAAGACATGTTCCCAGGATGTATTCAACTTATAGCAGAAATAACGAATCAAATTTTAGCAATTCGGGCAAAGCGCCAGACAAAAGAACTGTATATAAGGACCAAGGAATTAAAAAAATTTGGGTTATTGGTTCAGAAGAAATTTGAAAAGAAAAAATTACAAAAGAACGTCTTGGATTATAATGACTTATTGGATAAAACCCTTCAATTACTATCACAAGAAGGAATGCTTCCTTGGGTTAATTTTAAAATTGATAGCTCAATAAACCATTTATTGGTCGATGAGTCGCAAGATATTTCTCCGTTGCAGTGGGATATAATCAACAAAATTGCATCCCAATTTTTTGAGGATCAGAGTATCGTAATGGACACTAAAAGCATTTTTACCGTTGGAGATGACAAGCAATCAATATATTCTTTTCAAGGAGCTGTTCCTAATACTTTTAGTCAAACCAAATCTGTTTATTCAAAAAAGCTTTCCAAACTGGGTTTGGAACTGGAATGCCTCGAGTTGGGTGAGTCTTTCAGATCTTCATCTGTAATTTTGAACTTTGTAAACGAAATATTTAATGAACCTGCTTTTTTAGGAGTGGAAAATTTTAATCTCCATCATGCCAAGAAAAGTATTCCTGGAAGGATTGAGATTTGGCCAAATATAGAAAAAAAGAGCAAAGTAAATAGTAGTGAAGATTGGGAGCAAATTTTTTTTCGAGACGAAATTCAAACTGTGGACATCTCACTAGCTAAAAATTTGGCTAATGAAATTTCTCAGATAGTTGAAGTGGGAGTTGTACCTGATGAGAGTACAGAAAATAAATGTTTTAGAAAAGTAGAGCCAAGGGATATTCTTATTTTATTTCGCAGCAGAGGACCGCTTTTTTATAATGTTATAGCAGAGTTGAAGAGAGCCCAATTGCCAGTTAGTGGCGCTGACCGCATTAAGTTAAGTGATGACATAGCTGTTAACGATCTGATATCACTTTTAAAGTTCTTGGATAATCCGCTTGATGATTTGAGTTTAGCTGAAGCGCTTAAGTCACCCTTGTTTAGTCTTGATGAAAAAACTCTATTTAAATTAGCATATAACCGAAGCGGTTCACTCTGGGATAGTTGCTTAGATTTATTTCAGCATAATACGGCAACAATAGAACTAAAGAGCCTATTGTCTAAAGTAGATTATCTAACAGTATATGAGATCTTAGAATTTGTTTTAGTAAGCTTACATGGAATGGAAAAATTCATAGCTCGTTTAGGTTTGGAAGTGAAGGAAATCCTAGAAGAATTTTTAGCTTATACATTAGATTACGAAGAGGCCAAAGTTTCCTCATTGTCACATTTTATTCATTGGATTTCGCTTAACGATATTGAAATAAAAAGACAAATTGAAAATGATCATAACAACATAAGGGTATTAACTGTTCATTCATCTAAAGGACATGAGTCTCCAATAGTTATACTACCAGATACAAATAGCCATAGTTTAAACAGAAAAAAATCAAAAATAATTAAATCAAAAAATTCAATTTTTTTTAGGCAAGACAAGTATGAAGCATCTGACACTATTTCAAAGATTGAAGAATTGAATGAGGAAGAGCAAAAACTGGAAGAAAATCGTCTATTATACGTAGCTTTAACAAGACCCAAATATTGGCTGATAATATGTGGTCATGGCTCTCCCAATGAAAGATCGTGGTATCAAAGATCTGCCTTAGCTCATGAGTGTCTATCCAAAAAAATGGCCAAGCTAAATTATTCTTATAATTCCAATAAAGCTATTTTGAGCTTAAATTGGTATGAAGGTCCTGCTCATGTTAATGAAAAGTTACAGAAAGTTAAAATTTCGGCTGAAGAGGAAATTGATTTAATGCCAATCAAACCCAGTTCTTTCCAAAAAAAGAAATTTGCACCATCTAGCTTAGGAGAAGATTTTCATTTTTTTGGGACATCAGACGCTAAAGCCACTGGGGATTATACGCGAGACAGTTCGCTAGAGATGGGAACATTTATTCATAGACTATTGGGGTCTTTGGTCAAAAAAGAGGCTGCAGAAAGAGAGGGTGCGGCATTGAATTTAGCAAGGGTTAATTTTCCATCTCTTAACGACAAGCAAGTAAGTTTAGCTGTAAAGGAAGCCTTAACAGTAATTAATTCAAATAAGGCTAAAAGATTTTTTTCAGGAAAGGCAAGATTTGAGGTTCCTATTGTTGGTTATATTAGTGGCATTGGGAAATTAAGTGGAAAAATTGACTGCTTATTAGTCTTAGATAAAATTGTTGAAATTGTAGATTTTAAGACTGACCAAATTCCACCAACAGCAGAAGTTGAAGTAACACTTAATTATATAATTCAGTTAGCTGCATATGCTAATTTAATAAAAAGGTCTTTCCCAGAGCATTGTATTCATACATATCTTTTGTGGACCAAAAATAACAGTCTAATGCAAATAACCAAAGATTTTCGAGATATTTGTTTATCTAACTTAATTAAAAATCAACCTCAGTAGTCTATTATCAATCTTTTCTGCAAGGACTTGACGTTACACACAACAAGCCATAAATTACATCTCTAACGAAAGGGAAAATAATGGCAACAGTAAATGTTAATGACGATAATTTTGAAGCTGAAGTTCTGAAAGCCAATGTTCCAGTGGTTGTAGATTTTTGGGCCGAATGGTGTGGACCGTGCAAACAGATTGGTCCGTCTTTAGAAGAGCTTTCTGAGGAATATGCTGGAAAAGTTAAGATTGCCAAGGTAAATGTTGATGAGAACCCTGTTTCTCCCGGTAATTTAGGGGTTCGAGGAATCCCTGCATTGTTTATATTTAAGGATGGAGAAATGGTATCAAACAAAATGGGTGTCTTGCCGAAGAATGAATTGGATAATTGGATCTCAGAAAATATTTAAATTATTTAAGAGTGATTTTTTAAAATATCACCTACAAGATGCAACGAACCGGTTATAAGTATTAGATTAGGTTGTTTGTTCTGAACTATTGCATTAACCGCTGAGCAAGCTGAGAAACTTTGTTCAATTTTTAAATTTTGGGTTTTAAGTACTTTTTGAGCTTCGGTGTATGTGTAAAAGTTATCGAAACCGTTTGTAATGAAATATATTTTTTTTGCCAAACCATCAAATTTGCTTATGAAATGTTGCAAGTCTTTATTCTTCTGCATTGCTAAAACCAGGTAAAAATTTTCACAACCTTTTTTTCGGATTTCTCTAGACAAGGCTCTTGCACCTGCAGGATTATGAGCTCCGTCAATAATAATTTGGTTGTTTACATTAGACACTTTTGCCTGGTCACAAAGCGGACCTTTTTTCAAATATTGAAATCGACCGGGCCAAACCACTTCTTCAAGATTTCTTTTAGCATGTTTGAAATTTAGCAAATTAAGGTAATACATTGTTCCAATTGCAAGAGCTGAGTTTTCAAGTTGATAATCTCCGTGAAGCGATTTGGTTTCCATACTTATTTGGCTTTCTTTAATTCTAAGAAAATATTTCCCTGACAATTTCTCTATCTTCCAGTCCCTGCCATGTTCAAATAGAGGGCATTCAAGACTGTCTGCTCGTTCTTTAATTATTTCTGCCACACACTCATTTTGTTTTCCTAAAAAGACTGGAACATTTTTCTTTATTATCCCAGCCTTTTCAGTGGCTATATTTGAAAGCTTAGCACCTAAAAATTCTTTATGATCTAATGATATGGGTGTTATTAAACTTGCCATTGGTTTTTCAATTACATTAGTTGCATCTTTTTTTCCGCCAAGCCCCACTTCAATAAGGTTAAAATCTGCCTTAGTTTGATTAAAAGCCATAAAGCAGGCACATGTCAAAATTTCAAAATAAGACAATGGTACATCATTTTTGACTTCAATTATCTCCAATAAAAATTCGCTGAGTTTTTCATCTGATATGTTAATACCATCAATGTTTATACGCTCATTTAGTTTGATCAGATGCGGTGATGTGAACGAATTTACAGAAAATCCATGTCCTCTTAAAAGTGCTTGCAGGCTAGCAACAGTAGATCCCTTTCCATTTGTTCCAGCTACATGGATTGTATCTTTTAAACCAGAGTGTGGTGCACCTAGCCGTGATAAGACTATTTTTAATCTATTCAGATCATAATCAATTAGTTTAGGCTGTTTTTCGATTATTTTATCAACAAGCCTTTCAGGCTTAAAAGTTTTTCTGTTTATCATGCTGAAGCGAATAATTGGAAAGTATCTTGATCATTTTGCAGGTAGATTTCCCTTAACGGACTGAGGTTTTTTCATAAGCAGATGCAATAATGTAATCAAGGTTTCTCGTATTTTAGATCTTTCAACCACTAGATCAAGCATCCCGTGATCAAGAAGATATTCTGATCTTTGAAATCCCTCTGGTAGTTTTTCTCTAATAGTTTGTTCGATTACACGTGGACCAGCAAAACAGATAAGGGCATTGGGCTCTGCAATTTGAACATCTCCAAGCATTGCATAGCTAGCTGTCACACCTCCAGTGGTTGGATTGGTTAAAATTACAATATATGGTAGCCTAGATTCCTTTAACATTTGTACGGCCACTGTTGATCTCGGCATCTGCATTAGTGAAAGAATACTTTCTTGCATTCGAGCTCCTCCTGCGGCGGCAAAGAGAACAAATGGTGTTTTATTCTCTATAGAATTATTTATCCCTCCAATAATTGAATTCCCAACGGCCATCCCCATGGACCCACCCATAAACTTGAAATCCTGGGCAGCTACTGTAATATCCATCTGCCCAATTTTACCAGTAGCTACAAGCATGGCCTCCTTCTCAGAAGTTTCCTTTTGGGCAGCCTTCATTCGATCTATATATTTTTTTGTATCCTTAAAATTTAATGGATCTTTTACCGGACTATCTATCTCTATTTCTGAAAACAGCCCACCATCAAACAAATGCTTAAATCTATCTCTTGCAGATATATTCATATGGTAGCCACAATTCGTACACACGAATAAAGCATCCGATAATTCTTTATGGAAAAGCATAGATCCACAATCATCACACTTTCTCCAGAGATTTTCAGGCGTTTCACGTCTTGAAAACATCGCGCCTAATTTGGGTCGCACGTAATTTGAAATCCAGTTCATATTATAGCGGTTCTTTCTAATACTCTAACTTAGATCTATTACTGATTGATTAAAAGATCAATAATTTTAAATTAATGACAGTTGTGTCATGGCTGAAATTTTTATATGTTGTTTTAGTTCGATTATTTCTTAATTTTCCGAGACCAATTAGTAGAGTGGTAATATGTGGAAAGCTGTCAACGCAAAAGACCAAAATTTTGATGTAAATAAGTGGCTTGCACCTCTTTTTATTTGTGTTTATTTCTTTCTGATATCTTGTTCAACAGATAATTTATCAAGCTTGCCAAATAGAATGTTAGTAAATATGGGAAACGATGAAATATTCCTATCATCTCCCGAGGGTTATTGTATTAATGAGGCTACCCAACGACGGCATTCCTCTGGTTTCACAGTTATTTTCTCGGATTGCTTTAGCATATCAAAAAATAAGGAAGTTATGTTAGTAAGGAGCCCAGTCAGATCTTTGGTCACCGTAACCATCAGTGATAAAAAAATCAAATCAGATGAAGAGTTTCGAATTCTAGATAGCTTAATTATGTCAGGAAACTTTGATGGTCTTTTTAGACGAAGTGATAGGGATATAACCGTGAAAACCGTAGGGAGATCAAAATCTGATGGTGTTTATTACATGTGTTTTGAGGAATCTAATTCAGATTTACAAGCTAAATCTACATTTCGGTCTAAAAGTTTTTGCAGGGCGGTATTTATTATAAAGGAAAGAATAGTATCTCTTATTGGTAGTGACTATATAACACAATATAGTGATAATGACCGGATAAAAAATTTGATAAAAGAAACTGCCATAGTAATATTAAATTCAAATTTAGATGCTTAATAATACTTTGATTTTATTTGTACTTTGTGATTATTTAAAAATGCATTTAATCAATCCTAGGTGGTGTTGAGTATATGATCTTTG
Source organism: uncultured Alphaproteobacteria bacterium (assembly GCA_902600895.1). Lineage (GTDB taxonomy): Bacteria > Pseudomonadota > Alphaproteobacteria > Rhodobacterales > Rhodobacteraceae > CACKLF01. Next base: position 20,264 of record CACKLF010000011.1, on the reverse strand, counting down.
AAAAAAAAACAGTGTTCATTACAGGTGGAAGTAGAGGAATAGGTCTGGAGATAGCAAAAAAATTGGCTAGTTTTGGAGCTAACATTGCTATTGCCTCGAAGACTATTAAGCCAAATGATAAGTTGCCTGGTACTATTTTTTCGGCAGCTAGAGAAATAGAGGCTGCAGGGGGAAAATGCCTGCCTCTAGAATGTGATATAAGGTCGGAGGAACAGTTAAAACATTCCATTGATCAAACTGCAATAAAATTTGGTGGGATAGACTTTTGCATCAATAATGCAAGTGCGATTTCGCCTACTGGAACGGCAGAGACATCAAAAAAAAGATTTGATTTAATGCATAAAATAAATTTAAGAGGTACTTTTCTCGCAACAAAATTTTGTTTACCCTATCTGAAGAACAGCTCTCATGCTCATATCCTAACATTATCACCACCCATTGATCTGGATGACAAATGGTACGCGCCGCATGTAGCGTATACTATGTCAAAAATGGGAATGAGCTTAATTACACTCGGACAATCACGAGAGTTTCGAAAATATGGGATTGGAGTAAATTCATTATGGCCTTTAACCGCTATTGACACATCAGCAGTTAGGAATATTTTGGGGGGAGCTGAAATCTCAAAGAGAAGTAGAGATGCTAAAATAGTGGCAGATGCTTCTTTTGAAATTTTAAAAAAATCACCTTTAGAATGCACAGGAAATTTTTTTATTGATGAAATCATACTTAGAGAATGTGGCTATGAAGACTTTGAAAAGTATCGGTTGTCAGATGAGGTCCTTATCAGAGATTTCTTTATTTCTGAAAATATTGCTAACTCAATTCCGACTAAAACGTTTAGTGTGTATAAGTAATTAAACAATCCAAGAAACGGGTAAAAGACATTTTAATTTAAATGGATCAACCTTTAATTTTTTAATTTGTCCATTGTAGAAATTAATGCTGAAGCTATACCTGGCTCACTCATAGCGTGACCAGCTGTTGGAACCATAATAAGCTTGGACTCAGGCCACTTATGATGTAACGCTTGGGCAGAAGAGGGTGGGCAAATCATATCATATCTGCCCTGAACTATTGTTAATGGGATGTGGGTGACTAGATGCAAATTATTGAATATCTGGTTGTCACTTTTCAGAAAACCTTTGTTCGAAAAATAGTGGTTTTCGAGCCTAGCAAAAGCTTTTGCGTAATCTGTGGAGGGACTTGAGCCAAAGCCTGGACTTTCCAGACTGGCTAGCGCATTTTCCCAGGCAGTCCAAGCTCTTGCAAATTTAGCTTGCTCAGCAGGGTTTGCTCCAAAAAGTCTTTTTTTGTAAGCTTTTATCAAATCTGACTGTTCTGAAATGGGGACCATTCCTTTAAAAGATTTCCACGCTTCTGGCCAAAATCTTTCTGCTCCACCATCCTTATAAAACCAATCTAATTCTGACTTGGTACAAGTAAAGATACCTCGTAAAATTAAGTGAGAAACTGAGTTGGGATTAGACTGAGCATAGAGAAGTGCTAGAGTCGCTCCCCAGGAACCACCAAAAACAAACCATGAATCGATAAAAAGTAATTTTCTGATTTTTTCAATGTCACTAATTAGATGCCAGGTAGTATTGTTTTCCACACTTGCGTAAGGTCTTGATCGCCCACAGCCACGTTGATCAAAAAGGACAACATGATATGCGTCAGGATCAAAGTAGCGTCTCATCGTAGGACTACAGCCACCACCCGGGCCGCCATGTAAAACCACAACTGGTATGCCATCAGGATTGCCACATTGCTCTACATATATTTTGTGACCATCGTCAGTATCTAATATTCTTTGTCTAAATGGTTCAATTGGCGGGTAAAGAGCTTTTTTCTTTTTATCAAAAATGGTAGATATTTGTTCAGGCATAGTTGTAAAAATTTCTATATTAATTATGTGGAGAAGGTTACCTGCTAATTTAAGGAAGTGCAATGCAAACTACAAACACGACAAATAAATTTGAATTAGAAAAATTTCAGGCCATGGCTGAGGAATGGTGGGATCCAAACGGCAAGTTCAAACCCTTGCATATGCTTAATCCTACCAGGCTTAACTACATTGTTGATCAAATTTGTGTGGAGTTTGGTAAAGACAACCGCAATAAAGAACCGTTTAACGGACTGAGAATATTAGATATTGGATGTGGAGGAGGATTATTGACTGAACCAATGCGCCGTTTGGGTGCAGAGGTTGTTGGAGTTGATGCAGTAGAGAAAAATATTAAAGTTGCAAAAATTCATTCTGAAGAAAGTGGTTTGATAATAGATTATCGTGTCGGAACCACTAGTTCCCTTCTCGAACAGGGTGAGCGGTTTGATGTAATCTTAAACATGGAAGTAATAGAGCACGTAAATGAACCTTCAATATATGCTGAAGAGTGCTTTAATTTACTTAGACCAAACGGAGTTATGGTCTGTTCTACTATTAACAGAAATTTGAAAAGCTACATATTACTCATCATCGGTGCTGAGTATATTTTGAGGTGGTTACCACGGGGGACACATGATTGGAAAAAATTCATAACTCCAAAGGAATTGGAGGAAATCTTTAACTCAGTGGCATTTAGCTGCATTGATAAAAAGGGTTTCGTTTTTAACCCATTGAGCTGGGATTGGTCTTTGTCTAGTAAGGATCTTTCAGCTAACTTCGTAATGACTTGTAAACGTATCAGTTGAAGTTTTTCAAAGTTTTAATCCATAATTCATCTAGTTTCAAAATTTCATCTTCACGAAAATCTTGCATCTTTTTCCAATACCTACCATCAGCTACATAGTAACCAAGACGTTTCTCCATTTCTAGATTTCTGGTGTATTGTTCTGCATCTATTTTTTTTGGTTTTACATGACTAAAATTTAACTCATTTAGGGACATTTGTTGATGTACAAGATTGCTATTGGGCATTACTGATAAATTTATAACCGCACAACCTTCTTTAGATGCGAAGCATTCAAACCTAGCCGACTTAGCCCGAAGATTTTTCAGTGTTTTATCTTTTCTTAATGGATCGGGTGTACCTTTACCGTAGAAATGCGTTTTTGTTCCTGAATAGACCATGTCGCATCCTAGATAGGCTATTAAGGAAGGAGAAAAGGTAAACAGCGACCAATACGCAGCGGTAAAGGCCATAGTTCCCCCTGCATAGACAAAACCTCCATAATGGTTTTGAGCCCTGACATATTCAGCCGCTGAATGTAAAGTTTGCCATCTACTTGGCTTTGGTCGCTTCTCAACGGGGAAATCCTCAGGAAATATTGAATTTGTCCAATTTGATGTAATTTGCCATGCATTATTAATTACAACTATCTTATTAAAGGAACTTAAATTCCATTTTTGAGCTGCAAGCGCTGAGGGAGCGCTGCCAATTATAAGGATGTTAGTTTCATTTTTAGTCATGAGGCTTTTATTGATAGTGCGTAAAGTTATCTATGTTTAAAGTTCTATTTTACTCAAGTGGATTCTTATCTCTCTTAATATTGGGATTATACTTTTTAGCTTTTCTTGCCCAAGACTTTCCACAAGGCTAAAAAAAAACGGGCTCACATTTTTGATTGCGGCTGCTCTTGCAGTGTTCCCAGAATCACTTAATGAAATTAATTTCTTCCTCCCATCATTCCAATCGGGACGAGAATGAATATATCCTTTTTGTTCTAGTTTATTTACTGTATTAGTCATTGCTCCTTTTGTAACTCTAAATATTTTTGCTAATTGTGCTGGTGTTTTTTCACCTTTGAGGTGGAAGAAATAATTTAAAACCATAAATTGTGATAGTTCCATGTCATTCGGTAGCTTAGTAGAAATATCACTTTTAATTAGGTTATCCACAGCTAATAGTTCACTAAGTGCAGTTATTGCGAGAGATTCAGTTTTTTTTAACTGGGTATCACCTATATCACTTATTTGAGATGTACTTTTCATATGTTATCTAGTATTTCGAATGGTAATAAAACCCATACCTATACATTATAACTGATTGAATTTTTTGCAATTTATTTGTGATTTTTTCATAGGAAATTGCTACAGTAAATGTCCAACTATTTAATGGGTATCATTTACGATTTAGTGAGATTTTTTGTCTATGTCTAACAGCGTTAAAAATTTATTCGATATGGATCTCTTACATAATAGAAGAGCTAGAGCAAACTTGTTGGGCTATGAGGACTTTATCTGTAAACTCTTAGCTGAAGATTTGAAAGAAAGACTCACCGATATAAATAGAGATTTTGACAGGCGGATAATGATTGGACCATTCACCGAACATTGGCAGAATCATATAAGGGACCTTGATTTTGAAGAAGGAATCGACTCAGATAATTTAAATCTAAAAAAGCAGTACGATTTTATTATGCATTGCCTTTGCCTTCATTGGGCTAATGATCCACTTGGAAAACTTATTCAATTGCGAATGAGTTTAAATTCGGAGGGGTTGTTAATGGGTTATCTTTTTGGCGGCAATACATTGAATGAGCTAAGAAGTTCATTTAGCAAGGCTGAAATCGAACTGAAGAGTTCTTTATCAGTAAGAGTAGCTCCTATGATGGAATTAAAGACTTTTGGTAATCTACTGGTAAAAGCCGGATTAAAAAATACAGTGGTAGACCTAATTTCTCACAGAATACAATATTCTTCCTTGAATAGATTATTCATTGATTTGCGCAGAATGGGAGAGACGAATGTAATTGACAAGCGAAAGAAAACATTTTTAACCAAGAAGCTCTTCAATCTGATGGTAGAGAACTACAAAAGGGACTTTTCTCAATCAGATGGTAACTTCAATGTTACATTTGATATATTTTGTTTCACTGGCTGGAAGAGTTAGCCATTATGGGGTAAGATTTGCATGTTGGTTGATATTTGCCCAAAAGTACTTATCTGATTCGAGTTACGCATTGTAGTAACGGCCAAATAAAAACTAAATAGCTTTAAATAACATTGTGAGTTTGAATGAAAGACCTCAATAATAGTCTTGTGGATAGTAAGTCGAGGGCTTCTAAACCCATAGATAATCTTCCTGAAAAGCACCCAACGATTGGTCAGCCGAAAGTCGGTGTATTAATTGCAAATTTGGGCACACCCGATTCTACTGACTATTGGGCAATAAGAAGATATTTGAGTGAGTTCTTGTCCGATAGACGAGTGATTGATTATACGCCTTGGATCTGGCAAATAATATTGCAAACCATAATATTAACTAGGAGACCTTTCTCAAGTGGAGCTGCATACAGGTCAATTTGGAACCATGAAAAGGATGAAAGCCCTCTGCTAACTAATGTTCGGGAGCAGACTGATAAACTTAGGACAAGCTTACAAAAGAGGTTTGGAAATTCTGTTGTAGTGGAATTTTGTATGAGGTATGGCAATCCATCAACAAAAAAAACAATTTTCAAATTAAAAGATCTGGGTTGTGAAAAAATCGTATTTTTGCCTCTTTACCCACAATACAGTGCTCCGACAACTGGTACAGCTAATGATGAGGCTTTTAGAGCTTTAATGTCTTTAAATTGGCAGCCAGCTATACGAACCATTCCAGCATATTTTGATAAACCTGAATATATCAAGTGTTTAGCAAATTCAATTTTAGACAAATATAAGACTCTAGATAAAGACCCTGACCATCTGGTAGTATCATATCATGGTGTACCTGAGAGGTATCTTTTGGCTGGTGACCCGTATCATTGCCACTGCCAGAAAACAACAAGGCTACTCAAAGAATATCTAGGTTGGCATTCGGCTAAATTAACTACAACGTTTCAGTCTAAGTTTGGTCCTGGTAAATGGTTGGGTCCAGCCACAATCGACTTTGTTTCTCAATTAGCCAAGGAAGGGAAAAAAAGTATTGCAGTAATCGCTCCTGCTTTTTCCTCAGATTGTATTGAAACCCTTGAAGAAATACAGGAAGAGATAAAGGAAAGTTTTTTGGAATCTGGGGGAGAAGAATTCACTTACATAGAGTGTCTTAATAGTAGGGATGACCATATTAAATTTTTTCATAGGTTAATTGTAAATGAAACCAAAGGTTGGTTGTCCTGACGTAAAAAAGTTTTGTTTTTAAAATTAAGCTTGTACTCTTGAGATATGACTGAAATATAAAATGGAGTGTTAATGATGGTATCTACCCATTCTGCTGAAGAGGACCCTAGAAACAATGATATATTGATTTATGTAAATGGTGAATTATTACCAAGACATGAGGCAAAAATATCTGTCTATGATAGTGGTTTTTTGTTAGGCGACGGTGTTTGGGAAGGCATTAGGTTACATAATTCCCGATGGGTATTTTTATCTGAACACCTGGATAGGTTTTTTGAAGCTGCAAGTGCTATTGGAATTGATCCTGCAATGAATAAAAAAGGTATATTATCAGCTTTAGAAAAAACTCGACTAGCTAATAAAATGACTAAAGACGTACATGCACGATTGATGTTAACTAGGGGAGAGAAGGTTAGACCATTTCAACACCCTGACTTCTCCATCTTTGGATCGACTCTTGTAATTATCATGGAGCATTCTATCCCATTGGGAAACAAATCAGATAAGAAGATTAAGTTAGTTACTGTTCCCCAAGTTAGAGGTTTGCCAATGAGTCAGGATCCTAAGCTGAATAGTCATTCAAAATTAAACTGTATAATTGCTTGTTTGCAAGCCAAGGAAGCAGGGGGAGATGAAGCTTTGATGTTAGACCCGAATGGTTTTGTGAATACTACTAATGCTTGCAATTTTTTTATTGTTAGATCTGGAGAAGTTTGGACTTCAACTGGCGATTATTGCATGAATGGAATTACTCGGTCAAAAGTAATAGAAATTTGTAACAATAATGGTATCGTAGTAAAGGAAAAAAATTATAGTCTTTTGGAAGCTTATGGAGCAGACGAAGCATTTATTACTGGTACATTTTCTGGTCAGACAAGTGTTTATCAAATTGATAGTAAAATTATAGGAACATCAGGTACGCCTATTACCAATAAGATAAAGAGCCTTTATAGAAAAAAGATTGGATATGACTAAAATTAGGCTTGCAGTTTGGTCCGGTCCTAGGAATGTCTCAACATCGTTAATGAGAAGTTTTGCGAATCGTGGTGATTGTAAAGTATTAGATGAACCTTTTTATGGTGCATATTTGCACAGATCAAGTAAAATGCATCCACTTAGGGAAGAAATCATTGCTTCTATGAGCACGAGTTATGAAGAAGTAAGTAAGATTTGCTCTGACTTTTGTTTCAACAAAAAAGTGCTATATCAGAAGCAAATGGCACATCACATTTTTTCAGATTTAGACCTAAGTTTCTTAGATAATATATATAATGTATTTTTAATTAGAAAACCTGAACATGTTGTCAAAAGTTTCAATGAAAAAGTTGAAAACTTTGAGTTAGATGATATCGGCATAAAGCAACAAGTGACACTTTTTGAATATTTATTGAATAGGAATGAGGTGCCCCCTTTAGTAATTGCATCTGCAGATTTATTAGATCACCCTGAATCCGTACTAAAAAATATGTGTAAATATGCTGGTATTGGATTTAGAGAAGAAATGTTATTTTGGCCCAAGGGGCCACATCCAGATGATGGAACATGGGGTTCAGTATGGTACGAAAATACCTATAAAAGTTCATGTTTTATAAAAGAGAGAATAACATATCCGAATTTAACAGACTACCAAAAGTCGATAGTTGAAATGGCCTATCCTTTTTATGAAAGATTAAAGAATTTTATAAAACCCCCACTCTAGTTAATTGGTATAGATGTCTCCAATAAAAACTTTAATAAAGTGAAATGCTTTGTCTACTCAGGCTTTTCACTTATTATCTCCTTACCAGATTCTTGGTCTACAACTTTCATGGAAAGCCTGACTTTGCCACGATCATCAAAACCAAGTAATTTCACTTTTACTTCTTGACCTTCTTTTAAAAGATCCTTTGGATGATTTACCCGTTCGTTAGCTAGTTGACTTACATGAACTAGACCATCTCGTTTGCCAAAAAAGTTTACAAAAGCCCCAAAGTCCATAATTTTAACAACTGTCCCAGTGTAAATTTTACCTGCCTCAGGTTCATCAACAATATTGCGTATCATCCTAATAGCACTTTCAATTTTTTCTGAATCTGTTGAAGCTATTTTCACTACTCCATCATCATTAATATCAACCTTTGCACCGGAGGACTCAACTATTTCTCTAATTACCTTACCACCTGAGCCTATTACTTCTCTAATCTTATCTGTAGCAACTTGCATAGTTTCTATCTTTGGAGCATGAACGGAAAATTGACCAGCTGTGGATATTGATTTGGCCATTTCTCCTAAGATATGTAATCGACCTTCCTTAGCTTGATCAAGGGCTTTAGCCATTATTTCTGATGTTATTCCTGCTACTTTTATATCCATCTGCAAGGAGGTGATACCTTCACTGGTACCTGCAACTTTAAAATCCATATCACCTAGGTGATCTTCATCTCCCAATATATCGGTTAGTACTGCAAAGTTCTTACCGTCCAGTATTAAACCCATTGCCACGCCTGCAACTGGAGCCTTTAAAGGAACACCAGCATCCATCATTGAAAGAGACCCTCCACAAACTGAAGCCATGGATGATGACCCATTAGACTCAGTAATCTCTGAAACTACTCTTATTGTGTAGGGAAAGTCCGTTGAGGCTGGTAGAACAGCTTGAAGAGCTCTCCAAGCTAACTTACCATGTCCAATTTCTCTTCTCCCAGGTCCAGCATTTCTTCCACATTCACCAACAGAATAGGGAGGAAAATTATAATGAAGCATAAAGTTCGATCTTCCTGATCCATGAAGTGCATCAATTATTTGTTCATCATCTCCAGTTCCTAACGTGGTAATTACTAACCCTTGGGTTTCTCCTCTAGTAAATAGGGCTGAACCATGTGTTCTGGGAAGAAGACTTGTTTCACATACTATTTGCCTTACTGATTGAAGATCTCTTCCATCAATTCTTTTACTTTTTGACAGAATATCTCCACGAACAATTTCTGACTCAACGGTTTTAATACAACTGTCTAGATTTTCGTCTTCGAGCTGCTCTTCTGTGAGGCTATCTTTTATTTTTTCTATAGACTGTTGTATCGCTAATTGCCTATCAAGTTTGTTAGTAATAGTAAAGGCTTCTCGAAGCTCTTTTTCACCTGCTTTTTTTATAGCCTTTAAAAGCAGAGAACTATCAGCCGGTATGAATTCAAACGGTTCATTTGCTCCTTCCTCAGCCATTGATATAATTAAGTCAATCACTGGCTGCATCATTTTGTGCCCATATTCTACAGCTCCAAGCATTTCTTTTTCGGAAAGCTCATATGCCTCAGACTCAACCATCATGACTGCATCTTTTGTCCCAGCAATAACCAGATCAAGTCTTTGCTCTGGATTGTCCCGCAATTTTTCCATATCTTCAACGGAGGGATTCAATATGTATGCTCCATCGGAATAACCTACTCTGGCAGATCCAATCGGCCCACGAAAAGGAGCACCAGACAAAGTCAATGCTGCCGATGCCGCTATCATTGATACTATATCAGGATCATTTTCTCCATCGTAACTCAGTACCGTACATGTAACTTGAACTTCATGCTTAAAGCCTTCAACAAAAAGAGGCCTAATGGGCCTATCGATAAGCCTGCTAGTAAGAGTTTCTTTTTCTGTAGGACGGGCTTCCCTTTTAAAAAATCCTCCAGGAATTTTACCAGCTGCATAATATTTTTCTTGGTAATTTACAGTAAGTGGGAAAAAATCTTGTCCCGGTTTAGCACTCTTTGCAAATACAACGGCAGCTAAAACGGAAGTTTCTCCATAAGTAGCAAGAACAGCACTATCTGCTTGTCGAGCGATTTTTCCAGTCTCTAGGGTTAACGTATCATGTCCCCACTTCATCGATTTATTTATTACTTTAAACATTTTATTCCTTCTACATATTCCTTTTTAACCTGATATCCATCGACATCTGGATTTTCTTTAGCACGTAAGTCACATTAAATTTTTGTCGTGAGGTAATGTGGTATATTTTATCTTCGCAACCCTAAGCGCTTTATAATATCGTGATATCTGCTGTCATTTTTTTGCTTTACGTAATCCAGTAATTTTCGCCTTTGAGATACCATTTTTAAGAGTCCACGCCTGGAGTGGTTATCTTTTTTGTGAATCTTAAAATGTTCTGTAAGGGTGGCTATTCTTTTCGTCAATATAGCAATTTGAACTTCTGGAGACCCTGTATCGCCTTTTTTCGTTGCAAATTCTTTTATAGTCTCTTTCTTTTCTTCTGATGTTATCGACATCTCATTCTCCTAATTTACGCCTAGCCAGGATGTCGTCCAGCCTAGGCAGCTTAAAACTCTGTGCTGTATATAGAGAATTTTTTTTCATTTGGAAAGGTAAAAATAAAGGTACTGTAACTATATGTACTTCCTGATCTTTTCGGTATATTTTAAGTAAAGAGGGTGCTTCGGTTGAGAGTTTTTAGTAAGACCAAGGCAATATAATTCCGATACATACTGTTTTAAAATTTTTTTTACTTTCTCCGCTCTGTGGCGAAAGATGCCGTTATTTCCCCAGCCACAAATCAATATTGGTCTTAAATGACACTCTTTTAACCAATGGCAAGAATCCTGGATTATAGAATCTGTATAATGACCAATTGGTTCAGAACTTGATATTACAATTTTGGGATTCCCGCTTATTATAGAAAATAGATTACATATTCTTATGGATCCAAAACCTAGGAGCATGGATCTTTTTATACATCTAATCGTTGTCGGGTCATCATATTTCTCATTTGCAGCTGAAGGGTTGAATAAAATTACCAGCATTCTTGGCTTCTCAATATTCCATTGTCTTGTTAAGCTGTATCGATACTTAGCGCAATCCGAAAATTCGACAAATGAGTATATACCATTTTCATAATTCTCCCTTATTACTAATTTAGTAGATTGCTTTTTAAACAATTTTAAGGACTTTTCGAGGCGTAAAGAATCCAGATTCGGTTTTGCCTAGAGCAATGGGTACATCTAGATAACTAGCCCATGCATCATCATACTCTAGGGTATTAGCTATTTTGATTGGACTCCCATGAGTTAAGCGAAAATATTGGTTTTCTGAACACTTGATCTCAATTAGATGCTCTAAGATTTTTCTAGTGGGAATAATGGACTTGCTTAAGTCATAGCTGCTTAATTCTTTTATTTTTTCAAATTTTATTGCGTCCTTCAGGTTAAGTACACCTGAGCTAATTCTACGTATATCATCAGCATGACCAAAACAGCCCAAAGCTTTTCCCATATCTCGCGCCATTGCTCTTACATATGTTCCTTTACTGCACCTAATAAAAAACTCAGCAATATTTTTTTTATACTCAATGAGATCTAGTTTGAAAACATGGATCTTTTTTTCACTAAGATTAACATCTATTTTTTTGCGAGCTAACTTATACGCTCGCTCCCCATTAATTTTTTTTGCGGAGTAGATAGGTGGAATCTGTTCAAGGTTTCCTTTAAATAATTCTAACACCTTCAAGATCTCTATTTCTTTTGGCACCTTTTTGTTTACGTGGATCTTTAAACCCGATGAATCATCTGTATCTGTTTGTGCTCCCCACACAACTTTAAATGTATATTCTTTAGTAGAGTCAGTTTGGAAAGATATTGTTTTTGTTGCTTCACCTAATGCTACAGCTAAAAGTCCACTTGCCTCGAGGTCTAATGTTCCTGCATGTCCAGCTTTCCTAATTTTAAAAAGATGTTTTATTGTAGCAACTACCTTATATGAACTTATACCTCTTGGCTTATCAACCACTAACCACCCATGAACTCTCCTTTCACCACTTGTACTTTGCATTCGTCTAAAAAACATTTTTATGTAGAAAAATAGAATTCATCTTTTTGTTGTTTTCAGAAGTTTTTCAGTTCTGAACATTTGGTCGATAGAAGTATCTTTAAGAAATTTAATTTCGGGAGTATATTTTAGGTCCAATAATTTACCTAATTGAAATCTTAGTTCTTTTTTATTTAAATTTAAAACTTCAATTATTTCTTCTGTGTTGCTTTTCCCAATACCGAGAACATACGCTTTAGCAAGTTTTAGATCAGGTGAGCAGCGTACTTCGGACACCGATACTGAGGATGCAGAATAATGTGTATCATAAAAATCCATGCGCAATATTAAATCGGCTAATATACGTTTTATTAATTCTGAAACTCTTAATTGCCTTTGACTAGGCCCACTCATTTTTTTATTTGATATATTTCTCATACTCTTTCATTCACTTTCATATTATAACTGTCAAGGTATGAATATTATTAATTATATTTTAGGTAAGCTTAGATTATACTCATTAAAAATTCTACGAGGATTATATATATGGCAAAAAAAATTAAGTTGATGATAGCTGGATGTACTGGGCGAATGGGCAGAATGATTTTAGAACTATTGCCTGAATACGAGGGTTTTACGCTTGTGAAATTAACTGAAAAGAAGGGACATAAAGATATTGGAAAAGAATATTCCCTAGTGAATAAAAAATCTGATTTTAATTTAGTTATATCTGACAGTTTTCCCAAAAATATTAATGAGGTTGATGTCATCATTGATTTTACCACGCCAGAGTCAACTATAGACTTGTTAGAATATTCAAAAGATATGGATATCAGTCATGTTATAGGAACAACTGGTTTTACAGCTGATCAGGAGTTAAGAATATCTGAGCATTCTATGAATAAAGTTATAGTGAAGGCTGGTAACATGAGCCTCGGTGTTAATTTAATTACGAAACTTACAGAGACGATTGCTAATGCCTTAGACGCCGAGTTCGATATTGAGATTGTAGAAATGCATCATAGAGATAAGGTTGATGCCCCCTCTGGAACGGCTTTGATGTTAGGTGAAGCTGCAGCTAGGGGACGAGCTGTGTCATTAGAAAATGTTAAAGACTTTGACAGAACAAAAGTTAGACAAAGAAGAAAATCTGGGAATATTGGATTAAGCTCACTCAGAGGAGGAGATGTAGTTGGGGAACACTCTGTAATCTTTGCAGGTAGCGGTGAGAGGATAGTCATCAATCACATTGCAAATAATCGAAAAATTTTCGCTAGAGGTGCATTAAAAGCTGCTGAATGGGCCCCTAAAAAGCAACCAAACCTTTACAACATGATTGATGTTTTAGGACTGTAAACTAAATAAAAGTATCAAGGAAATTTGGTGAATAAAAACTACTCATTTAAGATCTTCATATTTATGTTGATTTTTATGCACTCTTTTGGGATGGTATCAGCCTCTGTAAACTCACTTCCAATACAATGTGGTGGAAGTTTTCAAAACTTCCTCGAAAGGTTTCTATCGGCTGTTTCAAAAGATGGTGTTTCAGAAATCACCATTGAGTCTGCTTCAAAAAAAATTGTACAAGATAAAAAAGTCCTATTATATGACCGAAGCCAAAAGTCTTTCAAAATGAGCTTTATTGATTTTTCAAAGAAGGCTGTAAATCAATATAGGATTCAAACAGGAAAGAAAAAAATTAAAGAATATTCAGAAATATTTTCAAAGCTTGAAAAGAAGTATGGAATTCCAGCAGAAGTTGTAGTCGCATTCTGGGCTATGGAAACAGATTTTGGTGCAGTTCAGGGTGATTTTACTACTTTGAACTCTTTGGCCACTCTTGCACATGATTGCAGGCGAAGTAAATTTTTTCAAACAGAGCTTTTTTATGCATTAAGGTTAATTGATAGCGGCAGTTTACAGTTTGATGGAAAGGGTGCTTGGGCAGGAGAAATTGGACAGGTTCAAATGTTGCCAGAAGACATTTTAATTTATGGTACTGATGGTAATGATGATGGGTATATTGATCTAAAAAGCACTCCAGAGGATGCTCTAGCTACAGCTTATAAGCTTCTTCATCACTTGGGCTGGAAACCCAATGAGCCGTGGCTAGATGAAGTGGTTTTAAAAGAGAATTTTAAATTTGGAGATGCAGGGTTTGGAAGAGAGCGATCAGTAAGGGATTGGAAAAGTTTAGGTGTTGATGAAATTCCTAATACTATAATTGAGAAGAATCTTGATGCCATCTTGCTTTTGCCTCAGGGTCACAAAGGACCGAGTTTCTTGGCCTATCCAAACTATATGCTATTCCTTAAATGGAATGATAGTTTTATATACACAGTAACTGCAGCTTATTTAGCGAAGCGGTTGCAGGGCCAGGGCTCTTTTGTCCACGAAAGTCCAGAAGAAATTTTAGAATATGATGATATGATTAGATTGCAGAAAAAGCTCGTTGCATTAGGTGAGGATGTTGGAGAAGTAGATGGGATATTAGGGGCTAAAACTAGACAGGCTGTTAGAAAATGGCAAATAAAGAAAGGCTTTATTGCTGACAGTTGGCCCACTAGACGCTTCTTAGGTGTTCTTTTATTACACTAGACTTGAAAATACTCCTTGACGAAAAAACGATCTGCCGGGCTATGTAATATTCTGGAAGCCACTGCAGGTTCTGTTAAAAAAGAAAAATGGTTATTTTCTGTTGGGTCCGAGATTGGATAAATACCTTTTGCAACATACACTGAACATATTTTTTGGGCCCACAGATTATATTCAGGCATAAAGATAAATTTTTGATAGGTACGGATTTTTTTCTGTACTGATATTATCCAGCCTGTTTCCTCCATTACTTCTCTATAAAGTGCTCGTAAAGGTCCCTCATTTTTATCAATGCCTCCACCTGGTAACTGATTTTCATCATCTTGGAATGTTAATAGAATCTGATTTTTCACTTTAATTATCGCATAGGCTCCAGGCCTCCTGGTATAGGATATTTTTTTCTTATATGGCTCGCCAAATCGTATCATATTCAGTTACACTCTGGAAAAAAGTGAACACATATCTTATTTAGATGATAGTAGCAAGTAAATGAAGAAGTTGGTAGGTATGGAAGAAATTGATATAGTACAGCCTTTTCAGCTCGAGAAGTCTGATGTAAAAGGCCGTCTTGGATTAGTGTCAAATTCTGTAAATGATATAATTAGAAACAAAGGTTATCCCAAGATATTGTCAAAGCTAGTGGCAGAGGCTTGTCTGATCACTTCGTTGATTGGGCAGAGTATGGATTTAAAATGGAAACTATCCCTTCAAATAAGAGGCAAAGGGCCTGTAAAATTAATAGCAACGGATTATTTTAATTTTGGAAATGAGAATGATAGCTTTAAGGTGCGAGGATATGCCAGTTTTGATAGAGGATATAAATTTATTAATACATATGAAATGCAGAAATTATTTGGTGATGGTTATTTTGCGATAATTATTGACCAAGGTACTGGTTCAGAACCATATCAAGGCATAACTCCAATTATCGGGGACAGCTTAAGTGCTTGCGCCGAGAATTTTTTCCATCAATCGGAGCAGCTCCCAACGCGCTTTGAGGTAAAGTTAATGGAGTCGAATCAGATTGGCAGCAAAGCAGATATAAAAGTTGGTGGCATCATGTTACAGTACTTGGCACAAGGAGCTGAAATGCAACGAAATTATGAGATAAATGAGCTCAACAACCTGTCCTCTGCTGATCTATTAATAGGAGGTGCATCAGAAAAATGGAGGAGAGTGAACATTTTTTTAGACACCTTAACTACAGAAGAGTTTTTTGACACAAGCATTTCTAGCAATGATCTTCTGTATAGGTTATTTAATGAGGAACGACCAATAGTCTATGCAAAGCGAAATATTGAGTTTGGGTGCACTTGTAGTCCTGATAAAGTAAAGCAGACTATGTCTATTTATTCTTCAAGGGATATCGAAAAAATGACAAATAGTGCTGGAAAAGTGACAGCAGAATGTCAGTTTTGTGGTGCAAACTATTCATTTAATCCAGACTCATTAGGAATGAAATCTCAGCACTAAATCACAGCATTTATATCGAATTACTATGAATTTAAGGCAAATTGAAGATCATTTATCTAAGGTAACAGCTCACAAACTGGGTTCGTTTTCATCAGACATAACATTAAAGGATTTGCTATATTCAGAGGGTAAAATCTTTGATAAATCCATCCCTGCAGCTGTGTTAATTCCTTTGATCAGAAGAAAGAGTGAGTTCAATGTTATATTTACTAAAAGGTCAACGGCTTTAAAAAATCATCCAGGTCAAATATCGTTTCCTGGAGGAAAGGTGATACTAAATGAGGAGACACACTGGAGTTGCGCTCTGCGTGAGACAAAAGAAGAAATAGGCTTGGACCCAAAATTGATCCGTAAGATAGCCACAATTCCGAAACATCAAACGGTTACAGGTTTTATGATAACACCTTTTCTAGCAGAAATTACCTCTAAGAAAGTTCTACTTTTACCGGATAGTAAAGAGGTAAGTGAGATATTTGAGGTCCCTTTTGCATTTTTAATGAATCCAAAGAACATGATTTTGCATAAAGTTAGATATAGAGGGCAAGCCAGAGAATACTATGCAATCCCTTTCGGACCACGTTATATTTGGGGTGCTACTGCTAGGATAATTAAATCCCTTTCTGATATGATTTCTACTTTTAATGGATAGTATATAATAATCAAGAAATAGAAGTTCAGGATGATGTTATGAATACTAACTTTAAAAAATTATGGAGGAATGACCTAGCACTTATGCAAGTGGTGTCAGCACTTGAGAGTGATGAAGCACAAGTCTATTTAGTAGGCGGCTGCGTAAGAAACGTAATTTTGGGAGAAAAAATTCGTGATATTGATTTGGCTACAGAACTTCTTCCAGATGAAGTTGTTCGTAAAGCTGAAATTAATGGATTTGGCGTATTACTTATGGGGTTCTCTCATGGAACCGTTACTATACTTAACTCTGGTAGAAAATTTGAAGTCACAACCTTCAGGCAGGACATTAAAACTGACGGAAGAAAAGCTAAAGTAGTTTTCACTTCAAAACTTCATTTGGATGCAAAGCGTCGGGATTTTACAATGAATAGTGTTTATATGAAAATGAATGGTGAAATTATAGATCCCTTAAATGCTCTGAGTGACCTTTTGAGTAAAAAAGTAAAATTCATCGGAGATCCCTTAGAAAGAATTAAAGAAGACCGATTAAGGATTTTGAGATATTTTCGTTTTCGTGCTGAATTTAACCAAAGAAGCAATAAAATAGATATCGAAGTTCGTGAGGCCATTTATAAACAAGTGTCAAAAATAAAGTTTTTAAGTAAAGAAAGAATCTGGGCAGAGTTAAGTCGTATCCTTATGGCCCCCAAACCTCAAAAAACTTTTGAGTTATTGCTTAAGATGAATGTCTTGGAGGAGATTTTCCCCCAAATAGACGTAGAGGAGTTAAAAAAAGTTATTCATTTAGAAAAGTTTTACGGTACTGAACCGTCACTTTTGAGTAGACTTTTTTCCCTCAATAAAAAACTGGGTGGAAAATGGTCAAATTACGTTGCAATTAAGGCAGCTGATAGAAAAACATTAGAGCAACTAAGGAAATGCATGGAAAATCATAGTGATTTGATGTTAGTGGCGTATAAGTATGGAAAACTTATAGCTGAGAGTTGGCTGGTAAATTCGGGTTCTAAATTGATTACTGTAGAAAAAAATTTAGCAAAAAAAATTATAAAAGCTGCAGCCGATGCAAGGTTTCCTTTAAGTGGTAAAGATTTGTTAAATAAGTTCAAAAGTGGGCCAGAGATTGGTAAAAAACTCATCAAGTTAGAGGATATTTGGTTAAAATCCAATTTCAAGTTGAATAAGAAAGAGCTGTTAAAATATTTGTAAAATTAAACTAAGGCCACTTAGCTTCTGGTGGAAGGCTCATTAATACAGCTTCAGGATTGTGGCCCGTTTGTAGTCCAAACTGAGTTCCCCTATCATAAACAAGATTAAACTCAGCATACCGGCCTCTTTTAATAAGTTGCCACTCTCTATCTTCTTTGGACCAAGTTTCGTCTCTGTGCTTTTTTGTGATTGGTATATAGGCTTCTAGAAATGCCTTACCGATATCTTTTGTGAAATTAAAATCCGCATTCCAGTTTCCCGTACAGTGATCATCAAAAAATATTCCACCAACTCCTCTAGGTTCTCTCCAATGTTTGATCATGAAATACTCATCTGCCCACTCTTTAAATTTCTTATAGTAAGATTTGTTATGTCTTGTACAAGCTTCTTCCAAGATACTATGAAAGAATTTTGTGTCCTCCACTTCCTCAACCATTGGGTTTAAATCGGTACCACCGCCAAACCACCAGCCATTTGCTGTCCAAAACATACGAGTATTCATATGTACTGCTGGACACTTTGGTGATCTCATGTGTGCTACAAGTGAGATACCAGATGCCCAGAATCTTGGATCTTTATCTAGGTTAGGTATGTTATTTCTTGCAGAAATAGATTTTTGTGCCGCATCCCCGAGCTTGCCATAAACAGTAGAAATGTTGACCCCAACTTTTTCAAATAAACGACCCGAACGCATTACAGACATTACTCCACCTCCACCGTCTTCTCCTCCATCACCGTTACGAAATGTTTCTTTACGCTCAAATTTTCCAGGTGGAAGATGTTTAAATGGGCCAGTGGTTTGATCTTGTTCTAGATCTTCAAATTTAGAACAGATATTGTCTCTTAAAGAAAAGAACCATAGAGAAGCAAGTTCCTTCTCTTTTTTTCCAACTTTATCTACCAATACCATGCATTAAGCTCCAATTCTTTTTAATTTATTAGGTTTTCGATGACCGCAGTACTTGTACTATTTTAACGTAGATCCGATGATTATTTTTCTATTCACTAATAAACTCACCTTGGTTTTTGCCAATGTTGCCCCTATGAAGCAAAAAATGATCTAGAATTGTGCATGCCATCATTGCTTCCCCAACAGGTACAGCTCTTATTCCTACGCAAGGGTCGTGTCTTCCTCTAGTAATTAAATCCACTTCATTTCCATCTTTAGAGATTGTTTTTTTAGAATTAAGTATGGAAGAAGTTGGTTTCACAGCAAAGCGAATGATTATATCCTGACCAGTACTTATACCTCCTAATACTCCCCCAGAGTTATTACTGGTATATTTTGGCTGGCCTTTATCTAAAAAAATTTCATCTGCATTCTCGCTACCGGTTAGTTCGGCCGCTTTCATACCAGCACCTATTTCAAAACCCTTCACAGCATTGATCGACATCATAGCCATTGCCAATTCTGAGTCGAGTTTTCCATAAATTGGAGCGCCCAGTCCGGCTGGAACTCCTTTGGCTATTATTTCAATTACTGCACCAACAGAATCTCCAGATTTTCTTATTTCTTTGAGATATTTAGACCACTCTTCAACTATATTCTTATCTGCAGAAAAAAATGGGTTTTTGTGCCTTTCAGAAAAATCAAGATCAGATCGATTAATATGCTTTGTGCCAATTTGTATTAAATGTCCAAATATTTTCAGATCTGGTATCAATTTTTTAATACATAGCCTTGCTACTCCACCAGCGGCCACCCTTGCAGCAGTTTCTCTGGCTGAGGATCGGCCTCCGCCTCTGTAGTCTCTATTTCCGTATTTTTGATAATAGGTGATGTCGGCATGACCTGGCCTAAATGAATTTGCAATCTCACTGTAATCCTTTGATTTTTGGTCTTTATTTAGAATGATTAGTTGTAGTGGGCTGCCAGTTGTTTTACCTTCAAATACTCCTGACAAAATTTCCATTTTGTCATCCTCTTTCCGTTGTGTCGTAAATTTGCTCTGACCTGGTTTTCTCTGGTCCAAAAAATCTTGAATGAAGTCTTCATCAATATGAACATTTGGTGGGCAACCGTCAATGGTCGCCCCAATAGCTTTTCCGTGACTTTCGCCCCAGGTTGTTACCCTAAAAAGATTACCGAAGGTGTTCATTGGCTCAACATAAATAAGTTTTATGTTTTAGATATAACATGTTTTGCAGAAAAAGCGAGGTGGGACTAAGTTATATATTGATTAAGGTGAAGTATTCTATTTACCTTTGATTGGTGCCCACAACCGTCTGTTAGTAAAGAATAGCAGGGTAGCAAGTATAATTAGCATCGATAATGCTCGAAATCCGGATTCTTTCCTGACGTTTAATTTTGGTTCAGCCGTCCACATTAAAAATGCGGCTACATCTTGAGCTTCTTGTTCCATAGTTGCTTCTGTACCATCTTCATATTCGACATCTTCACCCCATAGGGGTTGGCCCATATTAATCCAACCACCAGGATAAATATCATTCCCATACAGTATGGAACCTGCTTGCTCTTTTTCTTCTTCGTTAAATTTTAAAA
>CACKLF010000010.1 GCA_902600895.1 uncultured Alphaproteobacteria bacterium | reverse complement strand
GAACACAATGGGAAGGTAATGCATCCGTTTGTGGGTCTGGTTCAACTTGACCTCCATGAATAGAATTAATATTCATTGTAGAGTGGCGGGCACCTTCTGGAACTACAGGCATTTCGGTTTTTCTGCTCTGAAGCTTCGGGTATAAATTGTTCTCAAACTCTTCTAAAACGGCTCCCATGTGCCTGACTGCACAATCCCCTAAAAATGGCATACATCCATGAGCTATCTTCCCTAACGTTTCAATCTCAGCCCACCATCCTCCTCTGTGTCCAAGGCAAATACGGTCTTTATTTAGAGGTTCTGGAATGATTACATGTTGAATTTTTTGAGGCGAAAAAAATCCATTCTCTGCAAGGTAGGCTACCCCACCGTAGCCACCTGTTTCTTCATCAGCAGTTCCAGATATTTCTAATGTTCCGTTAAAATTTGGAAACAATTCTAGAAAAGACTCACAGGCAATTATTGAGGAGGCAAGACCGCCTTTCATATCACAAGTACCACGTCCATATATTTTGCCATCATTTACCTGTCCTCCAAATGGATCAAAGGACCACCCTGATCCGATGTCAACAACATCTGTATGTGAATTAAAGTGCACGCAGTCTCCTTTTTTGGGACCTTCCCTTCTTGCAACAATATTCCACCTCGGATACTTGTCTGAATCACCAGGTGTTCCTTTTGCTCTGATTAGTTTGGTCGAAAAATGTGATCTTTTTAGTCGTTTTTCGAGGTACTCACAAATCTCTAAATAATTCTCTCCTGGAGGGTTCAAAGTTGGAATCCTTACTAAATCTTGTGTCAAGGATATGAGATCATCTTTCTTACTCTCTATTAATGTTTTAAGATCCAACTGATTTTTTTTTAATTTTGATTCCATATTTACATTATTGCACTAAAAAAACTAAATGATAAAATTAAAATGCATTTTTTGGATTTTCAGATGAAAACTCATTTTATATTTAATTTTACCATAACTTTGGTTCTTGCCATTCCTTTTCTTTTTTTTGGCGTAGCGTCTGCCTCTAATTATGACTCCAAAGTTGAGCAACTTCAAAGAGCTTTGATCCTCACTGGCTTTAATCCTGGAAAGGCTGATGGGCTTTGGGGGGGTAAAACGGCGCGTGCATTGTCAATGTTCCATAAAAGACAGAAAATGACATTAGATTCTGTCGACATTCAAAGGTCAATAAACTCAGTGTATGAACTTTGGAATGAACAACAAGAATTGGATGAGAGTTCCAAAGACTTTCTTCAGAAAAAGATTGGTATAGGTGATGCTAGGCATCTTTTGGAAAGGGTTGGAATTGGAGCTAATATAAAAGATGTGAACAAACTGATGGGTATGACACGATCAAAAGCAATAAGCTATATTATAAATGAGATTAAAACTGAAAGCTGGCTTCCTTTGCCAAAATTCCTTGATGGCCCCAATCCACCCTATTGGATAGATGGTGATCTTAATAGCGAGGAAGAACAGTCTTTTAGAGTTGCAAGAGATCGGGAGATGAGTGAGTATCGAATTTGGTGGGTGAAAGAGATGATAGAAACACCATCTCCTCAAACTGAACGCCTTGTTCTTTTCTGGCACAACCATTTCGTATCATCATACTCTGCGATAAACGAGCAATCCACTTCAATAGCTAGGCAAAACATCATGTTCAGGGAACTTGGTTCTGGAAATTTCAAAATGCTCACGAAGTCAGTTATTAAGGATCCGGCCATGCTCAATTATTTGGATAATGAGTTTTCAGAAAAAGGAAAGCCAAATGAGAATTTATCGCGTGAGTTAATGGAATTATTCGTATTAGGAGAAGGCAACTATTCTGAAAAAACTGTTAAGGAGGGAGCTCGTGCTCTAACAGGCTATTCAATAAATAAAATAAGAAATACATCATTTATGTTCGATGGGTGGAGACATGACAATGGTATTAAAAGTATTTTTGGCAAGTCAGGAGATTTTAATGGAGACCAATTTGTTGATATATTATTTGAGCAAGAAAATGCATCAGAGTTTCTGACAAGAAAATTTTGGAGATATTTTGTTTCGGAGGTCGCTGAAAATGAAGAAGAGATAACGTCTATAGCCAAAAGGTTTAAAAGGAGTGACTTTGACATCAGAACTTTGTTGAGATCAGTTCTTACTTCAAAAGCGTTTTGGGATGAGAGTGTGCGTGCAACGATTGTGAAATCACCAGTTGATTATCTGATTGGAACAATTCGGAGTACGGGATTTCTACCCGCTGACTGGAATACATTGCCAAATAAATTAAGCTTGCTAGGACAAAATTTATTCGAGCATCCTAACGTTGCTGGCTGGCCAGGTGGTCAAAGTTGGATTACACCATCAGGTCTGTTAAATAGATCTTATTTAGCAAAGAGTTTTTTTTCTTCTTTAGGTTCTAATGTAGAGAATATGGTAAATGCTCAGACAGCTCCTGTTGAGATGACAAAACGGTCGATAGCGCTTCGATATGCCTCGGAAGATTATAAAGGACCATCCAAATTTAAAATTCAATTGATTAATAATATTGTGAAGAGGGAAGTTAGCATGCCGTTTATGTACAGTGATTACGAGGTATCAGAAAAATTGGTTGGAGATGAATTGATTCATGCTACTTTAACATTCAAGGATGTTACTTCGAAGTTAGAAGGAATGAAAAAAGTGATAACAGTTGGGCTTGAAGGCCATGCTGTTTGGGGTGATTTTTATGGTATTAAGTTAATTGAAGACACTTTTGAGGCTGAAATTCCCCAAGAATTAAGCGACTACAAAGATACTTCTCCTGGAGTGTTTTTTATAAATTCAGATTCTCTTAGGGATGGTAGATTCGATAAATTATACAGACATTTATCATCAAATGATAAACGCATTCTGCAAGGTTTGTGCTCACATCTGGGAAAGAAAGAGTTTCTTGGGAACTTATTAGTTAAATTAAGTGCAGTAGAAAGTCGGGCAGGAGATAAATTTTGGGCTGATAAAGCAAATTTTAATGATATACAATACCTATCAAAGAGATGCTTGCGATCAATCAAAAAGACTGGACTTATCTATTCCTCTACGCATAAAGCTGTAAACGGTCATGATACGGAAAAGTTTGGTAGAATTAAGGATGCTTCTCAACTTCCATGGCAAACATTGCAACTAAATATTGAAAATGGTGATGAATTCGACACCGTAGAAGTTACCTTTATGAATGATCACTGTTGTGGTCCTGGCGGCAGTGATAACGGAGACCGAAACTTTTTTGTTGATTGGATTAAAGTTGATAATGAACTTTTTTTATCTAGTGACGGTGAGCAACATGGCAATACGTGTGACAGTGATCCTGGTGAACTATATTGTAGTGGTTGGGTTGAAATGAGAAAATCTATTTCTTTAGTAGATAGCAATAGTTCTAATAAACTAGATAGTGACAAACGAGATAAACTATATGTCGAGCGTGCAGGTTTGAGCTGGATGAATCGGTTTAACAAAAACAGAGATTGGAATGAGATTGCCATAAATCTTTTGAATGTTAAGTTTAACAATATTAGGTATAATGCTATACGAATAAAATTGGTAAAAAGAAAAAATGGTAATCTTTTTTTGATGTTGTCATCGATGGGATGCTACCCTGATTGCTTTGAAAATCGGTGGCCTCAGAAAGTTCATAAAAGTGACAGGCCTCCCTATAATAAAGATATAAAAATTTCTTTAATCCGAAGAAACAACGAAGATCACGAAGCGCACTACTGGGGCCTCGAAAAGTCTGACAGGAAATTTGTAGATGCCTTGTGGGCGTCAATGCCAAAAATTTTTGAAGAAATTAAGAAGGGAAGAGAATGGAAAAGAGCAGTAGAAAGAGAGCGAACAGACGGTTGGTCAGATACATTAGATTTCATCTTGAAGACATTACCAAAAACTCGTTATGTTAAATCTGTGGGCTCAGAACCACTAATTGTCCGCCCATCCCAAGAAAGTGCGAATATGATGTCTATGATGGAGGGATTGAAGACGGGTATTCCATTTCCAGCTAACACAAAACCAAAAACTAGCTTGTTTGAAATAGAAAAATCTTTTAGAGATAATCATATAGTGTCATTAGCAGATCTGTTTTTGGCGGTAGATCCGGTAGTTGTATCTAGAACTAGCGAAGATGTATCTTCAATAATAACTGATCCAGTCTATAATTTAAAATAGGTATTAATGTGGACAGAAGGTCAGTATTAAAAATTTTGGTTTCAGGAATTGTGATTCCTGTTGTGCCGCTTAAGATAGCCTATGCAGCACAAAAATCAGGTAGGAGATTAGTTCTCATTGAACTATCTGGTGCAAATGATGGGCTAAATACAGTAATTCCCTTAAATGATCACAGATACAGGGAACTGAGACCCAATATAGGCCTGGACAAGTCAGAAACAATAACCTTGTCAAAAGATTTTGGCCTTCACGATGCCATGAAATCTGTAGGAAAACTTTGGGAAGCAGGAGAGATGGCTATCATTCACGGATTGGGATATCCTGGTGCTAATCGTTCTCATTTTAAATCAATAGCGCTTTGGGAGACCGGTGGTGATGGAAGTGGTTCGGGTCGCAATGGCTGGCTGACTGAGGATATTGAGAGTCTATCAGGTCACGATCAATTAGAGGCTCATGGTATTAGTCTCGACGGTGGTATGGGAATTTTTTCATCTCCATCAGGTATCTGGTTGTCTATGACTTCAGCGCAACAATTTATGGAGCTAACTTCTGATGAAGTGCCAGCAGTGGATACAAAAAATGAGGCACTTAGAATGTTACTTGACAGAGCTCATACGTTGAACTCCTCAATGGAAAGTATTTCTAGAAAATTGAAGAAAAGCTATATTAGGGACTTTCAAATAGAGGGTGGTGATCTTGGAGCACAGTTCACTAGAGCTATACTATTGATAAATGCGGGTATTAGTTCTCCAATTTTAAAAGTCAAAATAGGGGGATTTGACACCCATGAAGGCCAGCCATGGAGGCATAGGAACAGATTACGGAGTCTAGGGCGCGCAACAGCTGACTTTGCAAAAGCGCTAAAGAAAATAGGCCAGTGGGAAAATACTTTAATAATGACTTACTCAGAATTTGGTAGAAGAGCGGCAGAAAACTACACGGATGGAACAGATCATGGTACTGCTGCCCCTCATTTTGTAGTTGGGGGGTCTGTAAATGGTGGGTTTTGGGGGGTCCATCCTGATTTAGGTAAATTGGAAGATGGTGATATGAGGTTTACCATGGATTATAGAGCCGTTTATGAAAGAATTTTGGCTGACTGGTTTGGTATTTACGATAATAGGTTTTTGAAATATAAAAATAATGATTTGGACGGAATTTTTAAGGCATGAAAAAGTGAGAATCACTTTACTCAATTTTTTATTTGCCAAGTTTCGAGAACAGATTTAGTTTTAGCAAGAACTCAGCTCAATCTTGTTTCAATCCACAAATAAATCATCACACTATCAACTCTCGTTTTTACGTTATATCACAAAGGACCATTATGGAAAAGTTGTATTCAAATTTTTTCTGTATAAGTGCGATGGTTCTATGGGCTTCAGGGTTCCCGGCTAAAGATATTTTACTTCTTAATTTTGACCCACTTTTTGTATATGTCTTAGGCTTACTGTTGGCTTCAATCATTGCTTTACTAATATGGTTTATGTTTGAGGGGTATATTAATCTCAAATCATTTCCAATTCTCAAGTGCTTACTTTACGGAGGTTTTGGTTTTGGCGCAGGAGGATGTATATTTATTTATGCCCAAAGTCTTTCTAATGCTGTGACAGTAGCGATTGCTGCTGCTTTTATGCCTATTTTTGGGACAATACTTGAAATATTATCTGATAATAGGGTTTTGAAACTCCAGTATCTAATTGGTCTGATTGTTTCAATAATCGGAGGTATAGTTATGACCTTTGGATTCGAAGATAACTCTTATTATATTTGGGGTCTACTATGTTCGTTGCCAGGTGTATTTCTTTTTGCTTGGGGATCACGCGAAATAACCAAAACTCTACCAAATTATAGTAAAATTGCTCAAGGGTCTATTTCTATACTGGGAGCAGCAATCTTTGTTTGTGTTCCTTACATAATGATTAAATTTGACTCTGGTTATATTTCAATTCTTAAAGCTATGACTCTCGAGCAGATATATTGCATCATTATCTTTGCAGCCTTCGGAATTTCGATATCCCAAGTTCTATGGATTGTTGGGGTTTCAAAGTTGGGAATAGCGATGGCATCCATTCATATGAATTCAGCACCATTTTATGTGATGGTATTTGTCTTCTTTCTTGGGGGTTCGTGGATTTGGGTACAGTTTTTTGCATTAATTTTGGTTGTCATAGGTGTATTCCTAACTCAAGTTGAGAGGTTAAAAATTTAAGAAATTTAATTCCCAGATTTGTCTGTAGCATTCCATATTTCTTGGATCCATGATTTAATAAGAAGAGACTCTTCCCATCTATTGGACATTTCTCTACCAAATTGATCCGTCATAGCGTATTCAGGAGGGCCTAACTCACAAAGGAATAAGAAATCATCACAAAAATTGCGTTTTTTCCATTTATAAATACCCTCTTTCCACCAACTTTTAAACAAATCTATCCATTTTTTATTTTGAGGAAAATTTAGTTGTAACTGAATTTGTTGTCGGCTTGCCACTCTTCCTTGGAAACTATCTGATCTGTCTATAATTCTTGATATCAATCCTAAATCCCTATTACTTAAAGGATACCAGAACTCTCTATCAACAACATAGTGAGATAGATCTGCACACAACCTCATTTCAGGGATAGCGTCTAGTAGCAGCAGTGTGGTGTATAAGTCATTAGTAATGCAGTTTCTATGGGTTTCAAAAAGTATAGGCATATTCACTTTATCAGACATCTCTAACCAATCTCTAATTATGGGTACCATGCCTTCAATTGATAGAGGGGTCACCTGTCCAATCACATCTACAAATGGAGATCCAAAATCCTTTGCCATAAGTAAAGTATCTTCAAGCGACGCTACTGTTTTGGGGAAAGCTACGATTAAGGGTATGAGATCATTTTTTTCCAGATATGGTTGAATGGCCTTTGCTTCATTGATGTCACTTGCTCCTAGATCCAAGGCAAGCCCGTCAAACTCAGCATCCTTTACTTTCAAACAGATATCTTGATGTGACAATATTTTTCCAGTGTGGTCATGCGGCTTCATAGACCATAGAGATGTAAAAATTTTTAAGGAGTGACCTTTCTCTGTCATGCTTCTAATTTAAACTCTTTTTTCTTATCTTTACTAGAAACAACCCAAACTTCGGAAGCCGGCCATTGACTTTCATCTTTTTCAAGGAGTTTTGATATTACCTCAAATTGGAATTCAAGCCATCCCATAGAATGTACGGGACCGGATATGTCCTCAACTTTTTTGTTTAGATGCTTCAGTTTCCAAAATGGGACAGATGGGAAGGTATGGTGAGCGGTATGATAAGGCATTTGCCAACATAGCCATTTAAAGAAAAAATTTGTCTTTGTCGATCGAGTATTGTGCAAAATATCGCTCTCATGAGACAAACCCAAATGTTCAATTGTGTTTTGGAGCTGGTGTATAGGTTTAGTGAGTATCATAGGTAGTATCCAGTAATAAACTGCAATCCAGCTTTGAAAATAAATGGAAGTAAAAAATATTAACAGATATCCCACAAGATGCACACGAGACTCAATTATAACTTTTCGCTCCTGGCTTTTAAAAATATATGGTTCGATTATCTTTCCTAAACTTCGCCTAATGATTCCAATCCACCTATTTTTCCAATAAGTTACTCCGAAAAGCCATAACAAATAAGAGCTAAGTGTAAACGGTTCTCGTACAAGCTCCCCATCTTTTTCCCAATTTTGCGTAAATTTATGATGAGCAAAGTGCATAATTTGGTCAAAATCTCTAGGGAAAAACATGAAAAACCCGATAATTCTTCCACAAAGTTCATTTATTAATGGCGTCTTGAATACTGTTGAATGGGATAGTTCATGCTGACCAGCGTATAAAAAGTTCACCAATACGCCGAGTCCAAAGCCTGTTATGAGGCATAACCAAGACCCACTAACATAAAAGTGAGCATATCCAACTGTAAAAATTAGTGCTAAATGACTAATTAGTTGTAGAAATCCCATCAGGTTGGACTTTTGGTTAAGTGTTCTCAACTCTCCTGGTGACAAAATATTTCTTCGTGAAAAACTTTCTTCCATTTTAATTTTCTCCTAACTGAGTTAAGTATTAACCCCGCCCCAAATACTTTCAGCAACCTTCACTACGAGATCAAGTTTTCTTTTTTGATCATCTATAGATAAATCATTCCCCTCTTCTGTTGAAGAGAAACCGCATTGCGGAGCTATTCCAAGCTGATCCATGTCTACAAATTGTGCTGCTTCCTCAAATTTTCTTTTTAGATCATCTAATTTTTCTAATTCTCCAGTCTTTGTGGTAATGAATCCAGGCAGAACTCTCTGCTTACCTTTTGCCAGAAGTCGTAAAGGCTCTAATCCTCCGGCTCTTTGAGTGTCATATTCCATAAAAAACACATCGACATCAGTCATATTAAAAACGGCGTCAGCTGCCAGATCATAGGCACCCTCCGCAGCGTGGGTAGATCGAAAGTTTCCTCGACACAGATGCATTCCAATTATCATATCTTTTGGCCGCTCAGCAATAGCTTCATACATCATTTTTGCATATCTCTTAATAAGATCATCTGGATCCATCCCTTCATCTTTCTTTGCTTGCCTATGCTTGGGATCACAAAGATACGCGAAGAAAATATCATCCATTTGCAAATACCTGCAACCAACATCATAAAAGGCTTTCACAGCTTTTTTATATGCTTTTGATATGTCTGTGCATAATAAGTCAAGGTCTTTATATTTTTCGGGGTGTATATCAGTTAATGCAGTCCTAAAGTGACAACTGCTCGGACCCGGAATAGAAATTTTAGGGATCATTTTTGTATTTTCTGCAACATATTGATAGTGGGAAAGCATAGGGTGGTCGCGAGGAAAGTCCAGTGTGTCAGTAATTGTGGGAAAGATTGGTCGAAGTTTCATAGTGGCAAATTGAACCCCTTCATCGCGTTCAACCAAGTCCAAACCACTTAAACTACCCATAAAATCATAGTGCCAAAATGAGCGCCGCGCCTCTCCATCTGTGATAGCAACTAAGCCCGCATTTTCTTGCATTTTTATATTATTAATAATCTCTTTATTTTCTATCTCCTTCAATTCGTCGGCTGAAATGGACTCCTCGTTAAAGTGTTTATTCCTAGCATGTTTCAATTCTGTGGTTCTTAACAAGCTTCCAACATGGTCTGCTCTGAATGGCGGCTTTAATTCTGACATAGTATTTTCTCTCATTGTAAGGTTACTGAAACCATCAATAATTATTTGTAATTTAACTTTATAAATGTTTTGTTATTGTTCGGAAAGGTTTTTGTAAATGTTCTTTGATTAAGGAAATTTAATGCAAACCAGCAAAGTTAATGTTGATCAAAAAAAATTTTGGAATGAATCCAAAGGAAAGTCTTGGGTCGAGTTGCAGCCTAAGATTGACTCATTGCTCAAGCCTATCGGTGAGGCGGCTCTGAGTAAACTTAACCCTATTGAAGGAGAAAAGATTGCAGAACTAGGTTGTGGAACTGGTACGATGAGCTTTTTGATTAGTAAAAAAATAGGAAAAAGTGGCTTGGTTCAGGGCTTTGATATAAGTGAGCCAATGTTAGATTATGCTGAAAAAAGAAGAATTAATAGCAACCTTGTCAACATAAAGTATACCTTGGCCGACCTTCAGACTTATGAATTTAAAGAAAATTCGTTTGATGCCTTATTTAGTAGATTTGGGGTAATGTTTTTTGATAACCCAGTAGTTGCTTTCAGTAATTTAAGAAGAAGTTTAAAAAGAGGTGGGAGATTTATATTTGCCTGTTGGGCTGAACGTCTCGAGAATGACTGGATAGAGCTCCCAACTGAAATTGCTTCTCGATTTCTTGAATTGCCCCCAACCCCTCCAGAAAAAACACCAGGCCCCTTTGCTTTTGAAGACAAAGAATATGTAATAAGTATTCTAAATGAAGCTGGATGGAAAAATGTTAGCTTTGAAAATTTTTCGTGTGCGCATAGTGCTGGTAGAACCTTAGATGAGGCAGCGAGATTTCTTGGAAGGATGGGTCCAATGTCTGGTCCAATAGAAAATTCAGGTAGCAAAACAAGAGAAAGATTCTTCGAAGCCCTTAAGTTGGAGTTAAGTAAATATGAAACTGACGAAGGTATTATGATGAATTTTAGCACATGGATTGTAAGTGCCTTAAACCTCTAAATACATCCATTTGGAAATGAGTAAATTAAAATTTTTAAATAAAGATAATAGCCAGTTTTTGGTGATATCATTTTTGTTTTTATTTTGAAAATTTGATAGTTTTTTGTATGGTATGATATATAAGAAATTTCATTTTATCTAATTAGGGAGAACGCATAAAAGATGGCAGATTCAAAATCAGGATCCATGAGTTGGATTGAGTTAGTTGTTGCAAAATCAAGTAAAAATAGAGTGTTTAATTTTACCAACATAAGTTTAGTGGCTCTTGGTAGCATATTGCTTATTATTTCAGCAAAGATTAAAGTTGATCTTTATCCAGTTCCCATGACCTTGCAACCATTGGCGGTTTTGATGATTGGCATGCTCTATGGGCGATCTTTGGCTACATCAACGATAGGGCTATATATTTTTCAAGGGGCTATCGGGTTTCCAGTTTTTGCATATGGAGGTGGCCTTTTGTACTTGTTTGGTCCTACTGGAGGATTTATTCTTGGGTTTCTTGTTGCAGGGTTGGTCTTGGGCCGTTTAGCAGACAGGGGATGGGGAAGAAATATATTGACGTCACTAATTTGCATGTTGATAGGGCTGGTAATAATATACTCGTTCGGAATTTTGCAACTTTCTGTCATTAAAGGGTTCGAATACGCTCTTATAAAAGGGTTTTATCCTTTCTTAATTGGAGATTTATATAAACTCTTAATTGCCGGTCTTTTGGTTCCATTTATTTGGAGGTTAGTAAAGTGACCAGTATCTATTGGTTAATGCGCTAAACGTTATTGATACGGCGTATTGATCTAAGTAGACTACGCTCTTTAGTAGTCACAACTGGTCTGTTATATTTACTCATAATGGTTGACTAAAAAAGATCCTCTTTGGTAATTTTTCAGAAGGTAAGTGAATTAGATAATGAAACCCATTGAGTATATATGTGCAAATGAAATAGGTGAGAATTCTTTTGATGCAATTATAGATGTTCGCTCACCTTCTGAATTTTCAGCCGACCATGTTCCTGAGGCCATAAATCTACCTGCACTATCTGACTCAGAGAGAGGAGATGTTGGAAGTATTTACAAAAACGTTAGCCCATTTGAGGCACGGAAACTCGGTGGAGCATTGATAGCTGAAAATGTGGGTCAGCATTTAAGAAAAATACTAGTAAAAAATAACCAGACTTGGAAGCCTTTGATATATTGTTGGCGTGGAGGACGAAGGTCAAAAGCGTTTGCTACCATATTAAGTGAAGTGGGATGGAAGGTATCAGTAATTGAGGGTGGTTATAAATCTTATCGTAAAATAATATATAAATCATTATATGAAGATACTTTCGAAAGAAAGATATATTTAATAGCAGGTAATACAGGTACAGCTAAGACTCAAATACTCAAGTTGCTTGGTGACGAGGGTGTAAATATTATCGATCTTGAAGGGTTGGCAAATCATAAAGGATCAGTTTTTGGCTCCTTAGACGATGTTCAACCAACCCAAAAGTCGTTTGAAAGTGAACTTTATAGAAAGATAAAGAGATTTGATCCAAAAGAACCAATAGTTTTAGAGGCAGAGTCAAACAAAATTGGTCGGATATCTTTACCTTCGGCCCTTTGGAAAAAAATGAGAACGGCAGATCGCATTGTACTGTCAGGACCTGTAGAGCAAAGGTCAAAATATCTGGTCAAAGAGTATTTGCTCTTGATAAGAGATCAAAAAAGGTTTTTGGAAAAACTAGCTTCACTCAAGAAAATTCAGGGACTTGAAAGGGTGTTATATTGGTCAAATTTATTTAACGAAAAAAATTATATCAAATTGGCTGAGGAGTTAATAAAACATCATTATGATCCAAGATATAGCACATCATCAGATAAAAATGGTTCTCAGATCATTAAGAGGATAAAGTTGGATAATTTCGAACCTTCAGATTTAAAGGTGGCGGTGGATAAAATTAAAAGCTGCTTGGAGTTTTAAGCTAATTTCTGATAAATATGTGTGGTTCTCCGCGCCCCATTTCTCCTATTACTGAACTTAGCAATCCTGATTTAGTTAAATGATTTTGTACTGCCTTAACTTTTCTATCTGAGGTAGAAATTAACATACCACCACTAGTTTGAGGATCAAAAAGTAAGTCTAATGCCTCATCATTAATGAGATGAACATTTTTATTTTTACTCTTATTTTCTGGGAAAAGAGTGGACTCTACACCGTTTTTCACAAGTTCAATAGTTCCTTTTAATAACGGTATCTTTTTAATAGAGACTGTTGCAGAGACATGTGAGGCTTCACAAATATTCATAAGGTGGCCTATCAAACCAAATCCAGTTACATCAGTAATAGCGTTACATTCTTTCGCTATTTCGATTAGTGAGCTTTGGCTTTTTTGCATCCAAGATAGAGCATTTGTTAAATGCTGCGCTGACGTTAAGCCTTGCATCTCACCTGCTAAAATGACACCTGTTCCTATAGGTTTGGTCAGAATAATCTTATCACCAATTTTAGCATTACTAATTTCAGTAGGTTTGCTAACCATGTCTCCTAACAGAGTAACTCCTATGGTTAATTCTGCTCCCTGGGTTGTATGACCGCCAATCAAAGATATGTTTTCACTTAAAAAAGTATACTTCGCAGCATCCATGATTTCTTCTAACCAGTTTGCTTGAATTGATTTATTTGCTTCAGGTAAGATAATATTAAGTAAGGCATATTTAGGCTTACTTCCCATAGCCCAAATATCTCCTAAGGAGTGAATTATAGAGATACGAGACATTAGCCAGGGGTCTTTGGTAAATGCCTTAAGGTGGTCGGTGGTAACAATTTGTTTTGATGAATCAATTTTTATTATCGCTGCATCGTCACCTATTGAATTAAGTACATTTTTGTTTTTCTTATTAACTATCTTTGAAGTTGCTTGATTGAGTAAATCCTGACCAATTTTTGATCCGCAACCCCCACAAATCATTTGTCTTTGTATTTCTCCAGATTCTACTTCTTTTTTGTGACTCATCGGTTTTAGCTTAGAGAAGCTCTCCATAAATTTCATATCTATTAAATTTTTCCAATACCAGATCACACCTCCTGAGAGCTGAAATCCTCTTCCAGAAGATACTGCCTTCTGGTTCCCAATAGAAATAAGTTTAAGGTGATTTTTTTGAGGATAAAATTTTTTAGGAGCTCTATTTTCAATGTATGAGATGATGTTATAAAATAAATAGGGTCCTGCCCTGACAGCAAATACCCCAGCTTTTGGTCTAGGTGTACTATCAAGATGAGCACAATCACCAGCAGCATATAAGAAGGGAAACTCTGGGGATTTTAAAAAACAATCTACAACAATGAACCCATTTTTACAAGGTACCCCGCTTTCCTCAATCCATGAGTGCGGGTGTGCCCCCGCAGTCAAAATTGTAAAGTCACTATGAATGCTAGTTCCATTTGAAAGAGAAATTTCATTATCATTTATGCTTAAAATATTCGTGTTTTCGATAATTTTTACTCTCTTTCCCAATAAAATTTTGGTTAGCTTCCTCCTTAAAATAGCAGTTTCATATTTGAGAATTTTACCATTGTCGATTACCGTCACTTCATGTAGTGATTGCTTTTTTTCTAAAGCCTCTTTAACTGCAAAAGCGAGCTCTATGCCTCCCAAGCCTCCACCAACAATAGTCACCGCACTTTTTTCATTTTTGTGTGATTCTGACAGAAACTCTTTCCACCTTTTGTAAAGCCTATCCATGGGTTTAGCTGATACAAGTCTTTCAGATTGAGACAAAAAATCATTAGCTATTGATTTAATTCCGACGTCTACTGATACGATATCAAATGTTATTTCAGGCCGACCCTTTATTACCAGTGACTTTTTAGAAAGATTAATTTTTTCAACAGTACCTATTAGTAGGCGCACTCCTGACGCATTACATAATTTTGTTAAATCCACATAAGCATCTTTTCTTTGATAGTTTCCACTGATTAATCCGGGAAGCATACCTGTGTAAGGTGTAAAACCTTCTGGGTTGATTAATATGATGTCAAGGGCTGGCTTTTCTTTTTTCATAGCCCACATTTTTAAAAATACGCAATGCGAATGACCTCCACCAACCAATACAATTCTGTTTTCAGGTGGTATACTTTGCAATCTAAAAACTCCTGGTATCAGTAAAGATAAATTGAATGTTCTAGGTTGATAGTAATAAGGTGTAAGCTAGATGAAAAGTTTTTTTGCTTTTAACTGTTCTTTTCTTATTTAAACTGGCTAACATATTCTTAAACGGTGGTTACTCATTTATATACTTAGCATTTAGGCCTTTTTGGTGATGAACCATTTGAGACCAAAGTTCACAAGTTACTTTAATACCTTTAGTAAATAATGGGTTTGAAGTTTTTGGCTCTCTTTCACTAGGCATCTTTACTTTTTCAAAGCCTTTTGCAGACGGATATCTCTTAGTATCTGACAATACTTCTTCAGCAATAGACTTAGGTCTGGTCTGATTTTGAAAACATGGGTATCTACTGTGATAATCAGCCAGTTATATTCCAAAGTAGCAGAACCTAACATTGCCCCAGTTATTAATTCTGCAAAAATTGATAGTGAATATAGTTTGGCTTCATTCGCTGAAAGAATGGTTCCGCCAAGAAAAATAATCTTCTGGGTCATCTGTTAGATTAACATCTCTGTATAAAATAGTTCCTTTGTTCAACTTAAAACATAGTCTTTTGGCGATAATAAACTCTACCACTGGATATTGCTGAAGTTTCGAAATCTATAACAACTTGAACATTGTTCCCCCTTCACATATAATAATTCAAAGATTATTTTGGTAAGCAGCTATCTCAGTTTAAGCTCCCTGTCGACCAGTATGACCAGTGTTTACGACACCAATTACATTGATCCCAAACTTTTTTGTTTCCTCAATAGAGTGTTGTAAAGCCACATTCAATGCCGGTATCCATATACCTCCCAACCCATCAATAATATTACTGTTTTTTACCCTTTTTAATTTCTAGAAGAATCTCATTTCTTAAATATCCACTTCAGCAATACTCTGCATATTGTAAAATTATTCATATTCCGTGAAATTCCACTCCGCTCAGACTAGAATTTACATGATTTTCAGCTATTTCTTTTAAAATTTTTTCTAAACAGCTTAGGCTTTGCATTACCTCGAAAATAAAGACTTTTAAGTCTTCTGGTGACTTTCTCAGTAATTCTTTCTCGCTCATATCTTTATTCTTCATTTTTGG
The DNA here is from genome assembly GCA_902600895.1 of uncultured Alphaproteobacteria bacterium. Taxonomy (GTDB): domain Bacteria; phylum Pseudomonadota; class Alphaproteobacteria; order Rhodobacterales; family Rhodobacteraceae; genus CACKLF01. The sequence goes on along the minus strand of CACKLF010000010.1, from coordinate 33,667 downwards.
GTTTCCCTATCTATAACTAATCTGTTAAGACCGGCTCACACTTTGTCCAGTTTAGGGCAATGTTAATACTAAGCATTTTTTTGTCCTATAAAATTAAGGGTAGTCTTTTATGAACTGGGCAGTTTTAATTTTTTTAGGCATTGCATGGGGTTTAACATTTCCTTTAAGTAAAATTGCAGCAATGTCAGGAGGCTCTCCGTTAGGTTTGACTTTTTGGCAAAATATAGTTTCTGGTTCAATCTTACTTGTATTTGTGCTCTGGAGATATGGCAGCTTAAATATAGATAGATCGTTATTCCCTTTCATCATAATAGTGACTTTTTTGGCAGGTATTTTTCCCAATGTCATTTTGTACTCCGCGGCTTTCCATATAGATTCTGGAATTTTATCTTTATCTGTTTCTATGGTTCCAATGTTTACCTATATCCTGGCATTAATGGTTGGTCTTGATAGATTCGGTTTATTGAGGTCTATCGGGTTAATATTGGGCTTTTTTGCACTATTGGTTTTATTAGTTCCGGAAAATAGTTTACCTGAGAAGTCAGACGTACCTTGGGTTCTCCTATCACTTTTGTGTGCAGTTTTCTATTCGTTGGAAAATATATATATTGATAAGATAAAGCCTAAAAATGTTGGACCAATAAAAATCGCTTGCGCTTTAAGTATAACAACTGCGGGTATTTCTCTGCCCATATCGATTATATCAGGTCAGTTTTTTGTACCATCGAATGATAACGCACCATTATTTTACTCACTAGTTGGAATTGGTGTAATCTCAGCAATAGGTTATTCAACGTTTATCTTCCTTATAGGACGGGCTGGCTCTGTTTTTGCTGGTCAGACTGGTTATTTAGTAACATTCTTTGGAATAGTTTGGGGAATACTCCTACTTGAGGAAGTACATTCATATTTCGTTTGGACATCATTTGCACTGATAATGATAGGAATATTTTTCGTCCGACCTAAACACAATAATACTTAAATCAGCAATATTTTTCAGGGCCTACCCACTGAGCTACTGAATAACGATCTCCAAAGGCCCAGCCAATAGGAAGTCTATTTTCAATTTCTTCCATTTCAGTTTTGCTAAAAATTTTTTCGCAAGCTTCAGCCATTTCATTTAAATATTTTACTGAGCGTGTCCCAGGTATGGGTAATATGTGGGAATCTTTATTTAAAAGCCAAGCAATAGCTAGCCCACCAGCTGTCATATTCCAATCACCGGCGAGTTTTCGAAAGGCATAGGCTGCCTGGATATTTTTAGTCAGGTTGGGCTCAATAAATCTGGGGTTTTGCTTCAAAAATGGCATGTTATCTACTTTTTCTTGAGTATGTGGATTGTCTGTTAAAAGAGACCTACCAACAGGACTAAAAGCGACTAAACTAGTGCTCAATGCCTTTGTTTTTTGTAAGAGACCCAATTCGGGGTAGCGTGTAGATAGTGAATATTCAGATTGGACAGCAGCAACAGGGTGTATCTCACTAGCTTTATCCAGTGAAGTGGGGGCTATTTCTGAAAAGCCAAACTGATTTATTTTTCCTTCTTTAACAAAAGATGCCAATGTTTCTGAAACTTCTTCTATTGGTATCGATTGGTCACGCCTATGAACATAATAAAGCTCTATGTTCTCTAAACCCAATTTTTTTAATGACGAGTTAAGGGCTTCTACTAAATATTTTCTTGAATTATCAAAAAAGGTGCTCCCATCGTTAGACTTTCTAATACTACCCTTTGAGGCAATTTTAAAAAATTTTTTTGCTGAAGGATTTTTTTGCAAAAAACTGCCAATTCTCTCTTCCGAAGAACCCATGCCATAGATATCTGCAGTGTCGATGTGATTTATACCCAAGTCTAAAGATGCAGAAAGAATGGAGTGTGATATTTTAGTACTTGATTTTCCATAAAAATCGGAAAAAGACATTGCGCCAATACCAAGGGCGGAAATTCTTGTTTTTTTTTGCCCTAAATGTCTGTAAAGCATTTTAATTTCCTAATAAAATTGCGAATAACTATGGAAATAGTATAAAATTAAAATAAAGTAAAACAAATGAATCAATATAATGTGATTTTAAACACTTGAGTTGGGTCATCAAACAAAGTAAATATTCAAAAAAAATTGGTTAAATTTTTGATAAACATAAATGGCAGACTTAATTAACCCTTTATTCGATAATTTATTTCGAAAGCATCAAAAAAGTAACAAGGATTTTATATTGTTTGCTGATGGGTCACGGTTGACGTACCAATCATTTTCAGAAAAAACTCAAAAATACGCCTCTATCTTTAAGGATTTGGGAATCAAGAAGGGAGACAGAATAGCGTTTCAACTATTTAAATCAGTTGAATGTCTTAACATAGTCGCAGCTTCTATCCAAATGGGCTATATCTTTTTACCTCTCAATCCAGACTACACAAAGGAGGAAGTATTATTTTTCTTAAAGGACTCACGGGCACGACTTTTTATTTGTGAAGAAGAAAATAAAGAGACAATTGATGCAGTCAAGGCTTTAGGCCAGATTAAAGTGGAAACATTGACCAAGCATGGTACAGGTAGTCTCAATTGTTTAGAAAAAGGGATTTTAGGATATAGTAAAGTAATGGAGTGCAGTGAAAATGATATCGCAGCACTATTATACACATCGGGTACTACTGGTCGCTCTAAGGGTGCAATGCTTACACATAAGAATTTACTATCAAATGCCCGTGTTTTAAAAACAGCTTGGAGATTTAATTCAAATGACGTTCTTTTGCATGCTTTACCAATCTTTCACACCCATGGTCTCTTTGTTGCAACAAATCTCGTATTGTTATCAGGGTGCAGTATGCTATTTTTACCAAGTTTTGACAGAGAAGAAATAATCAAATTGATGGGTGATACTACAGTAATGATGGGTGTACCAACCTTTTATACCAGACTATTAGAGTCAAGCGCGTTAAACAGAGAAAAAACAAAATCAATTAGACTTTTTATTTCTGGAAGTGCGCCTCTTTTGTCTCAAACGCATAAATTATTTGAGAAGAGGACTGGGCATAAAATTTTAGAGCGCTATGGAATGACAGAGACGAATATGAACACATCTAATCCTTACGATGGTATTAGAAAAGCTGGGTCAGTGGGTAAAGCTTTGCCAGGAGTGCAAATAAAGATAGTAAATGAGGATGGGGATATTGTGCAAAAGCAAAATATTGGATCTATTTATATTAAAGGTGACAATGTCTTTAAAGGTTATTGGAATCTTCCTGAAAAAACAGAAGAGGATTTCACGGCTGATGGATTTTTTAAAACAGGGGATATTGGCTTCAAGGACAATTCTGGCTACATCGAAATAGTTGGAAGAGACAAAGACCTAATTATTTCAGGTGGTTTTAATGTTTATCCGAAAGAAATTGAACTAGCTATAGATGAAATTGAAGGAGTATCAGAAAGTGCAGTGATTGGTGCTTATCATTCAGATTTTGGTGAAGGTGTAATTGCACTGGTTGTAAAATTGAATGGTCATGAGATCAGCAAATCCGAAATTGGTCTCAATCTGGAGCGTAAACTAGCTAAGTACAAAAGACCCAAAGAGGTAATTTTCATTGAAAAACTACCCAGAAACACAATGGGAAAAGTGCAAAAAAATCTACTCAGAGATATTTATTCTGAGACATTTAGTAGCTAAAATAAAATTGCTGTTTTCAATTGTATGAAGTAGCTTATATCTTAGAAATATCATTTTTTTATGGAGTTCGTAATGACTGGTCTTCTCGCAAATGTCGATCCCGATGGACTATTAGAATACTCGGTGGTTTTCACTGATAGGTCACTCAATCACATGTCTGAAAATTTTCAAGAAGTAATGAAAGATTTGTCAGAGATGCTTAGTGACATTTATAAGTCGCGCAAAGTTGCCATAGTACCGGGTGGTGGAACTTATGCTATGGAGGCCGTTGCGCGTCAGTTTGGCAACCAATCAAAATGTTTGGTTATACGAAATGGCTGGTTTTCATATAGGTGGAGTCAAATATTCGAAGCAGGTGATTTTTATGAGGATCTTACAGTTGTTAAAGCAAGGCAAAAAAGTAATGATTCACAATCTGCATTTTCACCACCTTCGATTGATGAGGTCGTTTCAAAGATTTTAGAAAAGCAACCTGATGTTGTTTTTGCTCCCCATGTAGAAACCTCTGCTGGAATAATTCTTCCAGATGAGTATCTGCGTAGTGTTTCCGAAGCAGCACATAAAGTTGGAGCTATATTTGTCTTAGATTGTGTAGCGTCTGGTTGTGCATGGGTAGATATGGAAAGCGTTGGTGTGGACATTCTTATTTCTGCACCTCAGAAAGGATGGTCTTCAACACCTTCTGCTGGCTTAGTAATGTTAAGTGAAGTAGCTGTAAAAAAGATTGAAACGACTGTATCCAATAGCTTTTCAATGGATTTGAAAAAGTGGCTGGGAATTATGGATACTTACCTTGATGGTGGTCATGCTTATCACACAACTATGCCTACCGATTCATTAAAAAATTTTAGAGATACAATGAAAGAGACTAAAGAGTTTGGTTTCAGCAAAGTTGAAAGTGAGCAGTGGCGGTTAGGTAGTGGAGTTAGAGGTATGCTCTCCCAGAAAGGTCTTGTATCCGTCGCCGCAAAGGGTTTTGAGGCTCCTGGGGTAGTTGTATGTTACACAGATGATATTAATGTCCATAATGGTAAAAGGTTTAAAGATAACGGACTACAAATAGCAGCTGGAGTACCATTGAATTGTGATGAAAAGGAAGATTTTATGACCTTCCGAATTGGACTTTTTGGTCTGGATAAACTTTACAATGTAGATGCAGCATTGGACACACTTCAAAGTGCAGTTGATAAAGTTTTTAACTAATTAGTCTTGTGATTTTGACCTATCTACGCGCTCTGGGTTAAGTGCGTATGCCTCGTGTACTAATTTTGTTATTTCATTTACTTCCTGTATGGTTATCTTAATTGCTGGACGGCCCCATTTTTTTGCAGCTAGCCTTCTGAAGGCCCCATACCTATCGTGATCAATTAATAACTCCTCATATTCATCAATCAACTCAATAAGCTCAGATTTTGTTTCAGATTTTGTCTTTCCAATTATAGAAATATTTTTTGCAAAGTGATCTGTCTCAAATCTATTTTCTTTGTGTATCTCGCTAAGCAGGTTGCGTGCGCTTACTATTGCATTTTGGGCACGAATTGCGTTCCAGGTCGCTTTCGAACTTTTATTTCTTTCAATACAAGTTAGAGAGCTCATAGCAAATAGTTGCGCCTGCTCTGCATGATATGCTGGAGTGTTTTTTGAGGAGCCTGTACCTCTACTAACAATATTATCACTTATCCGTTTCACTATCTTGCTATTTTTAGTCGGTTTCTTAACTTTCAACTGATTATTCGCAAGCTCATCACCTTTAATTTCAGTTGCTTTTTCTATAATTTCATACAGATCTTTTGTTCCGTCTTCATCTTCACTCAACTGCTCATTATTTGGTTCAGCAAGTAAATAGGATAAGGTTTGACCTTCTAAAAACTTTTTATAATCTTTCGGCATTTTCTATTAATCTATCAGTTAATACTTAATTCAAATCTTTTTTCTAATGTCTATTAACAATATTACATTATTAATATTAATTTAATTGCTTAATAGGTAATGTAAATGCAAATATCGTGCAAAAAGAAAAGCCAACTATGTAAAAATAAAAAAAAAATTAAGTTAAACTGAAAAAGGCATATGAAAAGAAAAAAAATAATTATCGATACCGACCCTGGTCAGGATGATGCAGTAGCAATTTTGTTAGCCTTGGCGTCTGAAGAACTACAAGTTTTAGGAATCACTTGCGTTGCTGGAAATGTTCCTTTGAGGTTAACGGCTGAGAATGCTAGAAAAGTGTTGGAGTTGACTAAATATACAAATGTACCCGTATTTGCTGGAGCGGAGCATCCTATTAGCAGAAAATTAGTTACAGCAGAACATGTGCATGGCAAAACTGGATTAGATGGTCCCATTTTGGATCCACCAAAAATTAGATTGCAGGAGATAGGGGCCGTAGAGTTTATTATAAATACGGTTTTTTCTCACTCAAAAGAGAAAGTGACTATTTGCACTCTTGGTCCTTTAACAAATATAGCCCTTGCTTTTAGAAAAGAACCAAGAATTAAAAAACTCATTGAACAAGTTGTGATGATGGGAGGAGGTTTTTTCGAGGGTGGAAATATTACTCCAGCAGCTGAATTTAATATTTATGTTGATCCAGAGGCAGCTGCGGAGGTACTAGGCTCGGGAATCCCGGTCGTGATGCTTCCACTTGATGTAACCCATAAAGCTTTAACTTCTAGACGTAGGATTGAGGCATTCAGAGATATTGGCAATAAGGCGGGTACAGCTATCGCAGAAATGCTTGACTTTTTTGAAAGATTTGACGTTGAAAAATATGGTAGCGAGGGTGGCCCTTTGCACGATCCAAATGTCATTGCTTACTTGTTAAGGCCAGACTTTTATGGAGGACGTAAAGTTAACGTTGAGGTAGAAATAAATTCAGATTTAACAAGAGGAATGACAGTTGTTGATTGGTGGAACGTAACAAAAAAGAAAAAAAATGTGTATTATGTAAACTCGATTGACGATGATGAATTCTTTAAATTTCTCACTGATAGAATAGGGTTACTTTAGCAGTGATATTTTGTGTTGGTTCTATAAATTTGGATTTTATTACAAATGTTAGATCGCTTCCCATCAAGGGCGAAACAGTTATTGGAGATAAGTTAGTTATTTCCCCTGGCGGAAAAGGTGCAAACCAAGCATTAGCTGCCAGTAGAGCTGGTTCTAAGGTAAGACTCATAGCAGCAGTTGGAAATGATCAAAATCGTGACGCCGCCGTAAAAAATATTCTGGAAGCTGACATTGATATTACGAGTGTAGTAACTCTAAATGCAAACACTGGCATTGCTTTTATAATTCTTGACGATTTTGGAGAAAACCAAATTGTTGTATCCGCAGGAGCTAATAATGGTTTATCCATTAAAGATGTTGAATATGGTTTAGCTTCCATGAGATCGTCTGATATACTACTTATTCAGCAAGAAATACCTTATCACATTCTTGAACAGGCGGTTAAAATGGCAAGTGCAATCAATGCTATGATAATTTTAAACACTGCTCCTAAAAATTCTTATTCACCAAAGTTGGCAAAAAAATCGTCAATCATTGTTTGCAATGAAGTTGAATTTTCTAGCCTTTTTTCAGATTTTTTTGCGTATAAGCAAAAACATAAAGATCAAAGCATTTTGGATAAATCAGGACAAATATCTAATTTACTTGAAAAAACCTTTGTGGTTACTTTGGGGGATAAGGGATTAATTTGCACATCGTCTAAGAATAAATTTGAAATACCTGCCTCAAAAGTTAGTGTAGTTGATACTGTAGGAGCTGGCGATACATTTTGTGGTTTCCTTTCCGCGTGCCTTGATCAAGGAAAGTCCTTAGAAGAATCACTAATAATAGCGAATAAAGCTGCGGCTTTGGCCTGCACGAAAATAGGGGCTCAACATGCCATTCCTAAAATAGGCGAAATTGGATAATGTTATGGTTTTAGAAATCTAAATTGCATCTCTTAATACTTGGGCTAAGTTTTTTTCAGTTAGAGGTACAGGGTTGGTCTGTCCACTTGGATCATTTAATGCTTTTTCTATTATTTCATTTGTATCCGCAGTTTGAAAACCTACACTAGTCAAACTCCTTGGAATATTAATTAATGAGTTGAGTTCATCAATCTTTTTGATAAAAGTTTCAAATGAGGCCTCAAAATTAAAGTATCTACAGGCTTCCAGAATCCTTTCTTCCACTTTTAATTTGTTAAGGTATAGTACTGGATTAATGAGAATAGCGTTAGTCGTGCCATGATGTGAATTATATTTGGCGCCAATTGGGTGGGATAAAGCATGGATAGCTCCTAGCCCTTTTTGAAAGGCTACCGCACCCATAGTCGCACATATCAACATCTGACTGCGTGATTTAAGATCTTCTGGGTATTTGTAACAATTTGGCAGATTCATGAATGTCATTTTCATCGCTTCGAGGGCAATGCCATGTGACATAGGATGCAAGGCTTGAGAACAGTAAGCCTCCAAGTTGTGTGCAAATGCATCCATTCCGGTTCCAGCAGTTATGTTGGCAGGCATAGAAACAGTTAATTCGGGATCTAGTATTACAATATTTGGCAAAATTGAGGGATGAAAGATGATTTTTTTTGTGAAGTTTTTAGTATCGGTTAATACGCTGGCCCGACCGACCTCAGAACCAGTACCAGCTGTTGTGGGCAGTGCGATTACAGGCAAAGTATTTAGTTCAGAAGCTCTTTTCCACCAATCATTTCGATCTTCAAAATCCCACACTGGCCTAGTTTGTACACTCATAAAAGACATAAGTTTCCCCAAATCTATAGCTGAGCCTCCACCAAAGGTTATAATGCCATCACTATTGACTTTTTTTAAATATGCTAACCCATCAGTTAAATTTTTTTCACTTGGATTAGTATCAACATCTGAAAAGACATCAAAAGTCATACCTATTCCAGAAATTTTATCCCTAAATTTTGAAAACAACTTGGTAGATTCTAGAGTTTTATCAGTTACTATCAGAGGCTTATGGATATTTAGTTCCTCACAACACTGTTTAACTTCTAGTATTCGACCGCAGCCAAATCTAATATCTGTAGGAAAAGACCAATTAGCTTGATTCATTTACCAAGCTTTCCATTTATTAAGTTAATTTTTCTATTGGCATCTCAGCTTTTTCCAAGGCTGTGAAACCGCCTGCAAGGTGTACTACCGGTTTTAAACCCATTTCAATAGCAGTTCTTACACTCAATTCTGATGTCCATGTACTAGCACAATAGAGCATATATGGTTTATTTTGGTTGAAGATTTCTTTGTGATAAGGGTTTTCGGGGCCAATCCAAAATTCCAACATTCCTCTTGGACAAGAAAAAGATCTAGGTGTTTTACCTCCCTTTTTTAGTTTTTGGATATCGCGTAAATCAATAAATATGTAGTCTTTATTTTGATAAAGGTGTTTTACTTCATTAACCGACTTTTTTGGTGCAGCCTTATTAGCCTCTGATATGAGTGTTTTTATTCCAGTGGTACTATTTTGTGGCATGAAAATCTCTAGATTGATAGGTTAAGTTTTGGTTTCCAGAAAGGTCTAAACAGTTCAATTTTGGGACATCTATCCATAACTACTTTAATTCCAGCTTCTTCAGCTATACGTGCTGCTTCGTCATTTCTTACTCCAATTTGTCCCCACAAGACCTTGGCATTTACTTTTATTGCATCTTTCGCAATTTGTATTAATTCTTTTGGAGACCTAAAGACTTCGACCATATCAATTTCTTGATTAACTGACTCCAAAGTAGGATATACTTTCAGACCTCTTATCTCCTTCAACCCTGGAGTTGGGTTTATAGGGATCATCTTGTATCCTGTTTCGTGAAGTACTCTCAAGACACCATAGCTAAATTTTGTTTTATCGGGACTAGCTCCTACCATGGCAATTGTCTTTACACTATTCAAGATATCTTGGAGATATTTTTGACTGTAAGGTTCGTTATGATTATAGTATTCCATTTTTTGTCTTCTCATTTTTTGCAATATCTTTCTTTAATTCATGAGGCTCTAAAGGGTCTAAAAAAGGGTTCCTGTATAACGTATCATGACTTTCTACGCCAATTTCAAGAGTACAATCACCTTTGGGTCTGGCGACGCATAATACAATATATCCGTTATTAATTTGCCTATTATTCAACGCAACTTGTCGGTGTTGATCTACTTTTCCAGATATTAGCTTAGCTGCACAAGTAATGCAGCCGCCATATTTACAACCATAAGGCAAATCTAACCCTTGCTCTATCAAACTATCTAATAGTGGTCTATTTTTATCCACTTTATAAATTACATTATTCCGATTTGCTATTTTGATATCTGGCATAATTATATCCAAATATCACTTGTGCAATCGCCACCAGGATATCGTGTTTCATGGCATCGGCTTGGTCCATTGGGTTCTTTTCCAAAGTCAACTAAGAAGTCAGAGTTTATCGACATACCACCATTTTCTGGATCACAATCGATTAGTATCATAACACCACCACTTTTCCGAATTTCAGGGTAAAATTGGTTGTCCCATGTGGAGAACAAAGAAGTGGTAACATATAGCCGCCTTCCATCAAGACTTAATTGGAACATTTGTGGGCCACCTGCGATTTTAACTCCATTAACAATTGGAGCTTTCCCCAAAAGTCCACCCATCCACACTTGGCCTGTTAGCTTTGGGTTGTGAGGGTCACTGATATCATACTGCCGCATATCCCCATGAAGCCAATTATTCAGGTATAAGTATTTATCATCCATTGATATGAGGATTGCCGACATCACCCCTGGCACCGGTATTGGCCACTCTGGATGTGGCTCATTTTCAACATCAATAATCTTTTCCCACTCCCATGCTCCGCTTGCATTTCGCCACCAGTGAATGACATTAGAACTCAGCGCTGCACCACAAAAACCATGAGTACTGTCTGGATTATGGTGAAATTTTACTTCTAATGGTAAAAGCCCATCTTCTCCAAGATAAAAAGTTTCTATGGGCACACGTTTTTTAAAATCCCAGAAATGTATTTCTCTCCCATATTTTAAATGCCCAACTTCTTCTAAATCAAAACCTGGCATAAAGGTATTTGGAGATGCCCATTCAGAGGAAACCATAACATTATGGCGAGGCTGATACCAAAAATCATAACCAAATTTAATATTGCCCATCGAATTTTCCCACCTACCAATGATCTCAAAGTCTTTGCTGAGATGAAGATAACCTCCGGGTGCCTCTCCTTTTGCATCACCGAGAAAAGAAATTATAATCTCATTTCCTAAACAGTGTACTGTATGTGGCCCAGAAAGATTGGTTTTCATTTTTATCTCTGCGCCATCAATTATTTTATGGATTCTGGGTGCGCGAGGATCTGAATCTGTATCTATTACGTGAATATTGTTTGACCTAACGCCAGGTAACAGTAGATATCGACGCGACATACTTGAGTCATTGTGACATGATGAGCACGCGTTCCAACCCATGTGATGTAATTCATCTCCAATTCCTGGCATCTCAAGTCTATGAATTACTTTGGAATAAGATGGGCTTTGGGGATCCACATCAACGGTTGCGAGGTAGTCAGGTTTTTGAATTCCTGTTCCAGTATATATTGCTATAGAATACACCAGTTTCTCTGCTGGAGCCTTTATTGCTTCTGCAGGGGAGGAATAACCTGGCCCACAACATTCCATTTTTGTCATTAGTTGTTTCCTATTCTTTTTATCATCTCAAAACCCACAATCCAGAAAGCACATATCTAAATTGCAACTTTCAAGATTGGATATGTTCTAGATTAATATTAAATGTTTCCAAACCCTATGCAATACAAAATAGATAGGCTATTTTTGAGTTATTTAATTGAATTTAACCACCGGCATTTAGATGAATATTTTACCTAAAAGAATGAAAGCTATCTTAACGGAGGGTATAGGTGGTTACGAAAAATTAAAATATTGTGATGTAGATGTACCCAAGATATCAAGTGATGAAGTTTTATTACGAGTACTAGCTGCAGGAATTAATAACACGGATATAAACACTCGTATTGGTTGGTATGATGCAAAAGTTAATTTAGATACAGGGTCTCTTGCACGATCTGATCTCAAAGGGGGTGTGTCCCAGAAGGGTTTGGGTTGGAACAGCACTACAAATTTTCCTCTTATACAAGGAACTGACTGTTGTGGTGAAGTTGTTTCAACAGGATCAAAGTCTTGTGATTATCTGGTAGGAAAGAGAGTAATTGTTCGGCCCTGTGTAAAAACGAGCAAAATAGATACTTCGCAAAGTAAATGGATGGCTTCAGATTTCAACGGAGCATTCGCTCAATTTGTAAAAGTGCCTCAAAAGGACGTTTTCGTAGTTAAGTCAAATTGGACAGATTGTGAACTTGCTTCCATACCTTGTGCATATGGTACTGCTGAAAATATGTTATACCAATCGAGGTGTGATTCTGGGATGAAGGTTCTTGTTACTGGTGCATCTGGTAATGTGGGATATGCAGCCATCCAATTAGCAATCAACAGAGGAGCTCATGTATCAATTTTGACCAGTGCTGGAAAGCAAGAGCTTTTCAACAAATTTCCTTTGTCCCATATTGCAGTAAGTATTAATCAAACTGTTGAAGCCTTTGGTGAGAGGTATTTTGATCTGATAGTTGATCCAGTGGGGGGGGGGGATTTTCCCCTTTTTACTGAAGTTATTAAAAAAGATGGGTACATATATTTCGTCTGGTGCAATAGCTGGTCCAATAGTAAACTTAGATTTAAGGGACCTTTACTTGAAAGACCTTAAGATTTTAGGCGCAACAGCCTGGAGTGACAATATTTTTCCAAACCTTATCAATTATATTGAAAACAATGAAATCACGCCTGTGGTTTCAAAGACTTTCCCTTTACATGATATTGTTAATGCGCAAAAAGAATTTTTAAAGAAAAAGCATTTAGGTAAATTTGTACTAATTCCATAAAACAAATAGATTTGCGTTTAATTTTTTGAGCAGAATATGTGCATAACTTCTATCGGTTTTTTTTCAAAACTAAAGCTTTTTTTGATGGATATGTCCCGAATTCTAAATCCTATCTCTACTAGTTCATTTTCAAGCTCTCTTTCGTTTCTTGGCACATAAAGTCGTCCTAGATTGTCTCTGTAAGAATGTTCACCCCTATGTATACCCAGATACAATAGACCAGGATATTTTAAAGCATCATAGATAATACTGAGTGCTTTTTTTTGATTGTGCTTTTTTAAGTGCTGAAGGGAAAATGAAGCCCATGCACCGTTAAAGCTTTGACGGAAGTCTATATTTAAGATACTTTCATTAATGGTATTTACTTTCGACAAAAGCTTAAGTTTTTCAGTTAATTTAATTGAAGGATCTAGTGCTATTACCTCTGAAACATTTTGTGAAAACCAAATAGCACTGTGACCTGCTCCGCACCCTACGTCGATAATTGAAGTTGTCTCGTCAAGCAAGCTGAGGAACTTTTTTTCTAATTTGAAAGACGTGTTTGTTTTGGACCAATTAATGTATTGTGAAAAGTTTTTATCATAAAATTCAACTGTCTGTTCGTCATACATTTTTCTGCCCATCTTGTGCCTTTATTTTTTGTCACAAAATGATAGATTACCATGTGAACTGTTTTTCAGATAGGTTTTATTCCATAGGGGAGTGCTTTGGAAATACTTCAACTTTTGCTTAGTGGATTTGCCAGTGGCTGCGTCTATGGGTTAATTGCTCTTGGATTTGTGTTAATATACAAGGCCACAGAAGCAGTCAATTTTGCGCAGGGTGATATGATGATGTTTGGTGCATTTATTACAATTTGGCTCACAAATTCAGATTACAACGGGTTACCCTTTTGGCTTTCGGTTCCAATAATGATGTTGATTATGGGTAGTTTTGGTTATCTCATAGAAAGAATTTTTCTAAGGCAAGTTATTGGGCAATCACAAATAGCTATAGCTATCTTGACTATAGCTCTTGGCTTTATATTACGTTTTGTCGCAGGAGCTATTTGGGGGCACGAACCGCATTATCTTGAAAGTCCAATGGTAGGAAAAAATATTTATTTTTATCAAGCGGTGCTGGGAATGGCAGAAATTTTCGTCATCTTAGTGACGATCTTCCTTACCTTTATACTTTACGTATTTTTTGCTCGTACCAAGCTAGGCGTGTCAATGGTAGCAGCGTCTCAAAATCAGCTTGCCGCTTTTTATGTGGGGATACCCGTCAATAAGATGCAGTCCTTTGCGTGGGTAATTGCAGGGATTTTAGCAGGTATAGCTGGCATGTTATTTTCTGCCAAAGGCTCTGTCGACCCTATAACTGGTCTTTTAGGAATTAAAGCATTTGCGGCAGCAGTTATAGGTGGCTTTGGATCTTTGCCAGGAGCTCTAGTAGGGGGTTTAATTATTGGTCTTATCGAACCTTTCTCTGGTAGATATTTGCCCTCTGGCTTTAGTCACTTGGTACCCTATATAGTATTAGTTTTAGTCCTAATTTTAAGGCCACATGGACTCTTTAGTCAGGTATCTATAAAGAAAGTGTAATATGCGAATTACATTCAAAACATCCTACGATCCAGATATAAATTTGTTTAAGGATAGTATACATAAATTTCAGTACATCTTTTTACTTTTTTTTTCAGCTATTTTGCCATTTTTTCTTGATGACTATTATTTAGGAGAGATAGCTCTCATTTTAATCTGGTCAATTGCAGGAATGGGCCTTATGGTTTTAGTGGGTCACAGTGGTCAGGTAAGTTTGGGCCATGCTGCGTTTATGGCAGTGGGGGCTTACTCTGTCATAATTTTACAAATTAAATTGGGGTTGCCTTTTTTAATAGCGCTACCCATAGCAGGTTTTTTATCTTCACTTTTGGGCATTTTGATAGCAATTCCAACGGCAAAACTTCATGGTATCTATTTGGCTATTTTAACATTAGCTGTTTCAATTTTGGTTGAAGATATAATTGTTCTAGCGGAGCCACTTACTGGAGGCGTCAATGGAATATTCGCACCAGACATTGAGATTTTTTCTGTAAATTTTAACCGTTATGGCAACATTGACAGGCTCTATTGGTTGATTCTGTTTTTTACCACTTTGTTAGTGATTATATACAAGAACATACTGAGATCTCCTTTAGGGCGCTCTTTTGCAGCTGTAAGAGATAGTGAAATTTCAGCATTAGCAATAGGTGTAAATGTTGCTAGGGTAAGGACGGTGGCTTTTGCAATATCTTGCTTTATAACAGGCATCGCTGGAGCCTTTTTTGGTCATTTTGTTACAGTATTTAATTACGAAACGTTCAATGTGGTTTTATCAATCAATTTATTGTTAATGATAGTTATAGGAGGACTGGGCTCAATTCATGGTGCGTTTTTTGGGGCCATTATAGTTGGCGTACTTCCCATTTTAATATCTTTATCCAGAGATAGGTTTTTAGATGGTTTAGGAATAAATTTAATGAATTTCCCAGGTCTAGAAACAGGCCTGTTTAGTTTAATTTTAATTTTATTTATTCTCTTTGAGCCGTTTGGAATTTATGGGCGATGGTTAAAGATCAGAACTTATTTTCAACTGTTTCCACTATACAGAAAAGATATGTTTAAACGGCAGAAGAGTTATTTAAAAACTGAAAGAGTTCGATGAGCTTTTTAGAGTTAAAAAACGTAACTATGAAGTTTGGTGGAGTTACTGCAGTCGATAAAATGTCTTTGAATATAAATAAGGGTGAGATTTTTGCGCTGGTCGGTCCAAATGGAGCAGGAAAATCCACTGTTTTCAATATAATCTCAAGATTATACGAGCAAAATGGCGGAGAAATTTTTTTTGATGGTAGATCTTTGAATAAACTAAAAGCTTTTCACATTTCAAGAGTTGGAATTGCGAGGACATTCCAAAACATAGAGCTTTTTGGGAATGCAACTGTTCTACAAAACTTGTTAGTGGGGACTAATACGAGAAAGACTAGTAACATGTTTTCTGAAATAGTTTTTACCAGGTCCGTACGTGATGCCGAAGTTGCTAATAGAATCGATGTAGAAGAAATTATGGATTTTCTTAATTTGCAGCCTTATCGACAAAAATATATAATGGGACTCTCCTATGGAACTAGAAAAATAGTTGAATTAGCTAGAGCTTTGGTGCTGAAGCCAAAATTATTACTCTTAGATGAACCTGCGTCGGGCCTTTCAGCTGAGGAAACGGTGGATTTGGCATTTTGGATAGAGGATATAAAGAAAATTATGGGTATAACAATACTTATGGTTGAGCATAATCTGAATCTTGTTAACAAGGTTGCTGACAGAGTTGCCGCCATCGTAGACGGTAAGGTTGTTAGAGTTGGTAGTCCTAAAGAAGTTCAAAGTGATCCAAAAGTTATAGAAGCATACATCGGAGCATAAATGTCGGATCCAAGCGAGATAATTTTGAGGGTAGAGAACATTGAGAGTTATTATGGTCCAATTATGGCTCTAAAGGGTGTTTCCTTAAAGGTTCCAAAGAATTCGATAGTGTCTGTATTAGGTGCTAATGGCGCAGGAAAAACAACCTTGATGAAAAATATTTCGGGGGTAATGGACCCAGAGAAGGGTAAAATTTTCCTTGAAAATGAAGCAATAGACGGAGCTGCAGCTGACATTTTGGTTCGTAAAGGAGTATCTCATGTTCCTGAGGGGAGAGAAGTTTTTCCAATGCTGAGCGTGGAACAAAACCTTTTTATGGGTGCATATACAAGAAAAAATAAAGCTGAGATAAAATCTGATATCGAACTTTTCTGTTCGTATTTTCCAGTACTGAAGTCACGATACAAGCAACAGGCTCTTACTTTGTCTGGTGGAGAGCAGCAAATGCTTGCTATAGCTAGGGGACTGATGTCTAAGCCAAAAATTTTACTGCTTGATGAGCCGAGTTTGGGACTAAGTCCCAAACTTGTTAAGGAGATATTTGGCATTTTGTTAAAGTTGAACAAGGAAAAGGGGGTTACAATTCTGCTGGTTGAGCAAAATGCAAAAGCTGCCTTAAATATTGCAGATTTTGGCTATGTCATGGAACTTGGAAGAATTGTTTTACACGGGAAAAGCTCTGATCTTAGGGAATCAAGAGATATTCAAGAGTTCTATTTGGGTGCCAACCAAAATAGTCAGCTTGAGCAAAAAAGATGGAAAAATAGAAAAACTTGGCGATAATCTTTTGAGGCTAACATATGAATGAAATTTTAAAAGAAGTTTTAGATGGTATTGAAATCAATAAAGACCTGTCTGAGGGTCCATTTTTAATTGATGGTTGCAATACCCTACCAAAACTTTTTTCAAAAAGGTGCTCAGAATTGGGTGAAAAAGTCGCTCACAGGGAAAAACATTTAGGAATATGGAAGTCATTTTCCTGGATAGATTATTATGAAAACGTAAGGTTGATTGCATTGGGTTTATATTCCCTAGGGTTAAGGAGAGGCAATACCGTTTCTATAATTTCTGAAGGTCGAAAGGAGTGGATTTATACTGATCTAGCCACCCAATGCATGGGTGCAATATGCTCTGGTGTCTACACAACGGACTCAGCGCAGCAACTTTTGTTTCAATTATCTAACTCGGAGAGCTCATTTCTGTTTCTAGATACTGATGAGCAGTTGGATAAGTTTTTAAGTGTTTATTCTGAAGTACAAAATATAAAAAAAGTCATAGTTTTTGATAGAAAAAACCTCGCAAATTTTTACCATGATAAAGTGATTTTCCTTGATGAGCTATATGATATTGGCAAAGCTTATTTAGTCTCCTCTAAAGACCTCTTTGAAAATGAAATACAAAAATCAAAAGCCGATGACGTGGCAATAATGGTTTACACATCTGGAACCACAGGGGAGCCAAAAGGCGCAATGATTACTCAGGAAAATTTATTGTATGCAGGCTCAGCCCAAAAGCATTTAATTAGATTTTTCCCTTCTGATGAATTATTCTGCTTTCTTCCATTGTGTCACATTTATGAACGAACAACTTCAGGCCTAAATCCAATAGTGAACAAAACGACTGTAAATTTTGCAGAAAACATTGAGACCATTTTCGAAAACCTTCAAGAGGTAAGTCCAATGTATTTTGCGGGTGTGCCAAGAATATACGAGAAAATTTACAGTAATTTTAATCTAGCACTATCTGAGGCTACAAACTTTTCCCAATGGGCATATTTTTTTGCGCTGAAAGTTGCAGAAAAAAAAGTTCAATTTCAGTTGGAAAATCGCTCAGTTCCAGTCATGACCAACTTCATATATAGTATCTTTGACTATTTTGTCTTCAAAAATTTAAGACGAATGATCGGGTTCGATAGGGTTACTAAAGCTGTGACTGGGGCTGCTCCAATCTCTCCAGAACTGCTAGAGTGGTACTTAGCTATTGGCGTTCCCATAGTAGAAGGCTATGGAATGACAGAAACAACAGCATTGATGACAGTGAACACACCTAATGACAATCATGTCGGAACTGTTGGCAAGCTGTACCCCGGTTGTCAGGTGAGAATAGCTGAGGATGGAGAAATACAATTTACGTCAGCTAGTGTTTTTAAGGGGTATTATAATAATAAAGACTTAACATCCCAAGCCTTCACTAATGATGGTTGGTTTAAAACTGGTGATCAAGGTGTTATGGACGGAAAGTACTTAAAAATCACTGGTAGGCTTAAAGATATTATTATAACTGCTGGTGGCAAAAACATTTCGCCAGCAGAAATAGAGAATTCTTTAAAATTTTCAAAGTATATTTCTGATGCAATAGTAGTAGGAGATTTGAAGAAATATTTAACAGCACTTATTTTAATTGATCAAGAAAATGTAGAGAAATACGCTCAAGAAAATAAAATACATTATTCTGATTTCAATTCTTTGTGTAACGCGCAAGAAATAAAAAAATTAATTGATAATGAGGTGCAAAAGGTTAATGATAAAGTGGCTAGGGTTGAACAAATAAAGAAATATAGACTTATTGATGTTCTTCTTACAGCTGAAGATGATGAGATGACGGCGACCATGAAAATTAAAAGAGGAGTTTTAGAAAAAAATTATAAAACTATGATCGATTCGATGTATAATTAAAAATATATAAAGGGAGATTTAAATGAACTTAATCAAAGGAACAATATATGGCTTTTTAGTCAGTCTAGGATTTGGTAGCATGCTGTATGCTGGACAGGGAGTGTCTGATACTGAAATAATTGTTGGTTCGAATCAAGATATGTCTGGTCCGTTTGCAGCATTCGGCGCTCCAGCAATGGGCGCATCAAAACAATATTTTGATAAGATTAATGCAGCTGGAGGGGTTCATGGTAGGACAATCAAGTTAGTGGTGGAGGATATGTCTTATCAAATGCCGAAAGCTCAGCAAAACTTAAACAAACTCGTGAACTCTGATAAGATTTTTATTATGTATCAGCAAATGGGCACACCATTTAATTTAGCATCATTTGATCTGTTAGAAAGCAAACAAATAGCGAACGTTGCCCCTCTGTCAGGTTCCGCAAGAATGGCTACTCCCTATAATGATTATAGGTATGCCTCTACGTCCGATTACACCGCTGAGATAATTGCTGGTGTAGATTATATAAGCAAAGATACAGGGTCGTCCAAAGTGTGTTCAATGTACCTTCCAACGGATTTTGGGAAAGACATAATGATAGGAGCTAAAGAAGGTGCTGCAGCATCTGGTATAACCTATGTTACTGAGACCACTCATAAACCAGACGAAGAAGATTTTGTAGGTGCGCTGTCTAAGCTGAAAGGAGAGGGTTGTGAGATTATTGCTCTAGCTCTTGGTGTGCGCCAGGCTATCACGGTGCTCGCCACAGCAAAAAAACTTGGATGGATGGATGCTAAGTTTTTAGGAGCGTCAGCTTCTATGCATACAGCTGTTGCAAAAGTACCTGGTGGATTAACTGAAGGCTTTTATGTGGCCTCAGGTTGGTCAGACTTAGTAGCCCGAATGGCAAACCCCGAGGTTGCTGCTTGGGTTGCGGAATATCAAAAAGAGTTTGGTGAATTTCCTTCAACAGGGGCTCTCTTAGGAAGAGCAGCTGCTGGTTTATTGGTTATGGCATTAGAAGCAGCAGGTAGAGATTTAAACCCACAAAGTTTTCAAAATGCAATGGAGAGTTTAAATTACTATGATGCGATCTTAGGTAACCAGATAACCTTTGGGCCGGGAGATCATATAGGATCTAGTGATATTATCATTTCCCAAATTATTGAAGGAAACTGGAAAGAGTTACTGCGAAAATAGAGACTGAAATGTGAGGGGTTGAATCGAGCCCCTCATATTCCCAATGATTTTGCGAAAACATAGTTTCTTACCAATCGCTCATAGGGGCGGCAATACAGATTTTACCGAAAATACAATCGAAGCATTTAGAAGGGCTAGAGAGCTCGGTTATCGGTGTATAGAGCTTGACGTTCAATTATCTCTTGATGGAGTAGTATACGTTTATCACGATACTAACTTTAAGCGATTACTCCATTTGGATAAAAATTTTTCAGAGACCTCATCGGAAGAAATTGATACATTTTTAATAAATGGTAAGTATAAGATTCCTCGGCTAGAGCATATTTTTAATCTGTTTCCAGATTTGATATTTAATATCGATGCAAAATCTTGGGACGTTGTGGAGCCTCTGGCTGAAGTGATAAGATCTTCAAATTCACTGTCTCGGGTTCACATAGCCTCATTTAGCGACAGGCGAGTAAGGTATTTATCTAAGCTTTTAAATGACAAGGTCAAAACGGTAGCTGGTGTTTCTCAAGTTATTAAGTTTGTTTTTGGCTTTTTAACAGGGATAATGTTCAAGTTTTCTGCCGATTTTATACAAGTACCCGAAAGCAAATTTGGTATTAAGTTGGTATCCACGCGCTCAATAAAATATGCCCATATGATAGGAATTTTAATGCATGTTTGGACAATTAATGAAGAAGAAAAGATGCGATCATTAATCGAGCTTGGTGTCGATGGAATAATGACTGATCACTGCAAAAAACTCAAAGATGTATTAGAAAAAAGCATTTAGCAATTGGCCCCATTGTGTTAAGGATTATGTAGAGCAATTTACAAACTAAAATAAACCAGAATGGAAAACATTATTTGACTGTTATAACTTCAGTATCTGATATGAGAGAAAAAGCCAGACAAACTGTCCCTCGTATGTTTTTCGATTACGTAGAGAGTGGCTCATGGACTGAGGATACTCTCAGAGCGAATATTGCTGATCTTTCAAATATTAAATTTAGGCAGAGAGTGGCCATAGATATTAGTAAGCGGTCCACACAAATGAAAATGCTAGATCAGGTTTTACCTATGCCTGTGGCTCTGGCTCCTACCGGTTTGGCTGGAATGCAAACGGCAGATGGAGAAATTCATGCAGCACGAGCTGCTGAGAAGTTTGGCGTACCTTTTACACTTTCTACGATGTCGGTATGTTCCATAGAAGAGGTTAGGTCCAGAACAAGTTCTCCCTTTTGGTTTCAATTATATGTTATGAAAGATAGAGCCTTTATTTATGACCTTATTGAAAGGGCTAAGCGGGCTAATTGTTCTGCACTTATGATCACATTAGATTTACAAGTCATGGGTCAAAGGCATAGAGATGTAAAAAACGGATTGAGTGTACCCCCCAAGATCTCCCTTAAAAACATCATTGATTTGGTAAACCGACCAAAGTGGTGTTTTAAGATGCTTAAAACCAAAAATAGGAAGTTTGGTAATATTGTAGGGCATGTCAAAGGCATAAAAGATATGTCATCTTTAGCAGAATGGACGAGCAAACAATTTGATCCCTCGCTTTCATGGGAGGATGTGAAGGAGCTGAGAAGAAGGTGGCCTGGAAAGTTAATCTTAAAGGGCATTATGGATAAAGATGATGCTAAGGCTGCTCTAGATATTGGCGTAGATGCACTTGTTGTATCAAACCACGGTGGGCGTCAGCTAGATGGTACGTCATCCACCATATCGGCTTTACCAGGTGTTCTTGATGTGACAAAGGGCAAGTGCGAAACTTGGGTAGATGGTGGAATAAGAACGGGACAAGATATTTTACGATTAATTGCACTTGGGGCTCAGGGAACATTAATTGGCAGAGCTTTTTTGTATGGGTTAGGAGCTGAGGGTGAAGTGGGTGTAACAAATGTTTTGCAAATATTACAAAAAGAGCTTGATATGACAATGGGGCTCTGCGGCGCTACTAATTTATCAAGTGTTGACGAAAGCATTTTATTATAAGAATTATTATTCTTTTGATGTATTGTATTCTAATTGTAACACTAGGGTTTGAATATGTCTGATGTAAAGTATTATTTTCCGCATGGGGGTTTGCCAAACCAAGAGAAACTATTGACGGGCAGGGCAATCTTTAAAGAAACTTATGTTTTTATACCAAGGGAGGTAATGACCGATATAGTAGCTAGCTTTTTTCCAAATTGGGAAAGGGCTAGAGCATGGGTTTTAGCTAAGCCACTCAGTGGATTTTCGACAACATTTTCTCAGTATATTATGAATATTCATCCTGGTGGAGGAAGTGAAAAACCAGAAGAACAGAAGGGTGTTCAAAGTGTTATTTTTGTCCTTCATGGAAAATTAGACTTACAGATTGAAGAAAATCATATTGAACTGTGTCCAGGATTTTATTGTTATATTCCTCCAGACATTGCTTGGAAAATAAAAAATAATACAAAAGCTGATGCATATTTTCAATGGATTAGAAAAAAATATGATGTGTGTAGTGGAATTAAAGTGCCAGATTTTTTCGTAAAATATGAGAGAGAGATAGAGCCTGTCCAAATGCACAATAATAATGATTCTTGGACGACTACCAGGTTTGTTGATCCATCGGATATCCGGCATGACATGCACGTGAACATTGTAAATTTTAAGCCTGGCGGGACAATACCCTTCATGGAGACACACGTCATGGAACATGGTATCTATATTTTGCAAGGCAAGGGTGCCTACAGATTAAATGACGACTGGGTTGAAGTGCAAGCAGGTGATTTTTTGTGGCTTAGATCTTTCTGTCCTCAGGCATGTTATGCCGGCGGACCTGAGGATTTTCGGTACTTGCTTTACAAAGATGTTAATAGACAGATGGTTCTTCCTTAATGTAAGCCCTAATACATCATGGAAGGTAAAAATAGTGCAAGAGATGGAATAAAAGCTATTAGCCCCAGCCTTATGATATCCACTATCCAGAAAGGGGTTACACCTTTAAATATTGTGGAAACTGGAACATCTTTAATAACACCTTTTAAAACAAAAACATTCAATCCAATTGGGGGTGTGATTAAGCTTATCTCTGTGACCACTACAACCAAAATTCCAAACCAAATCAGATCAAAGCCTAATGTATGCACTAATGGTGCGAAAATAGGTACTGTAAGAAGTATCATGGACATTGATTCAAATACGCATCCTAGTAATATATAGATTAGGAGAATTAACAAAATAACGGATAAGCCGGACAGTTCAAAATAATTTATAATGTCCAAAAGCGCATCAGGAAATCCAGCACGATTTAGGAAGTTAGAGAACATTGATGCACCGAATAGTAATGCAAATAATTTAGCAGTTAATAGAGCAGCCTCTCGTGAAACCTCTAATAAAACACTCCCAGTTAGATTACCTTTAAAAAAAGTGATTAGTAAAGCCCCTGCAGCACCCATCCCTGCTGCCTCAGTTGCTGAGAAGACACCAATGTAGATACCACCAATAACGAAAATAAATAATGATAAGGTGGTCCAAACATTTTTCAGAGCCAGTAGTCTTTGTGGCCAAGCAGTTCTTTCACCAGCAGGTCCAAGGTTTGGATTCCTATTAACAACAAAATAAACTGCCAAGGTATACAACAGGATGCCAAGGAAACCAGGCAAGAAGCCAGCCATAAATAGCTTTCCAATTGATTGTTCAGTCAGTATGCCGTAGATAACCAGAATGACACTAGGAGGAATTAATATACCCAGGGTGCCTCCAGCAGCGATAGATGCTGTAGCAAGTGAGTCAGCATACTTGTATCTCCGCATCTCTGGCATTGCAACTTTCGACATTGTGGCTGCTGTTGCAATTGATGACCCCGATATAGCTGAGAACATTCCACATGCTACAACGGTGGACATCGCTAGCCCACCCTTTTTATTCCCTAAAAAGGCATAGGCAGCTCTATATAATTGTTGTGCCATCCCACCCCTATCAACCAATAAACCCATTAAAATGAAAAGAGGTAAAACTGAGAGTGAATAAGATTGTCCAAGGTCTAACACTAGTCGACCTAGATTTGATATAGCTGCTCTGTAGTTTGTAAGTTCACCAAAACCAATAACTCCTACCATTCCCATAGCCAATGCCAGAGGGAATCTTAAGAAAGCCAAAAGCACTACTGCACCAAAACCGATCAGTGAGATTGTGAAACCATCCATTAGGTATTACTCTTCTGGCTCTGAATTAGATTTTGGACGACTGATAAGGACAAAAAATCTTAAAACAACCATGGCAAATGTAAAAAACACGGCAAAAGCCATAAAAGTATCAACCAAGTATTTTGGCATGAAGGGACTATGGTCAAAGGAATAACCAGGTAAGATTATGTATTCATATGTATCACCATCCTCAAAAGATCGCTTGGCATAAGCATAAGTTTTACCGGCTATAATCCATAGACAGTACGCTGTTGTGGCTAAAAAAGCTCCACCCATAACCCAGCCTACATAGCCTTTTTTAAAAAATGGAAATAAATCAACAATAATATTTTCATTTTTAAAGAAGAGTCCGGGCAGTGATAAGAAAATCACAAAGGCCATGCTAACCTGAACCATTTCGGAACCAGCATACAGTGGGGAATTAAAAAAATATCTTCCAATAACATCTACACATGTTATAGCAATTATCCAGAGTACTGCTATTCCTGATAGGTTTGAAATGAAACGGCTCACCTTGAGGGCAAGCCATTCCAAATTATCAATTAACGATTTCATTAAACAAAGCTAATCTTTTATTGACCAGATTCTGTAGCTACTTGCTCTTTGAAGTACGCTAACGCAGATTCTGCATCAACTCCTTTAGCAGATACCTTAGCTAGTACATCTGTAGTAACACCGGCCGTAGCATCTTTAAAATACTGCCTTTCTGCATCACTCGCGATGGTTAGCTCATGCCCATAACTAGCAGCGGCTGAGGCTCCAACCTTATCTGCATCATCCCAAAACCATCCAATAGTTCTTGCTAAATTAACGCCTCTCATCTCGTCAACGCAGGCCTTTTGTTTGGAATCAAGATCATTATAAGTATCATCATTCATTATAAGCCCAAAGACAGTCGTATACATACCGTCTGGGTTATGAAAAGAATATTTAGCTAATTCGGCAATCTTAAATGCATGCATTGTTTCGAAAGGAAAAAATACGCCATCTGCAACCCCTCCATCAATTAGCTCGTAAACTGCTGGTGCAGGTGCATTTACTCCTGCAACACCTAGAGCACTCCCTATAGCGTTAGCAACACCACCACCTATCCGCATTTTCACGCCTTCAAGCTCTTTATAAGATGTAATTTTTTTAATGGTATTTGCCATTCCTGGGCCGTGAGTATAGCTAGCCAGTATTTGAACACCTTTGGCTTCCCCAACTGACTCAAAATACTTTTCATGAGTTCTTTGAAAAGCCACTGATTTTTGTCTGGCATTCCCAGGGATACTGGGTAGCTCACCTATCATCGTGGTTACAAACTTTCCAGGTGTGTAGCCGTAAACAATCCAGGACATATCAGCTACTCCGTCTCTTACTGTGTCATACATGGCTGGAGGAGGTGCAAGTCCATACTCCACTTTTAGACTAAGGGTTCCACCTGTACAATTTCCAAGTTCGTTACTTATCCAAGGAAATACACTCTCGTTCATCACATGAAAAGGTGCTGCCCAGGATGCTACGGTGAGAACCTTTTCAGCTGATGCAGTACCTATTGTAATGCCAAAACTTGCTGCAATAGCACCTGCACTAGCCATAAATTTGCTTAATCTCATTTCAATCTCCCAAGTTATTATATATATAGTGTAATTTTACAAAAATTTATCCGTAAACTAATTCTTTATTAAATTTTAAAAAGTTCAACACTTTTTTTTATTTTATGTTGCGGGAGCTCCGATTGTTAATAAACATTAATACGATTAGTGTAAGGTTGGAAAAGGATTTTACCAAGTACAACGTACTTCCAGTGGGCCTCTGAATGCCCATCCTCTAAATTCAACTTTTGAAGTTGAACTAAGCCTTAAATTTGGAAGATGTGCAAATAATTTTGGTAGGGCAACTTGGCCTATAAGGCACCTGGAAATCCATGCACCAGCACAAAAGTGGGGGCCAGCACCAAATGTTATGGTGTTAGATCTATCTTGCGCAATATTAAAACTTTCAGGATCATCAAAGCAATCTTCGTCTCGATTTCCAGAACCAAACATGAGGAAAATACGTTCGTTTTCCAAAAAATCAATTGTTCCAATTTTATATTTCTTTGCGACTCGTCGAGGAGACATTCCAATTGGTGAAATCCACCGGGCGAATTCCTCAAATGCATCCAACCAAGTGAACTCTTCATTTTGTATAGCCTTCAATTGACTTGGATAGCTTAGCAAGGCCCAAACGGTGCCTGCAATAGCGTCCCTTGGCTCATTTTGTCCACCAGATATAGCTAACTTAATATTTGCTCGGATCTGCTGATCAGTTAATCCTGCCATTAATTGTGTTGATAATAGCGAGTTATTCGGGTTTTCTTGGTGTGATTTAATAATTTCACTTATATGAAGATCTATAGAGGTTGTACATTTTTTGCAATTTTCTTCAATGGAAGGATCTCCAGAATAATTTGCTATACCATCAATCATTCCTTGACTAACCCTGTCCATCTCATCTCTTTCCATATTTGTTAGTCCAGTAACTATTTTTAATGCTTCAGCAGATAGTGGCATCGCGTAGTCTCTAACTAAATCTCCTCCAGACTTTTTTTTAAGGGAATTTAAAATTTCCTCAGCAGCATCTTCGAATTTCTTGTGCCAGATTGCCATTGTAGTTTTTGGTGAGATGGATGGAAAAATTGCTTTCCTTTCATTTAGGTGGGATTTCCCATCCTTTCTCATCATATTTTCACCCATTAATTTTGTCATTAACCCATCTGGCTGATCTGATGAGAAGACATCAACTTTTTTTTCATATTTAAAAATTAAATTTCTCTTTGTTATAAGAGTAGCATTCAGTTCTGGGACATAAGCAATGGGTAGCTCTTTACGAAGTATTTGAAGATCTGGATAGGGATCTATCCAAAATTCCTTTTGATTAACATTATATATATTAGGCTTATCGAGCATTGTAAAATTATATGCGAGTCAAACCAATTTCACTATCTTAAAATATATTTAATGCAAGTTTGGCATTATAGGCCCTTTCTCTAATTCCTTTGGTGAACTAGTTTTTCTCTTGGTCCAGTCAGATATTCTGGTGAGTTTTACCTATCATACCAACAAAAGTATTTTCTAGACTATATTTTTACTCAAGTTTTACTGCAAGATCATTTGCATGATCGATAAATATGGCCAGAAAGTTTTTAGTATAGCCGAGTATAAACTATCGGATAAACCTTACGGGCTTGATAATTTCTATGCTACTTTTCTCCTAATTTCTTTTTAATTGTGAAATTCGAATCTCTAGTGCTCTAATTTCTTCCAATAGGCTAGATATTTGTGTTTCAAGATGCACAATTTCATCTTTATGTCTCAACTGAGTTGATTTATGACCCATTTTATTTTGGCTGTTTAATATCTTGTTGAATAGGGAATTTGCACCCATAACAGTGGTTAGTAAATGTAGTTGCCCAGTATCTCTGGCGTATGATGAAATTGCATGTTCCGTTTTTAGGCCCCAATAACCATCAAGTTTACCATAATAATAACCCATTTTCATAAGTTCCCCTTGGATACTATGTCTTACCGTCAGTAATTGAGATTTGAAAGCTTTTTGAGGAATTGTGTTATATTTTATTTGTTGTGATTTATTGGTACTTTGGTTGTGTGTCGATATATTATATGGGCTTATGTATGTTATTTGTTTCCGAACAATCACTGGCTCTTTTTTCTTTTTTACCTCTTGAAGAATTCCATTTACAATTATCGCCCCCATCACTCCTTTAAAAAAATCAGACTCACTTCCTATTGAGTAAGTGGCAGTGAAGCATAGGTTTAACAAAGATAAAATGAAAACTACGGTTCTAAATTTCTTGGACATATTATAAAGATACATGGGTTTTCCTTTCTAGCAGCATGCATTGGAAAATATCAAGTAGTATACTGATATTCAAAAACACGTTGCTGTTATCCAATAACATTATATTTTGAGGTAAGTTTGGATTTCTGTTATTGTTTAACCTGATCTGTCTTATCTAAATTAAACTCGAAAGGGACAGGTAAATTTTATGAAAAAGATTCTATTAATAACTTTATTCTTAAGTAGCATTCCCCATATGACATTTGGTGAATGCTATGCAGATTATAAGGCCAAAAAAAACGAACCATTACGTCTTCATTATGGTATTGCTAAAATCAACCCAAGTTTATGTGATAAAAGAGATGCAGTAGCTTTAGAATTGAGAGCTCGATTGCGAGCTAATGGTTGGGTTTTACTCAAATTAATAGACTTGTTTGGAAAAGATAATCTCGAAGAAAGGAAGGACAATGCAGGGGCTTACTTTCTCAAATACTGATAAGGTGGTAAAACAGAGGTTTGGTCTGACTTTCTACATAGGAATAGCGAGTATTTTTTTGGTTTTAACTTGTTCTGCGTTTTTGCTTTTATACAAATTACCTGATGCAAATGCTTTCAATAATCACGTAGAAAATTTATTTCTAGAAACTGATTTAAAAAGTCCAATGGAGATTCAGTTATTAGAGATAATGGCTGAGAGTGGCACAGCATTTTCAGAAACTCTAGAAACTTACAGGTATGTAATACTTATTTTATTCTCTTTTTCGTCCATTTTATTAATTGCTGCACTTCTTTTCTTTCAAAATATTTTGCTACTAAATAACAGGATTTCAGAAGTTGAAAGGTCGGGTATTCATGTAAGCAGTTTGATCTTAAACCGAGATGAAAAGATAGTTTTGATTAACAATTTTAGACTTGATTTGACCGAGGCAGCTTGCGAAACTTTAGCAATTCTTTGTGAAGCTAGGCTGGATGATGAGGTAATTAGTGGAAGTAATATCGAGTCAATAATATCTGGGAAAAATATAATTGATTGTGACGAGGCAACTGGTGCTATGAGGATTAAAAGACTGAGAGACAATCTTGGCAATCAGATGATGTCAGAATTATTAATTAAAAATGTTAGCAAAAAAGGCTATTTATTAACTGTAGATAAAGCAGCAATAAAGGTAGTTTAATTTAGTGAAATAACAGAGGGTTCATAAAATTTTTTGAAAACTTGAATTAACTTCTTTACTGCTTCATCATTGACATCAAGATGAAACACAATCCTAAGAGTGTTACCTGACCATTTAGATAGAAGTATATTCTCTTTTTCAAAGAAGGGTATAATTTCTTTAAATTTGTCGCTGATATCACTAAAAAATACCATATTCGTATCAGCTGAAACTCTTTTTTCAGACATATTACCAAAATATTGGTGTAATTCGTTTTTGAAGTTTTGTGCTCTAGCATGATCATCTTTTAATCGTTCAATATTGTTGTCAAGAGCATATATACCAGCAGCGGCCAGGAGACCGCTTTGTCTCAGAGATCCTCCAGCAAGTTTACGTATACGGCGAGCTTTTTTTGCTAAATCTTTTGGCAGCACCAGTAGTGATCCCGCAGGGGCTCCTAAGCCTTTTGAGAGGCAAATGGATATCGTATCTGAAAAGCTTGCATGATCCTTAGGTGAACATCCTAATTCAGTTGTTGCATTGAAAAATCTTGCTCCGTCTAAATGAACACTCAGATCAGATTTTTTTGCAAGGTCATAAGAAGCCGCCATCTTCTTTAAGGACACTGCTTTTCCACGTGAAGTATTTTCCAAGCATAAAAGTTTTGATATACTGTAATGAGGGTCATCAGGTTTTATTGCTTTATAGATATTTTTTGGGCAAAGCGATCCATCTTTCTCTACTGGAATAGTATTCATGGCCACCCCACCTAGAACTGATACCCCCCCAGCCTCGTCTCCGGTTATATGGTAAGTATCTCCTACAATGATTTCCTCTCCACGGTTGCAGTGAGCCAATACCGATGAAAAATTACTCTGTGTTCCACTGGTCATAAATACAGCTTCATCTTTTCCTAGCATCTCGGAAATTTTATTCTCTAAATAGTTTACCGATGGATCATCGCCGTATACATCGTCACCAACTTCGGCGTTATAAATTGCTTTTTTCATTTCCTCAGACGGTCTAGTCACCGTATCACTTCTGAGATCAATTAAATCCATGGCCTTAAAGTTCATTACCTTTAGAACAGATCTGCTTCCATAACTTTGGTCCAAGCCACAATAAAATCAGTTAAAAACTTTTCATTATTATCATCTTGAGCATATACTTCAGCGATCGCCCTAAGTTCAGAATTTGATCCAAAAACAAGATCGGTTCTAGACGCAGTTCTAACCACCTTACCGGTTTCTCTATCTTTGCCTTCATACGAGGTTGGACTAGTTTTTTCCCACACAACATCCATATCAAGAAGTTTTTTAAACCATTGATTTGATAGTTTGTCAGAGTTTGTCCATATTCCTTCCTCAGTTGCACTGATGCCTAATGTTCTGAAACCTCCCACAAGCACAGTCATTTCTGCCGCAGTTAGGTTTAAAAGATGGGCTCTATCAAGCATCATTTCTTCAGGAGACACAGCAAAATCTGCTTTTACATAATTTCTGAAACCGCAAGCTAAGGGCTCCAAGGCATTAAAAGACTCTGCGTCTGTTTGCTCTTCTGATGCATCTCCTCGACCTGGTGTGAAGGGCACTTTCGCTCCAGAGTTCATTTCGATACCTACTCCTCCAGCAAGTACTATAGTGTCTGCAAGGCTTGCTCCATTTTTGGAGGCTATTGGCTCTAATGTCTCGAGTACTTTAGACAGTTGGGTGGGTTTGTTTACTTCCCAATCATTTTGAGGAGAAAGTCTTATACGAGCGCCATTGGCTCCCCCTCTCATGTCAGTGAGTCGAAAAGTTGAAGCTGAAGCCCAGGCTGTTTCGACAAGTTCTTTTGTTGTAAGCCCACTTGACTTTATATCGGTCTTTAAATTTTCAACATTAAAATTTTTGTTGCCGGGTGTCACTGGATCTTGCCATATCAAATCCTCCTCAGGAACTTCAGGGCCCAAATATCTAATTTTAGGCCCCATATCTCTATGAAGAAGTTTAAACCAAGCTCTAGAAAATGCTTCGCTGAGACTGTCAGGGTCCTCATGGTATTTTTTTGATATTTCTCTATATTTTGGATCCTTTATCATGGCCATATCAGCGGTTGTCATCATTGGAATTACTTTTTGATCAGATCCGTCCACTTCTTGGGCCATATCTGCTTCTTCAATATTAATTGGATGCCATATATTTGCGCCTGCTGGACTTTTTGTGAGCTTCCAATCATATTTAAACAGTAAGTTAAAATATCCATTGTCCCATTGCGTTGGGTTAGTGGTCCATGGACCTTCTACTCCACTAGTAGTCGTATCAATTCCTTTTCCTGACTTATGTCTGTTGATCCATCCAAGCCCCATATCTTCCATTCGTGCACCCTCTGGTTCTGGTCCAACGAGCTCGGGGTCTCCAGCTCCATGTGCTTTTCCGAAGGTATGACCACCTGCGGTTAAAGCTACAGTTTCTTCGTCATTCATGTTCATTCTAGAAAAAGTTTCCCTGATGTCTTGTGCGCTTAGCAGGGGATCAGGATTACCGTTTGGACCTTCAGGATTCACATAGATTAATCCCATTTGAACGGCAGCAAGAGGATACTCAAGTGATTGTCTAGTGTCTTCATAGCGATTATCGTCAAGCCACTCTTTCTCTAAACCCCAATAAATGTCTTCTTCAGGATGCCAAATATCTTCGCGACCACCTCCAAAACCAAAAGTTTTTCCTCCCATAGACTCTATGGCTACATTTCCAGTCAAAATTAACAGGTCTGCCCATGAGATCTTATTCCCATATTTTTGCTTTATGGGCCATAGTAGGCGTCGAGCCTTATCTAAATTACCGTTATCTGGCCATGAATTTAATGGAGCAAACCTTTGCGCACCAGTACCACCGCCACCACGACCATCACCTGATCGGTAAGTACCAGCAGCATGCCATGTCATTCGAATAAAGAAAGGTCCGTAATGACCATAGTCTGCAGGCCACCATTCTTTGGTATCGGTCATCAGATCATTTAAATCTTTTTTCAAAGCTACATAATCTAACTTCAAAAATTCCTTCCTGTAATCAAAGTCTGGCCCCATGGGATTAGATTTTAGATCATGCTGCCTAAGAATACTGAGATTAAGCTGGTTAGGCCACCAATCTTGATTCGTTGTTGCGACATTGGAATTTGTTTTTGCTCCGTGCATTACTGGGCATTTTCCAACATTATCTAACAAATCCTTCATGATACTCCTCCTTTGTGTGTTTAGAAAAATTTACCTTCCCATATTATAATTTGCAATAAAAAGAGGAAAATATTTTAAGATAATTTGTCGCAAATGTTTTTGAAGTTTATGTCAAACTAAGAATTGTTGTTTAAATTGATTTTAGGATTAAAGATCTCCAAACTAGAAACAACGCCTGCAAAAAGAATAAGAGCAATTCCAAGGAAGTCAAAAAGGCTGGGCCATGTCTGTAAAACAATTCTTCCCCAGATCACTGCAAAAACGAGGTACAAAAAGTCAAATGGAGCCAACAGAC
This sequence comes from uncultured Alphaproteobacteria bacterium, assembly GCA_902600895.1. Taxonomy (GTDB): domain Bacteria; phylum Pseudomonadota; class Alphaproteobacteria; order Rhodobacterales; family Rhodobacteraceae; genus CACKLF01. The sequence continues at coordinate 1,099 of CACKLF010000010.1, read as the reverse complement.
TACTATCTGCAGTCTGGTAACCTTTTATAATAAAAAGATTTCCCAGTAAATTACAGACAGAGGCAATAATGCAAATCGCGATTATCAAGAACGTGATGTCAGGCCAGCCATTAGCAATAAAAGGTAATTCTGACTTAATGGAGTCTGATAAAATGGCTTCTGAAAAAATTATCCCAAACAAACCTATAAGAATAAAAACTAGAGCACGAATAACCTCCAAGGCTAAGGGGTTTTCCCGAGGGCAAAATCTTTTTATTATTATGATATTGCAAGCATAAAAAAATCCTGCGCAAATCGGTAGAATCTGAACATATGAAATATCAAAATACCAAGGCTCAAGTATTAAAAGTGAGCCTAAAACCCCTAATGTCATTCCCGATATCCTAGCAAAGTTAAGTTTTTCTCGAAGAATGATCGCTGCCATAATGGTAATAAATATGGGGTAAGTATACAAACCTGCTATCATAAGGGAAAAATCTAACGTAACGGCTCCTGAAAAAAAGCATATCATGCAAATGCCCACACATAGAGAGCGAAGTAGTACAAAAAGAATATTTTGTGGTACAAATGTTCTAGCACTTAAAAATATCAGGCAGATCAAAAATACTATAGTAAAATTAAAGAAAGACCTTATCGTAAGAAATTGCCAATAAGAGGTGTAAGTTGAGGAAGCTTTAACAAAGGCATCTTGGAACCCTAATATGAATCCTCCTAAAATTACCATAAATATGGCCAAAATTGGGAAATCCGTTTTGAAGATTTTCTTTTCCTTCCAGTAGTGGGAATCTGTCAAAATTTTATTTTAGAATACGCTCCACCATACTAGCGTACCAACTAGCTCCAATAGGAGATATGTCATCATCAAAATCATATTCAGGGTGATGTAAGCCTGGCGTATCACCTTGTCCAAGGAAGACGTATGCACCAGGTCTCATATTAAGCATATACGAAAAATCTTCAGAGGCCATATTCACCGGAATATTTATTGCGACCATTTCACTTCCAACTATTGAGGAAGCAACCTCAGCTGAAATGGTAGCTTTTTTAGAGTTGTTTATTGTGGCAGGATATCCATATTCATAGGTTATTTTTGCGCTTC
>CACKLF010000009.1 GCA_902600895.1 uncultured Alphaproteobacteria bacterium | reverse complement strand
TGCTCTCGGTGAACCTGCCAATCAGGGGTATACTGGTGATCTTGCTGATGCCCATGGTAATGTAACGATGATTAGGGACTTCATGACGAGTGGTGAAGACGATCAGATCGATCTCTCACGTCTTGGTATTACGGATAAAGAGGAAGTCAGTGTGGAAACCGAAGGGGATAGAGAATACCTCATACACACAAATGCAGAAGACGGCACCGCAACTGTCCTTGCAGAATTTACCGATACCTCAGACCTCACAAACTTCAATAAAGATGACGATATAAGAATAGCAGAGCTTTAGAGGTGAGTGCGCCACCAGATTTGCAACATTTTCCCTATTGGGTGAGTGCCCTTTTAGGATCCATGGTTTTAAGTGTGTTCACTACGTTCTCTATCTGCTGTCGGCTATCGTTTTTGAAGTAATGCCCATAAATATCCATAGTAATCCCCTAAGTATTTTTTTACCCGTTGCATATTTTCAAATAGTTTAATTGCTGTCGAAATACTGCTTTTTCAAGAGTTAAAAACATAATACGATTAAGGATGGAATTGAGAAGTGGTGACAAACTTAAAGCTTATCTCAAAGACAATTTCGGCTATTCTACTTTTAGACCTGGTCAACTTGAGATTATAAAAACTATTCTTGCTAAAAAGAATGTCCTATCTGTGATGCCCACTGGCGCGGGAAAATCTCTCTGTTACCAATTTCCAGCAATTTACTCCAATGAAAAAACCATTATCATCTCTCCATTAGTCGCTCTGATGGATGATCAAGTAGCTTCACTTTCTCATCTGGGAGTGAGTGTAAGTAAAATCCACTCAGGCTTGTCTCGTCAAGAAAACATTGACCAATGGAAACGCTTTGCTAACGGAGAATCAAACATTCTTTATCTAAGCCCAGAGAGATTAATACAGCCAAGGATGGTTGAGGCACTTAAGAGATTTTCAATAGGCTTATTCGTAATAGATGAAGCTCACTGTATTTCAAAATGGGGAGCAGACTTTAGGCCTGATTATGAAGAATTGTCGAAATTGAAGGATATCTTTCCAGGTTCTGTAATGGCGGCTTTTACTGCTACGGCAGATAGAGCAACGCGAGCTGATATTGTTGAAAAGCTTACCACTGGAGAATGCGCGGTTCATGTCAAAGGATTTGATCGCCCTAATCTATCCCTGAAGGTGTCGCCAAAGCAAAATTTAAAAAATAACCTCCTGGCGTTCCTAAATGAAAAGAGAGAACAAAGTGGAATTATCTATTGTTTATCGCGAAAAGAAACTGACGAAACTTGTGCTTTTTTAAAAGCTAACGGATTTAACGCAATTTCATATCATGCAGGAAAAACATCGGAATACAGGAGAGTGGCCCAAGACAGGTTTATGACTGAGGATAGTGCAGTGATGGTTGCTACGATCGCTTTTGGAATGGGAATAGATAAACCAGATATTCGTTATATTGTTCACACAAGTTTGCCGAGTAGCGTAGAAGCGTTTTATCAAGAAATTGGTAGAGCAGGCAGAGATGGGGAACCAGCAGAAACGTTGATGTTTTATGGGCTTCAGGACATGGTCTTAAGACAAAAAATGATATTTGAGGGAGAAGGTAACGAAAAGCACAAGCTCCTTGAGTATAAGCGACTAGAGGCACTCATAGGTTATTGTGAGAGTACGGCATGTAGAAGGCTCGCACTCCTCTCGTATTTTGATGAAAAGGTTTTAAATTGTGGAAAATGTGACAATTGTCTTCAACCACCAACGGTAGAAGATTATTCAGATATCGCAAAAATTCTGATTACTGCCATTAAGGAAACTGGACAATATTTCGGTGTGTCTCACATTATAGATGTAGTTCGTGGAGCTGAAACAGCAAAGGCAAAGGCCCGTTCACATAACTTACTGGATATTTTTGGTACTGGTGGGACTCACTCAAAACAACTTTTGCAGTCGATCATCCGGCAGTTAATTGCCAATGGAGCACTAAGAGTGAATTTACAAAAGTATGGTGCATTAGAAATTTCAGAGAAAGGGTATAATATCCTAAGAGAAAATGAAAAATTCTTGGCTAAGGTTGTACCAAAGGTGCTATCACCAGTAGCTAAAGTATCGCCAAATTCAACAATATCAAAGATCCAAAATAACCCTGAGCTTTTTGCTGAACTAAAGAAGTTAAGACTTAACTTGGCCAGAGAGCGTTCAGTTCCTGCCTTTGTTGTTTTCTCAGATAAAACGCTTATTCAGATGGCCAATGATGTTCCCCTAAGTGAGAATGAGTTTTTATCTATTAGCGGCGTTGGTCGCACCAAATTCGAAGAGTATTACCATCCGTTTAAGGAGGTGCTATCAAAATTCAAGGAACAAAAAAATTAAGTGAATTAATTTAAATCTACCTTTGTAATTCTAGGAGTGCAGACCACACGCGTGAATAGGCCTGTTTTCGTTTTTGATCAGACCAATCAACAGAATTTTTAAAATTATCGTAATCTATATTGAGCAAATTTGTACTTATCTCTTCAGAAACTAATCTTTTGTCTATGAAGGCTCGATACCTATAATCCGCTAACTCGTCTTCAAAAACATTGGCGCTTGGAAAGATATTTTCGATATCACCTTTTACTCTCGCTCGTACCAATAACTCGCTATTGTTGTCTCTGTTTTTTACTATAGATAAGAAAGAATTATTAAACGCTATCCACATGGTATTTCTCCATTTCTTCTACTTAAGTTGTCAGATAATTAGTCCGGCTTTTTGATAAAACTTTTCGCGGTGTTTCTTTAGGTATGGCCTCATATCAGGGAGGACTGCTCTCAGTTTTATTTTTTTATCAATACCGAGGTCTCTTTGTTGGCTGGCTGAGATATTTTTTGAAATTAAGATAGTGCCGTTGTCCCTGAACGAAATTAAATATTTATCGAAAAGTGCATCAAGATTAGGTATTAAAAGTAGCCCATTACCTACATTTGTACGGTCCTCACTCTTTGCTTCGCTCCAAGGAACTATATGCGATGCTATTAATATAGAACTAATCGCATGGTTGGTAACACTACACTTTCCATCCCACCTTTTTAGTAGTTCTTGTCTATAATACCCTTGACCAACCCTACTCGTTACAAGTCCTTTACGCTCAGTCTTATTCGGTTTGCTATATTGTTTCTTTTTTGAAGAGCTTATCTTTTTAGTTAATTTTTGTGAAATTGAAGAACTTCCTCCAATTTTTTTTGGATCCCATGAGTAAAGATTTATTAAATCTTCATTTTCAGTACCTCCATCATAATCAATTGCCTGAAATACCATATGCACAGGTTTTGAGGTTTCAGGGTCATGATCGAAGTATTTTAGCCTTCCGCAATAAATGAAAGGCTGCGTTTTACTTTTTATTTTTTGCCGTTCTCTACAGAATAGAAATACGGTTTTCTGGCCATTGATAATTTCTTGAATAGTTGGTGATTTAATATTCTGGGTCGTTTGGCTGTCCAGATGAAAAAAGTTATCATCAAAAAAATTATTAAAGTGAAACTTTTTCTCCTTACCTTCTTTTTCTAGATCTACAAAAAAAAGCGTAGAAGCAGAATTCTTACAATAATACAAGCCTTCTCTAACAAACTTTAGTGAATTTTCCCCAAGTATTTCTGACAGGGATAGTTTGTTGTATTGGTGCCCTAAGGTTAGCTTGCTCTTGATTTCCAAAACGTATCCATTCTTGTAATCCTAATTATTATATTAGCATTATGCTAAAGCTAGTCAAAATTTTGCGTAATATAAATTTTTTAAAAATGTATTGTCACTGGTATTTTCACGGGCCTGAAAAATGAATGGAGAAGGAAAAAAGTAGGAAAAGGTCTTAGGACGTTTATGCTTATAAAATAAAGCCCACCGGATAATTTGAGGAGTGGCTGGGGTGGTAGGATTCGAACTTACGGTACACGATACCAAAAATCGGTGCTATCTAATTCATAGGTTATCAGGAGTTACATAAATCAACAAAATAACGTTTCATGCTATTCATGTAATTCTAGAGTTAACTCCAGTTTGAGACAAATGTATTGTCACCGTATTGTCACGGAGTTTCCTCAACAATAATTTCAATCCGTTGTTTGAAGATCTGTCCTTTTTTGTCAGTAGAAATTATACTAGTGTTAAACACGCCAGGTTTTACACCTTTTACTCTTCCAAATAATGTACCTGCAGATTTATCCTTTTTATTCTTGTCACTAAAAGAAAACTTCAACCAAGGTGGTATCTCTGATGGGTAACTATAGATTATGCTTTCACTAGCTGAAGGCAAATTGAATTTCAAAACTTTTGTTTGTTGTGTTGTTAAAACAATCTTTGGTTGTTCTGTTATTACGAGACCGGGCCAAAGGCAGTACAGTCTTAATTGGCCAAGCCAACTAAAATCTATTAGGAAACTGTAGTCTCTTGAAAGTTGATTTTCTTGATTATTTCTATGTTTTATTTTTCCATCAAAAATAATATCTAAGGGCGGCCGTTTCTCCTTCAACCATCGGTCAATATTACTAAACAATGCCATTGATCCAGCTAGAGTGCCATCCTCTAGAATGACAAGATTGGATTTGGTAGTTAAATAGCTTTCATCAATCCAAGACCCAATATGCCATGTGTGTCTGCCAAATAATATTTTACCGTTAGCAATAGACAAATTTCCCGAAGCCAGTCTTGAAATATTAGACTGTTCCAAAACTTCACCGTTCTCTTGCCTCATATAATATAAACTAAAGTCACAGCGTTCACTGGAAAAATCATACCAAATTGGATGGTTCTCCATTAAATCGTATATATTAGCTATAGTATTTGGCCAATCACAGTCTAAAGACATAGTCACTGTTTGGCTGCCATCATAAGAATAATAATCTCGCCTACGCTCTGTGTATTGTCGAGATGCCAGTTTACTGTCTGGCTTAAAAGAAATAGTTTCAGGGGGATGCGCCGTTTCACCTTTTTCTGTGTACAAAGAAAAGTAAGGCATTGACCCTACTAGTTCCCCACTCTTGGACATTACTAGGTTTGCTTCCTCAATCAAATAGGCCTCATTAGCCATTGATCCTTCGCCACTATGCCAAATATGTTTTCCAAATACGAGATTACCACCAATGATCGAAACTTCGCCATGAGCCTTGAGACTTCGTTTATTATCTTGAAAAATTCCTATTATTTTAAATTTACAATTGCTCAGGGAAATATCTTCCAAAACGTCAACCCCTGAAAAATCAAAACTTACCTCACCTAAAAAATTTTTTAATTCTGAGTCATTTATTACTACTGAATATGTTCTTATACTTGGGTTAGAATTCTTTTTATCAATCGATTTAAGGATGCCACAAATTTCATTAGAATTTTCAACATCTTTTCCTAGGTTTTTATATTCTCCAGTGTAGGCAAAGAAGTCTTCTATTGCAGCTTTTGTTTTTTTCCCCCATTGTCCATCGATTGGCCCAGGATCAAAAACAGTTTTTGATAATTCTTCTTGGATACATTTGATGTTTGCCAAGGCGGCGTTATTTAAATTAAACAGAAAACACATTGATAAAAGTAAAGCATACCAAAGTGACTGAAAGTTTCTTTTTAACCTTTTGTCAGGAAAATATTTCATTGAACAAACGCGGCAATTTTGGCTCGAAAAATACATCTTCCCTGATTTGTTCATGCTCTAGGCCAAATGAAGCTTCTAGGCATGCTGCACAGACGGATCGCATATCTACCGTCGCATAAAGATCACGATCCTCAAACAAGTTTTTAGATTTCAAACCTGGCCAGTCTGAAATTATCCGTGAATTGTTAAGTAGACCTCCAGCTAAAAATGAGGCAGATCCAAAACCATGGTCAGTACCTCCAGAACCATTTTGGCGGGCAGTCCGTCCAAATTCTGTTAATGTAACAATAATGGTGTTGGACCATACATCCCCCAAGGAGTCTTTCAAGGCCTTTAAAACATCATCAACTATGGTTAACTGCGCTGCATGCTCTCCCTTGTCTGCCCCTTGGTTCGCATGTGTGTCAAAGTCAGGAACACGAATAACTGAAACCCTAGGGCCAATTGAATTCTTCATCTTTGTACCCGCATATGTTGCAAGCCCAACAGGGTCCCTTGCTCGAAAATCCACTTGGCTCGCCTTAATTTGGTCTGATAGAATGTTAGCAGTTTCGAGCAGGTCACCCTCGTAAACATTCTGCAGAGCTTCCAGAAGAGCTTGACTGTCATTTCTACTGCCCTTCATACTTGCAGGAAAGAAATTCTCAACTTTCTGTTTTCCTCGAACTAGGAGTGGAGTGTCAAGTGATAGAGCCCTACCAGAAATTTCAGATAAGTCCATTGCTCTGCCCAGCCAACCGGTTTCACTTGAAAATGGTTTTAATATGCCTGATTCAACAATATTTTGGCCCTCAAAGTGGCTTCGCCTGGTATAGGGAAAATTTACGGCATGGATAATAGTCGCTTCATTCATGTGCAACATCTTGGCAAAGTTTTTTAAACTCGGATGGAGTCCAAAAAAAGGATTAATCTCTAATTCATTTTCAATAATCAAATCTTTTCTTAGTTTTGGCAGATTGCGGTCTCCGATTGGTGGCACTGCTGCTATTCCATCCAAGCCACCTTCTAGAATAATTATGCACATTCTTCCAAGTTTTTTTTGAGATGCTAATGCAAAATTTGGAAATCCGGAAAAAAAAAGTGCTGCTGGTGTGGAATAAATAAACTCTCTTCTATTCATTTAAGCCTCCAAAAATTCTGGACTACAAAATAATGCTATAAATCTTTCTCTATCGTCTTTGATTTGCAATAATTTATTTCTTAAATCTCCAGATACATTATGAAGATCCATAATTTCAATTGATGATCTACCGGGTTGTCCAAAATCAAACGCCAGTCCTGCAAAGCGAATTCTCCTATCTAAATACTCCGATGAAATCCAATCTTTCCGTTTATCCGAAAATCCATTTGGTTGCCTTTTTGACCAAAAGCATTGTCCCATTTCTTGCATTAACCTTTCACAATCCGCAATATAGTTTAAGTTATAACCCATTTCATTTTTGGGTTTTATTATTTTTGATCCCGCCAATCCGGCCTCGTCGTAGCCAAACACTAATCGCGAAGAGGAGGACCGAAGGACTTGGAAACTCCATATCAAAGGCCATGTAAATGATTTTTTATTACTTTGGGCAGCAATAGTTAATACGGCTTTATGTATTTTGGGCAAATTGCCATTGCTACCTTCCCATACCTCGGTCACTTTCTGTAAGTCCAGATCAGTAAATGACTCTCCAACAAAATGCCTGAGAAGTTTAGAAGAAATATGTCTTATTGTATTTGAATGAAGGCTTAAAAAGTCTATTAAGGCTCTTAATCCACTTTTCCCATCAGGTATTGTTTTTCCAAGTACTTTTTTGTCACCAGAAATAGCTTTTGTCTTAAGCCAAGGTTCTCTCCAGTCCAGATCTTTTATTTTTCTTCTGTCTTTCTCTGTCATACCCCATCCTGCTAAAACTTTAGCTGCATTATGAATATCATTTTCTGTATACTTTAAAGAAGGGGAAACGGAGTGCAGTTCTAATAACTCTCTTGCCAAGTTATCGTTGATGCCATGTTTGTTATTAAAAATATTGTCAAGATAATCTAGCATCGCTGGATGACAGGTAGAGTAATATAAAAGATCAGAAAAAGTTCCTTCTAGACCATTTACTATAGTACTTTCCCAAAAATTTCCAATCAACTCCGTTGTTTCTCTTACGTCGCCTACGGTAAAATGATTCAGCCAAAAGTAGGATAATCTTAGCTTGATCTGAGCGTCACCAAAGCATCCAGAATGAAAAAATTTATATTTATCTATTTTTTCCATGTGATATTTATCACCCAAAATATTCCTTCTTAACTCTCTTTCGTTTTTTGAAAGTTTAAGTTTTTCCATCTCATCTTCTAAAGCTTCTTTCTCAGTCCAATAACTACTAATTTTATCAATTCTTTCATCAAGATTGTAAGTGAGCCTGTCAGGCCAGTATTCAATTTCCCCTGCTCTTTCTGGCACACCCATAAAGGTTAATTTTTTTGATAACTCACCGTCAATCAAATCTTCTAAGTTTGAATAGCTTGAAAAGAGACCTTCTGAGCCGAGGCCTAACTTCCGTGATAAATGTCCAACTTTCATTCTTTAATGCTTTAAACTAATATCAAAATTTTGTGCTTTGATATCTTAAACAGAATCTTATTCTTGGCAAAAGAATTTTATGGAGAGTACAATAGAAAACCCAACAATTTTACAGCTATATGTTGTCAAAGTGTTGTCAAAAACGGATTTTGCTTCAAACTATAGATTTTGATCGGGCAGGGAGTTAATCAGCAATATCCAATAAAATAATATACTATAGCTATTTTGAGGAGTGGCTGGGGTGGTAGGATTCGAACCTACGGTACACGATACCAAAAACCGATGCCTTACCGCTTGGCTACACCCCAACTATTTTATGTTTATTAAGTTTTATTTTACTCTGCAAGGATAAAATTTTCACTTTAATCTTACTAGTTTAAAGATTTCGTCAATTTATCTATCAACTTGAGTTTGTTTAAGAGTTGAGGCATATCGGTCAGTTTTATCATATTAGGTCCGTCAGATGGAGCTTTGTCAGGGTCTTCGTGTGTTTCTAAAAAAATGCCTGCGACTCCAATTGCTGCCGCTGCACTGGCCATCAGTGGCGCGTACTCTCTCTGCCCACCTGAACTATCACCCTGTCCACCTGGAATTTGCACGGAATGGGTTGCGTCCATAACCACGGGTTGGCCTGTTTGTTTCATAATTGGGAGGCTACGAAAATCCGTTACCAGGGTGTTGTAACCAAACGATGATCCCCGTTCACAAAGCATTATATTTTGATTTCCAGTGGAGGTCGCTTTCTCTAAAACTTTGGTCATATCCCATGGGGCCAAAAATTGACCTTTCTTAATATTGATAACTCGGTCTGTTTTGGCTGCAGCTAATATAATATCAGTTTGACGACAGAGAAATGCTGGTATTTGGAGAACATCTGCAACTGTAGCAACTTCTTTACATTGATTGGGATTATGGATATCTGTTAGAATAGGACATCCAACTTTATGCTTTACAGTTGACAATATTCGCATTCCCCCAGATAGGCCTACACCACGAGTTCCATTGATTGATGTTCTATTAGCTTTGTCAAAAGATGCTTTGAATATAAAATCAATATTCTCCTTATCGCACATCTCCGCTAATTGGGAAGCAATCGTAATTGCATGCTCCTCAGTCTCAAGCTGGCATGGACCGGCTATCAATGTAAAAGGTAGATCGTTGCCTACTTTTACTTTTTTTATGTTGACTACCTTTTGCATTATGCCTTCAAATGCTAATTTTTTATTCTTTTCTTCAATTAATCTCCCATGTTAAATCAAATTTTTGTTTTTGTCATTGAAGTTTGAAGTAAGATTTCTTATTACAAACAAATTAATTGTGAGCAGGCCCATGAGATCCTTATTCATCAGTTTTGTTTTACTATCACTTACTTGGTTGCTGCTATCGGGCGTATATAAAGGGTTAATCATGGGACTTGGACTTCTATCGGTTTTGCTGACTATCTATTTTGTAAGACGAATGGATAAGATAGACGGTTACACTATCGATTTTTCCATAAATATTTTTAAGCTGTTAGGTTATTTTTTTTGGTTACTTATGGAAATTGCCAAATCAAATATCGAGGTAGTTAAGGCAATTATTAAAGGAGATAATCATATTAATAAAAAAATGTTTTTCATTTCTACCTCTCAAAGATCGGATCTAGGTAAAGTGATATTTGCAAACTCCATCACATTAACTCCAGGCACTATTTCAATAAATCTGGAAAATAATCAGTTGTGCGTACACGCCCTCAATTTCAATGAGGCTAGCACAAAAGGGTTAGAGGAAATGGATAGAAGGGTAAAAAATATAGAGAGTGGTTCTTAAAATGTTTGTTTTAGCAACTTTTGCACTGTTGATTTCCATAATTTTAGTTTTGCTGAGGTTATATTTTAGTCAAACACTTTTTGATAGAGTTTTAGCTTTAAACGCATTCGGTACCATGGCAGTTATACTAATTGGTGTGGTAGGTTTCCTCTCTGGGAGGCCGGACTTCCTCGATATTGCGCTTCTGTATGCTCTTATAAATTTTGTAGGAACAGTAGCGGTGCTCAAATACTTTAAATATGGCACCATAGGCGATAGTGACAAGCAAACGTCAAAATTATCAGGATGAATTGAATGGACTTTTTACCAATGCTAATTCAAATTTTTTCTTGGGTATTTATAGTGTTAGGTTCCTGTTTAATGGTAATTGGAGCCGCTGGAATGCTTAGGTTTGCAGATTTTTGGGCAAGGCTACATGCTGCCTCGGTAATTGAGTCAGGCGGCATGATATTTTTGCTTCTAGGCATGTGCTTGCAAGCTAATGATTGGCTTATTTTTTTTAAACTTGCGTTTATCGGTTTGTTTCTCTTTATTACTGGTCCCGCTGCCACACATGCAGTAGCTAAAGCTGCTTTATCTGATCAATCGAGAAAAAACTCTACTAAAAGTGCAATCAAATAGTGGGAGAAAAAAAATAGAATCAATCATTATATTAGCTCTTTTCATTTTTCTAGTAATAAGTGCCATTGGTGTTCTTTGGGTAAAGCATCTTTTTGCCGCTGCTATGTTTTCAGGAATATTTAGCTTTTTATCAGCACTTTTGTTTGTAATGCTGGATGCAGTTGATGTTGCATTTACTGAAGCTGCTGTCGGAGCGGGGGTTTCTACCATTTTAGTACTGGGTACAATTGTGTTAACGACGGAACGCGCAAAAGAGTGGAAAGCTTCGGATAATTTAAGACCACTTTTGCTTGTCATACTTACAGGGGCAATTTTGATTTATGGTTCACTTGACATGCCAGAATTTGGGTCAATAAGTGCTCCAGCCCAGACACACGTTGGATTGACGTATTTGGAGTCAACCCCAAAGGATATTGGTATTCCCAATGTCGTAACAGCTGTACTTGCTAGCTATAGAGGTTTTGATACTTTAGGAGAAACTGCTGTTGTATTTACAGCAGGAGTTGGTGTTTTAATGCTGCTTGGAGGGTTTATCAGAACCCGAAGTAGAAGGGATCGGGGCTGAGAATGATTCAAGCCCTAGTTTTAAAAGTAATAACTAAACTAATGGTGGGTTTTATCATTCTGTTCGCACTTTACGTTCAATTTCACGGTGATTATTCCCCTGGGGGTGGTTTCCAAGCAGGAGTTATCTTTGCAGCGGCTTTTATATTGTATGGTATGGTGATGGGCCTTCAGAATGTTGAAAGAGTATTACCTCCTTGGCTCACTCATAAGCTTATGGCATTAGGGGTCATAATATACACTCTGGTTGGAATATATTCATTTTTTGTTGGTTACAACTTTTTAGATTACGGAGCATTGTCTCCAGCTCATCCCGAGCATGGTCAACATTATGGAATTCTTTTGGTTGAGTTTGGTGTGGGTGTAACAGTAGCTGGAGTTGTTATTTCTATCTATTATGCATTTGTTAACCGTTCAAAAACATCAAAAGAGGACGAATGATAGGAGATACTTTGAGTCAAGTAGGCACTCTTTTGGCTACTCATTCTATATATTGGCTTTTCATCATTTTGATGATGACAGGCTTTTACATAGTAGTGTCACGGGGAAATTTAATAAAAAAGATAATTGGATTAAATTTGTTTCAGACGTCCGTTTTTCTCTTTTACATATCAATTGGCAAAGTTACTGGTGGGACGCCACCAATATTACCAATGAAGTTAAAAGTAGATGATTTTTCTGTATACAGTAATCCTTTGCCACACGTTCTGATACTTACGGCAATTGTGGTAGGAGTGGCAACAACAGCTTTAGGGCTGTCTCTGATCATTAGAATTAGAGAATCCTACGGTACTATTGAAGAAAGTGATTTGCTGGAGATAAATAGAAAAATATTTTCCAGAGAGAATGTTCAAGACCTTCAACAGGGAGATTTATTTAAAGATGAATAGCCCTGACATTATCACGTCCACTAAATCATTTTTGGATCATCTTCCGGTTCTACAAGTTCTATTCCCATTTGCATTTGCACCCCTGTGTGTATTATTTGGTCACAGAAAAATAGCTTTATATATAACTATTTCTGCATGTGCCCTAGCATTTGTAATCTCTTTGCTATTACTTCGACAAGTATTAATTGTTGGAGTAGTAAGTTACGAGTTAGGGGGTTGGCCCCCACCAGTAGGAATTGAGTACAGAGTTGATTTTTTGAACGCTTTTTTGCTTGTTCTGGTATCAGGAATGGCATTTCTAACTTCAATTTATCTTATTGGTACAATGCATGCAGAGATAGAAGAAGATAAACAAACTCTGTTTCTAACCTGTTTTCTCTTATGCATCTCTGGTTTGTTAGGTGTTCTTATTACTGGAGATGCGTTTAATTTATTTGTCTTTTTGGAAATCTCTTCTTTGTCTACGTATGTAATGGTGGCTCAAGGTGCTAATAAAGATAAGAGAGCATTAACTGCAGCATTCGATTATCTCGTTATGGGTACGATTGGTGCAACATTTTTTGTGATAGGCATCGGCTTTTTGTATGCGGCAACTGGCACACTGAATATGTATGATATTGCTGAACGAATTCGGGAAGACCTTCCTAACAGGACTATTCAAGTAGCTTTTGCATTTATTTTAGTAGGTTTGGGTTTAAAAGGTGCACTTTTTCCACTACATACCTGGTTACCAAAAGCATATAGTTTCTCACCAACGCCTACAGCAGTATTTTTGGCTTCAACTGCTACAAAAGTAGCTATTTATGCAATCATTCGTTTCCTTTTTTCAGTATTTCATAGTCATCCTTCCATGCTTGAAAGTGTACTCATTAATATTGTTATGCCTCTGGGAATTTTAGCAATGTTCGCAGCAGGTGGAATAGCTTTTTACCAGAGAGATTTGAAAAGAATGCTCGCATTCTCAAGTGTATCACAGATTGGTTATATATTACTGGGCGTCAGTTTTATGTCAACTATAGGTCTCACTGCCGCAGTGGTACATTTATTTAACCATGGCATAAGTAAGGCTCTGCTCTTTGTATGCACCGGAATAATCTTTTTGAGTTTTGGAAGTAGCTTTTATAAAAATATAAAAGGGCTTGGGCGCAGAATGCCTTGGACGAGTGCAGCTTTTTTAATTGGGGGATTAAGTTTGATTGGTATACCGGGCACGGCTGGTTTTATAAGTAAATGGCTACTGGTCCAAGCGGCTATTGAGCAGGGTAGTTGGCTCATTGTAGCTGCAATTTTAATTTCGTCTCTAATAGCTATATTATATGTCTGGCAAGTGACTGAAATAATGTACTTTGCTAAGTCTCCTTCTACAGAAACAAAAGAGTACCTTGGTCCGTCATCATTTCTTATCGTATGGATTTTAGCTTTTTCCACCGTATTTTTTGGGTTGAATACCAGTTTCACAGTAGAGTATTCGAGTAAAGCGGCAAATCTACTAATGAATAATTTTACTATGGAAAAATAACAGGAAGACTTAATTTTGAACTTAGCTTTATTGACATATTCAGCAATTTTAATCCCTTTATCGGGTTTTCCACTTAATTATTTATTTGCCGATAAGCCAAATCTTAGGGATATTTCAACTCTTCTTGTAGCATGCTTAACATTTTTTATCATTTTTCTTATTACCACCCTAAATGGAAATAATACAACTGAGTTTTCTCTATTACTCTCTGTAGTTGAAGGCTTAGAAATCAGGTTACATTTGGAACCATTAGGTTTAATGTTTGCTCTTATTGCATCTGGGCTGTGGATAGTGACCCACATCTATGGCGTTGGTTATATGAGGACAAATGGCGAGAAAAACCAGACAAGGTTTTTTGCGTTTTTTTGTTTGGCTATTTCAGCTACTTTAGGCATAGCTTTTTCTGCAAACCTTTTTTCACTATTTATATTTTACGAAATCCTCACTTTATCGACTTTCCCGTTAGTGTCACACAAAGGCAGTGCAGAAGCTGTAAAGGGAGCCAGAGTCTATTTAGGCATTCTCATGACTACATCTATAGTATTTTTTCTACCAGCCATAATTTGGGTGTTTTCAATAGTGGGAACACTTGATTTTTCTCGTGGTGGTATAATTGCAAATTATTTTACATCCAGTGCAACTATACTTTTGCTCATTCTTTTCGCGTTTGGCATTGGTAAAGCTGCTATATTTCCAATTCACCCCTGGTTGCCTTCTGCAATGGTGGCACCCACACCAGTTAGCGCTCTTCTTCACGCTGTAGCTGTGGTAAAAGCAGGCGTATTTTCAGTACTCAAAATAGGCATATACATTTTTGGAATTGATCATTTGGCCAGTACCGGTTCATCAGACTGGTTAGTCTGGTTAGCTGCTTTTACCATTTTGTTTGCCTCTACTGTAGCTATATTCAAAGATAATTTAAAGGCCAGGCTAGCTTACTCAACAGTGAGCCAGTTATCGTATATTATTTTGGGTATTGCACTGGCAACTGCGGCTGGAGTTTTGGGTGCTGCACTTCATATAGTAATGCATGCTTTTGGAAAAATAACGCTGTTTATGACTGCTGGTTCCATATATGTTACAACCAGGAAGACAGAAGTTAGTGAAATGGTGGGCCTAGGCAAATTCATGCCATTTACTTTTGCAGCGTTTTTCATAGGGTCACTTTCAATAATTGGCATTCCTCTACTTGGAGGTGCTTGGAGCAAATGGTATTTAATGGAAGGAGCATCTGATGCTGGTTTCCTTCTTATAATAATTGTCTTACTTATTAGTTCCCTAATGAATGTGTACTATTTACTCTCAATTGTAGGGCAAGGGTTTTTTCTGAAACCTAGTGATTCAATCAAAAAAACCATTATGCCATTTGGAGAGGCACCTATTTTGTGTCTGTTACCTACAATTGCTACTGCTGGGGCTTCCTTGCTACTGTTTTTCTTTTCGGGTCCAATTATAAATTTTTTACAACCTGTATTAAATTAGCGCGAGGTTTATTTTGAAAAATAAAGAGACAAATAGAAGCAAAAATATTTATGAATGGATTGAAAATCCCAGGATAACAAGGTTTCTCATTCTTGGTTTTATAATTATTTGTGTTGGCCTTTTTGTATCAGATTTCTTCTATGTAAGACATCCGTATTTTAGCATTGATAAATTATTTGGAT
The DNA here is from genome assembly GCA_902600895.1 of uncultured Alphaproteobacteria bacterium. GTDB lineage: Bacteria > Pseudomonadota > Alphaproteobacteria > Rhodobacterales > Rhodobacteraceae > CACKLF01. The sequence continues at coordinate 34,798 of CACKLF010000009.1, read as the reverse complement.
TTTATGGCATTTACGGGTTTATCATGTTTACGCTTATAATTTTTGCATCTAAGGCCCTGCGCCTCCTGGCCATGAGGACTGAGAACTTCTATGGCAGTAAGGCGGTCGATAGTGAGGAATACCCGAATGAAGAGCTAGATTTGGAGAAAAAAGATGTTTCTTAATATATTTCCAATCTTCTTGTTGTTTTTTTTGATGCTACCCTTGTCACTTATTTTTTCATGGAAAACACTTAGGATCCTTCTTTTAGCTATCCCTATACTTGGATTTCTTCAGATTTTGAGTATGGACTTGAATACATCTTATGTTATCAACTTAATGAATCTAGAGTTGCAATTAGTGCGTTTTGATAAATTAACTCGGGTTTTTGGGTTAATTTTTTGCTTGGCAGCTTTTCTAGGAAACTTATACGCCTGGCACGTAAAAGATAAAATTCAACAAGTAGCAGCAATAATGTATTCTGGTTCAGCTATTGGAGCCGTTTTTGCGGGAGACTTTGTTACACTTTTCTTCTTTTGGGAAGGTACAGCCATAGCCTCAGTTTTTTTAATTTGGGCAAGGCGCACTCCGGCGGCGTATCATACTGGTATGAGATACCTGCTTATTCAAATCATATCAGGTTTAATATTATTAATGGGTACAGTTTTGCATTACAAATACACTGGCTCGATTGAATTCTCAAAACTGGAACTTGACTCATTGGCATCTTGGTTAATTTTTATTTCTTTTGGAATAAAGTGTGCATTTCCATTTCTTCATAATTGGCTTCAAGATTCTTATCCTGCTGCTACAGTGACTGGCACAGTTATACTTTCTGCATTTACTACTAAACTTGCTGTTTATGCCCTAGCAAGGGCTTTCCCTGGAACAGAAATTTTAATTTATATTGGTGCTGCAATGACCTTATTCCCAATATTTTTTGCAGAGATCGAAAACGATTTGCGGCGTGTTTTGGCGTATAGTTTGAATAATCAGCTAGGGTTTATGGTTGTCGGCATCGGTATCGGTACAGAGATGGCACTAAATGGCACAGCAGCACATGCCTTCGCCCATATTTTGTATAAGGCATTATTGTTTATGAGCGTGGGTGCAGTGCTTTTTCGGACAGGTACTTCCAAGGCTTCAGAGTTAGGGGGACTTTATCGAACCATGCCTATTACTGCAACTTTTTGTCTTGTTGGAGCAGCTTCCATCTCTGCATTTCCTTTATTTTCTGGTTTCGTTACAAAATCATTGATTTTAGATGCTGTTGCTTACAAACATTACCAACTTATTTGGTTCATACTAATTTTTGCTTCGGCAGGCGTATTATCACATTCAGGCATAAAGGTGCCATTTTTTGCATTTTTTTCTCATGACAGTGGTCTTCGACCTAAGGAAGCACCTTTCCATATGCTTATGGCAATGGGTTTAACTAGTGCACTATGTATTATTATTGGTATAACACCAGGTTTGCTTTATGAATATTTACCTTTTGAAGTGAGTTATAAACCTTACTCAACATATCATGTTATTAATCAGCTTCAGCTATTATGCTTTGCTATTTTATCTTTCATCATCATAAAATGGTTAAATTTATTACCGCAGGAGATTAGATCCATTAATATAGACTTTGATATTATCTATAGAAAAGTGATACCAGATTTTTTCAAACATATGCTGGGCAAATTCGAAGTAATAATAAAGATTATATCTGTGGTGAAATTGACATTAATTGAGATTATAATCTCGTTACTCGATAAGTTCATCGGCTCTGATGGTAGAATTTCTAGAATATGGTCTACAGGCAACATGGTGCTCTGGATTGCTATTGTATTATCACTAATTCTAGTTTTGAACTACTCGACCAATATTTAACTCAATAACCTTTCTGTAGGTTTACCATGCCCTCAAACTCCTTTCCTTCATAATACCGTGATATATTTTTGGTGATAGAATTTACACACGTTTCGGGTCTGGATCTAGCAGCAATGTGGGGTGTAACGGTAATTTTCCTATTTTGCCAAAAAGGGTGTTCCTTTGGCAGTGGTTCTGTATTAAAAACATCAAGAGTGGCGTGAGATATTATTTCATTACTTATAGAGTTTAATAAGCTGGTCTGATCGATAAGACTACCTCTTCCTGCATTTATAATTTTAGCTCCTTTTTTAAAGTATTTGAACCTTTTTGAGGAAAATAAGTTTATGGTTTTTTTTGTTTCTGGAAGAAGACAAACTACTATATCCGCGTCCTGCAAAGCATCTTTTAATCCTTGCTCACCAAATGAGCACTTAATATTTTTTTCTCTTTTTTCTTGAGTGGACCAACCAGAAACGTCAAAGCCTAAATCTCTGATTGATCTAGCTACTTGCATGCCTATATTGCCTAAGCCTAAAATTGTAACTTTTCTTTCGTAGGGTAACAATTGATTTTCATTAAAATTCCAGTTTCCATCCTGAATTTTGATAAAATAATCCAAGTTGAGATGGTATCGAAGTACATGTGCAATGCACCATTGGATCATCCCGTTTGTTAAGCCTTTATCTACCATTTTAATGATGGGGACTTTTATACTCTTATTTGCAATTATAGTTTCGATTCCAGCCCATAAACTGAATATAGCTTTTAAATTTTTGAATTTGGAGAAGTCAGAATTCTGATCGTTTGGTGCATAAATAATGAAATCTATATCGTCCTTTTTCATATTAAGGCTATTAAGAATTTCAAAGTTTGAAAATCTTTGCTGCTTTAATTCTTTCCTTAAAAGAGTTCTGTAGATTTCCCATTCTTCTTTCTTTGCGGAATAGAGTATCTTCATTATTCAATTCCGTGGTTGATGAATATGTGCACTTTGTATTAAGCCAAATGCTCCGAGTAAAACAAGCATTGCCGACCCTCCCCAAGATATCAATGGCAGAGGAACTCCCACAACAGGTGCTAGACCCATTACCATAGCCATATTGACAAAAAAGAATAAAAAGAACATCACTGCCAAACCAGAGGTCAAAAGGGCACCAAATCTATCTTGGTTTTTAGCCGCTGACAAAAGGCAAAAAATTACTATTAGTGCATAAATAGTTAATAGACCAACACTACCAAAATATCCAAACTCTTCTGCCAGTGTCGTAAAAATAAAATCAGTGTGTTTTTCAGGCAGGAAGTCTAATTGACTTTGAGTGCCTTGCATAAAACCTCTCCCTGACAAGCCACCTGAACCTAGCGCAATTTTTGATTGGGTAATATGATAACCAGCACCCAACGGGTCCAAGGATGGATTTAAGTAAACATCTATTCTCCCCAGCTGGTAGTCTGTTAAAAACTGCCAACTAGTTCCTCGTGTCATAAAAACTGAAGAAATTAATCCTATACCTGCGAAAGCACCTAAAACAAAGTACCAAATGCTTACACCTGCTAAAAACATGACTGCCAAGCCTGACGTGAGTATTAATAAGCTGGTTCCCAGGTCAGGTTGAGAAAATACCAAAAATGTTGGAATGCATATTAATAAAACGGGGGGAATCAGCCACAAAAGTCTTGATTGTGCTAATATTGGAATTGTCGAATAGTATAGCGCTAAAGCCATTACCAAGGTTACCTTTACAATTTCTGAAGGCTGAAGTCGAATAAACCCCAAATCAATCCAGCGCTGTGCACCGGTGCCTTCCCCATAGAACATTACCGCAATTAATAATAGTAGCGAACTAAAATAAAGAGGAATTGTCAGAGAGCGCCAAAAGTCAATGTGAATAAATGAGATGATTGCCATCACACCAAAACCTACCACAAATCTCATAAGCTGAGGTTCTGCCCAAGGTAACATGCTACCTCCAGCAACTGAATAAAGCATTAATATACCAAAGGCCCCAGTGGCCAATGTGAGTACTGCAAGGGGCCAATGGAATAAGAAAAACTTTTTTAAGTAACTTAAATTTCCATCTACAATATTTTTAAAACTAAACATTGATCTCTTATATATAAATTTATCATGCTAGACTATTAACTTTTTATCACTATCAAAAGCTTTAAGTAATATGTCTCTTCCAATTGGTGCCGCGACTTGTGCTCCACTTCCTCCATGTTCTATAATTATAGAAACAGCATACTTTGGATTTTTATATGGAGCATAAGCAACGAATATCGCATGATCTCTTTGCTCCCAAGGGAGCTGATCATTTGAAAGAACACCTGTCTCACGCTCTTCCAAAGAAATTCGACGGACTTGAGATGTACCAGTTTTACCAGCCATTATTTGCGTCTCATCCTTAATTCGTGATTTAAAAGCAGTTCCCTTTGAATTATTGACAGATAAAAACATCCCGTCTCTTATAATTGACAACGAGTCACGGCTATAATTTAACTCTGGAAAACTGGTCTGAATTTTACTTTTACCGTTGATTGATTTTACAAGCTGTGGTCGTACTGCCCTACCCGAGGCTATTCGTGAAGTCATTACCACTAGCTGTAGTGGGCTTGCAAGAGTGAATCCCTGTCCAACTGCCGCATTTAAAGTATCCCCAACTCTCCAGTTTTGATCAAGCTTTTTCCTTTTCCACTCCTTAGAAGGAATTAATCCTTTTGTTATTGATGAGAGAGGCAAATCAAATTTGGTTCCTAAACCAAGGCCTTTTGCAGTTAATCTAATGTTTTCAATCCCAACTTTGCGAGCAACTTCCCAGAAAAAAACATCACATGATTGCGAAATAGCTTCTTTAAGATCAATTCTTCCATGCCCACCTTTTTTTTTCCAGCAGTGAAACCTTTGATTGCCAAGATCAAAATGCCCTGGACAGTCAAAAGCATCACTTTTTGATATTATTCCGTTTTCCAGTGCAGAAATTGCTACTGCCATCTTAAGTGTGGATGCTGGAGGATATGCTCCAGACACAGCTTTATTTGAAAGAGGACGCAGTTTGTTGTTGAGTAAACTGTCCCAATCTTTTTGTGAAATTCCAAATACAAATTTGTTGGGGTCAAAGGATGGCATAGAAGCAAGTGCTATTATTTGACCCGAATTCACACCCATCAAAACACATGATGCAGATAGACCAGACAAACGCTGGTGACAGTACTCCTGAAGATGATTATCTAAAGTTAATCTGAGATTTGCACCCGAGAAGCCCATTATCCTCTCTGTCTCTCTAATTATTCGACCAGCAGCATTCACTTCCACCTTACTTAAAGATGCCTTTCCTCTCAGCTTTTCTTCCAGTTCCCTCTCAACGCCTGTTTTGCCTATCTGAAATTTAGGTATTTGAAGTACTGGGTCTGGGCTTTCAAATCTCTCAAGATCCTTACGTGAAACTGGACCAACGTAGCCGACCACATGCGCTATACTGCTTGCTTTTTTATAATACCTTGTTAGCCCCATTTCAGGAGTAATACCCGGTAGTGCAGGTAAATTAAGAACAACCTTAGAGAAACTTTCCCATGAGAGATGTTCTGCTATAGTAACAGGAACGAAAGGACTTCTTTTATTAATATCTTTTAATATTTTATCTATCTCTTCATCGTCTAAATTAATCAATTCAGCCAGCTTACCTAATGTTTTTTTCGGATTTCTAGTCTTTTCACTAGTTATCACTAATTTATAATTTCCAACATTTATTGCGAGTTCTCTTCCCCTCCTATCCAAAATTAGGCCTCTTTCAGGAGGTATCAAGCGCATATTAATTCTGTTTTCTTCAGCCTGAAGCCTGTATTTTTCGCTATCCTCAATCTGTAACTTTCGCATTCGCCAGGCTAAAAGGCCTATTAATGTCATTTTGCCCAGACCTAATAACAAAATCCTACGAGAAACAGATTTTCTGCCAATTTCAGTATTTTTTTCACTAAATAATTTTCTCATAGCTTTTCTGAAAAATACAAGCGGCTGTAATGATATTTGAGTTTACAGAAAAAATGGAGGAATGCCACGACTAAAGGATAAAAAATGGAAGTTATTATTGCTTCTTGACTTAATTCTGAAAAGCTAGCTGATGGAGATAATGTTATTTTTAGGAACAACAATTCAATCATAAGCCCACAAAAGAAAATGCCTGAAAAAAATATTAATTCTTTAAAAAAAATACCATTAAAAAACAGTCTTCTGTTAACAATAATAATGTTATGAATTCCTATCATCAGGAGAGGCCAAAGGCCGATGGGTCTAAAATCAGTTATATCAACAAGGAGTGTTAATATAATAATTATAGGCAAAGGTGCACTCTGAGGATCTCTTAAATGCCAGGCTATTATGTAGCAAATGAATAGGTCTGGCATTGGGAAGACCCTTGGTAAGAAGTTAATGGGTGCCATAGGAAGTATTATCAAAATGAGGGCTATTACAGTAAATTGTGTGAGCCTAAAGATCGAAAAAGGGTTCAAAAGTTTACTCCATTTAGTTTTCTGAGCTATTTACAAGTAAGTCAACATTATTTCGAAGGCTCTTACCTTTTGAGGATCGCAGAACCCTTAAAAACTCAATATTTGCAAAATCAGCTGCAAGATTAACATATAACTTATTTTTATTTTTAATTATGCTACCAACTAGTAAGTCTGGTACAAAGACGCCATCGCTTCCACTTGTTACGACCCTATAGCCTGACTTGATCTGCTCTTCAGAGTCAAAAAAAGTTAACTCTGGGTATAAAGAATTATTACCATTCATTATGGCTTTTGCCCTAATTGGTAAAATTGTGACCGGAAGGCGAAAATTCGAGTCTGTGATAAATATTATTCTCGATGTATCTTCTCCTAATGTTGCTATTCTTCCAACTAGCCCAAGGCCATCTAAAACCGCTGCACCCTCGGTAATTCCATCAAGAGAGCCCACGTTAATTAAAGCAGATTGGTTAAAAGGTCCTCCAACATCAGCCAAAACCTCACCAGTTAAAAAGACCAAATTAGGATTTAATTTTAGATTACTCAGAGCTCGCAGCTTCGCATTATCTTGCTCTAACTGGAGCGCAACTTCTCGCCACCCCTCCATTCTTTGCAATTCACTCTTCAACTCCTGGTTTTGTTGGTATACTCGATTATATGCCTTAAAATCAGTGATTATCTTGCCTAGCGTCGTTAAAGGCCTTAATAAAAAATTAAAATTGGGGATTGTAGAGTCAAGAATATCCATTCTTAAGCGCTCTACTCTTTGATTATCAGCCCTCCACAATACCAAGGTGATGGCTAATAAAATAATCGCTATAACCATTAAAATAAATTTTACAGTAGACCATCCAAGTGAGTTAGTTTTAGGCGCCAACTTTTTTCACCATGAATTTTTGCCGGTTAAGTTCCGTAATCTATTACATGAGCGAGTTGCTTTTCGTATTCAAGGGATTTCCCTGTACCCAGTGCCACACAATTAAGTGATTCTTCGGCAACAGATATTGCTAAACCAGTTTGCTCCCTAAGAGCAAGATCAAGATCCCCTAAAAGTGCTCCTCCACCCGTTAACATAACTCCTCTATCAACAATGTCTGCTGCCAAGTCAGGAGGAGTACTTTCTAAAGCTGTCATTACGGCTTCACAAATTTGTTGCACTGGTTCCGAAAGTGCTTCTGCAACTTGGGCTTGGGTAACTTCTGTCTCCTTTGGAACCCCGTTTAATAAATCTCTTCCCCTGATATCTAGGGATGCGCCTCGGCCATCTTCGGGCATTCTGGCTGTACCTATCTGTGTCTTTATCCGTTCTGCCGTGGACTCTCCGACTAGTAAATTATGTTGCCGTCTCAAATAAGAAATTATGGCTTCATCCATTCTATCACCACCAACTCTTACAGAACGCGCATATACAATATCTCCTAAGCTTAATACTGCTACCTCTGTAGTACCACCTCCGATATCCACCACCATAGAACCAGTTGGATCAGTAATTGGCATTCCCGCACCTATTGCAGCAGCAATAGGCTCCGCTATAAGCCCTGCCTTTCTTGCTCCAGCAGATAGCACCGACTCCCTTATGGCTCTTTTTTCAACTGGTGTAGCTCCATGTGGAACACATACTATTATCTTTGGCTTCGCAAAGCCACCACGGCGATGGACCTTTCGGATAAAATATTTTATCATTTCTTCTGCAACATCAAAATCAGCGATCACCCCATCTCTCATCGGCCGTATTGCTTCAATGGATCCAGGAGTGCGCCCAAGCATAAGTTTAGCGTCTTCACCAACAGCCAATACCTGTTTTTTACCATCACGTGTGTGGTATGCGACTACCGATGGCTCATTAAGAATTACTCCGCGGCCTTTTACATAGACTAATGTATTTGCGGTGCCAAGATCAATGGCCATATCTGACGAGATCACCCCCGTAATTGCTCCAAACATTTTTACCTCATACTTTTAAAGTACAATGAGTACCTTAATTACCCTCTCCCAAGGCTCCTTTTGCCTCTTCAGCAGCTTTTGCTTCTTCCTCTGTTGCTTTTTTTCCATTCGCCCAGTAGCCTTCATATCTTTCACCAGTGGAATAGGTCATTATACCAGTACCTTGTCTTTTTCCCTGTTTAAAATAACCTTCATATGTGTTGCCATTAGGATAAAGTGCTTTTCCAAAGCCCTCTATTTCCCCTTCAAGCCATTCACCTTCATAGATAAAACCGTCTGTAGTTACGAATTTTCCATTACCTGACCTTCTGCCAGCCAGAAATTCACCTTCGTAAGACGTTCCATCTGAATAGCTAGCTTTACCATATCCTTCGCGTACACCGTTAGCCCATTCTCCGGAATAAGTATAGCCATCTTCATAACGCATAGTTCCAAATCCGTGATTTTTTGAGTCTTTAAACTCGCCCTCATATATCAAACCATTTGAGTACGTTGCTATACCTTTACCCTCTATTACACCGTTACTCCATTCTCCCTCGTATTTACTGCCGTTTGGATATGATATTTTTCCAAAACCATGTTGCAAATCTGATTTTAAATTGCCTTCATATATAGAGCCATCAGGATATGATATTTTGCCTTCCCCATCCATTTTGCCATTTTTCCAGTTGCCAAAGTAAGAATAACCATTTTTTGTTACAAAAGTTCCTTCTCCAGACCTTTTATCATTCGCAAAGTAGCCAGAATAGCTATCACCATTAGAGTAAGTAGTAACACCCATCCCATTCCTTTTACCATCAACAAGATCGCCTTTGTAGCTGTCACCGTTTGGTTGAATAATTTTCCCTTGGCCACTGATATTTCCATCATTCCAAGTACCTTCAAAGATGATACCGTTACTCATAGTAAGGGTTCCTTGACCAAATCTGACACCTTTTTTTACCTGACCCTCATAAATTGCACTATCGGTATAAATTATTTTTCCAAATCCTTGCTTTTCTCCACTTTCCCAATCTCCGTCATACGAATATCCATTCGGGCTTACCATTTTGCCATATCCATTCTGAAGGCCAGCTTTAAATTCACCCTCAAAGCGTATCCCGTTAGCATATATAATTATGCCTTCGCCTTCAAAATTACCGTTGAGCCAACCTCCAGCGTAGGTGGACCCATCTGGAAACACTATTGATCCAGAACCAGATGGTTGACCACTTTTAAACTCACCTTCGTATACGGCTCCGTCAGGATAAATTGCCTTACCTTTTCCTTCAATTTTTCCCTCTTTCCAAGCTCCTTCATATACATACCCATTTGGTAAACGATATGTTCCTTGGCCATGCTGTTTGCCATTGAGGAATTCTCCCTCATAAATACCACCAGTCTCATACTGCTTTACTTTCACTTCACCAAAAGCACTTGTTCCCTGGTTTACCCAAGAGAGCAGCATAAATAATATAACTAAAGAGTTTTTCATTTTTGGTTAAAAGCTTGTTCTATTATTTTAAACCATTCTATATCATTTTTAGCTCTAATAATGCAATTAACAAAATGATACAATCAATTTAAATCTGACTTTTATGAATTTGCTATATTATACTCAGATAATATGCTCGGCTAAATACTGTTAGTTGAGCAGTAACACCATTGAGTTGAAATTAAAACTAAGTTTGGTGTAGAGGTTGATTAATTGATTTTTACGATCAAGTATTATGAATCTGAAGAGTGGTAAAGTAGAGACATTATTAACAGAGAGGAAAAAAGTTGAAAATATGCCTGTGCCAGTTAAATCCTACTGTTGGCGATTTACGTGGCAATGTAAAAAAAACTTTAAGCACAGTTAATGACGCCTATAAAGGAGGAGCTAATTTAATAGTTTACCCTGAGATGTTTCTTTCGGGTTATCAGCTACAAGATCTGGTCTTTAAGGAAGCTTTCCTTTGTGATGTCGATAAATCACTTAAGCATATTTCACAAAATATACCAGAAGGTGTAGCTGTTTTGATTGGAGCACCGAAGCAAAGTCACGGAAAAATCTATAACTCATATTTCTTAATCAGGCTTGGATCAATCACTTTGTCAGCTCAGAAATTCCATCTTCCAAATAAAGACATCTTCGATGAAGAAAGATATTTTGCTAAAGGAGAAATGGGGAAGATAATTAAAGTTGAAGAAAAAACTGTGGGCACGCCAATATGTGAAGATATTTGGTACCCTGATGTAGTCCAGCACATGGTGACTTTTGGAGCCAATATTATCATCTCTCCCAATGGATCGCCATATAGTAGGGGTAAAGTTGAACTACGAGAAAAGATCGTCGTAGAACGAGCATCAGAAAACAAGATCCCAATGATATATTTGAACCTAGTTGGTGGCCAAGATGATCAGGTATTTGATGGGGGAAGTTTTGCCGTAGATCAGTTTGGTCAAAAAGTTTTATCATTGCCTCAATTTGAAGAGTGCGTTCACATGGTAAAATTTGAAGACGGTATAATAAGTAGCTTAGATGCTTCAAGCACTAATTTGGGCAAGTTTGATGAAAATCATCAGGATTATCGAGCAATGTGTCTAGCCCTGCAAGACTATGTCAGGAAATCAGATTTCTCAAAGGTATTAATTGGTCTTTCTGGAGGAATAGACTCAGCACTTGTGGCAACTATTGCTGTAGATGCTTTAGGTTCGGAAAATGTTCTCTGTGTTAGACTACCTTCGATATTTACTTCTAAAGAATCTTTGAACGATGCAGAAATACTATCTAAAGCACTTAAGTGTAAGTTGGATACTGTTTCAATTACTGATATAAATGATCAAATATTAAAAACACTCAATCCACTTTTTTCAGATAAATCAGTTGATGTTGTAGAAGAAAATATTCAGGCTCGAATTCGTGGACTACTGCTAATGGCTATTTCAAATAAAACAAATAGCATGTTATTGACCACAGGAAACAAGTCTGAAGTAGCAGTTGGATATTCCACAATTTATGGAGATATGGCAGGGGGATATAATCCAATAAAGGATTTGTATAAGACAAGAGTATTTAAGATTTCACATTGGCGAAATCTTAACTATTTTGATTGGATGCTTGGCCCAAGTGGAAAGGTAATTCCAGAAGAAATTATAAGAAAGCCTCCATCAGCAGAATTAAGGCCAAATCAGACAGATCAAGATAGTTTGCCACCATACGAAATTTTAGATAAAATTTTAGAAGGCTTGATTGAAAATGATCTATCCGTGGAGGACCTTGAAAAAAGAGGCTTTGATAATGAAATTGTCAAAATGGTAGAGGCTCTAATCTATGGTTCAGAGTATAAAAGATATCAAGCGGCTCCAGGAGTACATCTCACTGACAGGTCTTTTTGGCTGGGTCGAAGGTATCCTATAGTTCAAAAATGGAGAGATAAGAAATGAAAGTAACTCGTTTTGCCCCATCACCAACCGGGCTTCTCCATTTGGGAAATCTGAGAACAGCAATTTTTAATTATTTTATGGCTAGAAAGAGTAATGGTAAATTTATATTGAGATTTGATGATACTGATAAAAGACGATCTAGCCACAAGTTTGTAGAAAAAATCAAGGAAGATCTTAGATGGGTTGGTTTAGACTGGGATGAAGAAATCTTTCAATCTGATCATTTAGACAGGTATGACAACGCAAAAAAAGACCTTATTGAGCAGGGACGCCTTTATGAATGTTTTGAGACTAAGACTGAAATTGAGTTAAAGCGAAAGATGCAATTAAATATGGGTCGGCCCCCGGTTTACGATAGAGCTGCATTGCGTTTGTCTGAAAAGGAAAAAGCACAGCTGAGAATTGACAGAAAAAGTTATTGGAGGTTCAAGTTAGAGCATGAACTAGTTGAGTGGAATGATTGTATTTTAGGAAAACAATCTATTCCAACTGAGTCGCTATCAGATCCAGTACTTATAAGAGCTGACGGACAATATTTATATACTTTAGCATCTGTCATGGATGATATTGACTATGAGGTGACCGATATTATTAGAGGGTCCGATCATGTTACTAATACGGCAGTTCAAATACAGCTTTTTAAAACTCTTGGAGACTATATTCCAGATTTTTCACATCATTCGTTGCTTGTCAATTTTGATGGAAAGGCATTTTCAAAAAGGGAAGGGTCAATGGATCTTGAAGGCCTTAGAAACAGTGGTATCGAAGCATTAGCGATTGTCTCATTATTAATTTCATTAGGTTCATCTAAAACAATTGGTCCGTTCGATAATTTTGGAGATGTTTTGACAAATTTTGACCTATCTCATCTTAGTAAAGCACCTGCTAAGCTTGAATTTAAATCTTTACAGGCTTTATCGCAAAAAAGTTTGCAGAGGTTATCATATTCCGAAATTGAAAAATACATTTTGTCGATTGGTGTACCCAAAAATCTCACTGAAAGTTTTTGGGAGATGGCCAAAGAAAATATTTTTGTGAGGAAGGACCTAGCAAAGCTTTGGAAGACATGTAATAGGAATATTGTTTTAGTTTCTTCTGACCCAGACTACGATTTTCTAAAAAATGCACTTAAAATCTTAAAGGACTTTAGTTTAAATGATGACATTTGGCGCTTGTGGACAGAGGAAGTAAAAAAATTATCGGGAAGACGGGGGAAAGAGTTATATCAACCACTTAGATTTGCCCTTACTGGACAGAATTCTGGACCTGATATGAACAAATTATTACCAATAATGGTTTCAATTGGTTTGAAGATTAGCGAGTAAATTTTTTGTGTTTTGAAGCATTATTCAAGTAGTTCTCACCAAGACGCTTAATTTTGTCCTGCTCGTATTGTTCAAAGTTCCCTTCGAACCAATCAAATTTTCCATCAGTCTCAAAGGCCAATATGTGGGTGCATATCCTATCTAAAAAGAAGCGATCGTGACTTATTACCATTGCGCATCCTGCAAAATCTACAATGGCATCTTCAAGTGCCCGTAAAGTTTCAACATCAAGGTCATTAGTTGGTTCATCTAGGAGGATAACATTTCCACCGTCCTTAAGAAGTTTGGCTAAATGAACTCGATTGCGTTCGCCACCAGACAGAGAATGTATTTTTTTTTGTTGATCTCCTCCCTTAAAATTAAATGAACTACAGTAACCCCTTGAATTAACTTCTGCATCGCCCAATTTAATTATGTCATTCCCTGACGAGATCTCTTCCCATACTGACTTTTGTCCATCAAGAGTGTCCCTAGATTGATCAACGTAAGAAAGTTTAACAGTCTCGCCAATGACTATTGAGCCACTATTCGGCTTTTCAGTACCAACTATCATCTTGAAAAGTGTGGATTTTCCAACACCATTTGGCCCGATTACTCCTATTATACCCCCTGGTGGTAGAGTAAAAGATAAATCGCTTATAAGAATTCTTTTATCAAAAGACTTAGAAACATTATTTAGTTGTAGTACATTTTGTCCAAGTCTAGGTCCATTAGGGATTATGATCTGAGCAGAGCCAATTTTTTCTTTTTCAGATTTAGAAACCATTTCCTGATATGCATTGATTCTAGCTTTTTGTTTAACCTGGCGTGCTTTTGCTGTTTGGCGGATCCATTCTAATTCTTTATTTAATGCTTTTGACCTATTTTTTTCCTCTCTAGCTTCATGCTCCACTCTTTTTGCTTTTTGTTCTAACCAGCTCGAATAGTTACCTTCATATGGTAAGCCCCTTCCTCTGTCCAGCTCTAGTATCCACCCTGTAATTTTATCGAGAAAATAACGGTCATGGGTTACGATTAAAGTAGTACCTTTGTAGTTTATTAAATGGTTTTGAAGCCATGCAACTGTTTCTGCGTCAAGGTGGTTTGTTGGCTCATCTAATAGTAATAAATCTGGATTCTCTAATAACAGCTTGCAAAGAGCTATCCTTCTTTTCTCCCCACCCGATAGGTTAGTAACCGCGCTATCGGCTGAAGGACACCTTAATGCTTCCATCGCTATGTCAACTTTATTGTCAATTTCCCATATGTCTTCTGAGTCAATTTTGTCCTGAATCTCCGTCATTTGTTCCATCAATTCATCGCTATAATTTTCTCCTACTTCTATCGCTACTTTATTAAATTTTTCTAAAAGATCTTTCTTTTCCTTAATCCCTTGGTTTATGTTCTCTCTTACATTGAGCTTTGGGTCTAAATATGGTTCCTGAGGCAAATAGCCAACCTTTACTCCCTTTGCTGCCCATGCTTCTCCAGTATAGTCTTTGTCTATCCCTGCCATGATCTTCATTAGAGTAGATTTGCCCGTTCCATTGATCCCTACAACACCAATCTTTACCCCTGGAAGGAATGACAACCTAATGTTTTCAAAAAGTTTTTTTCCACCAGGAATAGCTTTAGCCACTCCCTCCATATGATAGACGTATTTGTTATCACTCATTTTCAAACCTCGCATAAATAGTTTTGAAATTCATAAACAGATTAAGTATGATCATCAATATTTAATTTTAATGGTTTAGCCAGTATTGTGATTTAAACTTTAAACAATTGTCAGGACCAATGGTTCTAAGAGTTTTAAAAAGAAGAAAGATTGGTTTATTAGGTGGTTCTTTCAACCCGCCCCATGCTGGGCATTTACATATCAGTAAGCAAGCTATTAAAACATTGAATTTAGAAACAGTATGGTGGATTATTTCACCTCAAAATCCACTTAAGGAAGACTATTATCTGACCTACGGATCCAGGTTGAAAGCCTGCAATAAAATTTTGAGTACAACAAATATTAAAATTTCTGAAATAGAAAAATGGCAAGGTAATGTTTTTTCATTTAAAACTATAAGGATACTTAAAAAAAAATACCCTCGCATTCAGTTTTTTTGGATAATAGGTGCAGACAATATGCATTCCATTAACCGTTGGAAAAATTGGGATAGTATTTTTATGGAAATCCCAATTGCTATTTTTTCTAGACCTAACCAACAGGTAAAAGCGGGTTTGTCGCTGGCAGCACAAAAGTATCAAAAGTACAGGGTTAACCCCAGGATGTTATCAAAAGGTCTCAAGCCAGCCTGGTCAATGCAAGTAGGGCCTCAGTTAAACGTGTCATCTACTCGGTTGCGAACGCAAATTACTGATCAAGCAGATGTCTAGCACGTGCGCCCCTTTCAATTGCTGCCCCATGAAGCCGGTCAATATTTAATTCATGTCGTATTTCTTGAAGAAACCTCAATTCAATTTCATCAAGTATGCCATCTGCTGCAGCAACATCGCAGGCTAAGGCATATGCCGTTTCAAAAAGCCGTTCGGGAAGTGACTGTTGGATAAGTCCAAAGAGAGCCTCTAAACCGTCCTCCTCTTCAAAAATATCAAAGACACTTTGAGCTATTATCTTTATTCGGTTTTTATCATATCCAAAGAAAATGGGTAAATGCTCTACAATGCGGATGATTGACAAAAGTTCTCTCTTTGAAACGCTATCGTCAGAAGCGCTTACAGCAACCATCACTGCTACCAAAGCATCTTGCGAACTCATCATCGGTAAATTATCTATTTTACTGGTCATAATATGTTATAACTTTCTTGTAAGGATATTGACCCCAGTCAAAACAATGAATAGTAACATGGGGTTACTCATTATGCCCAGAAAAAAGTTTATACAAGGTAGGATTAATATGGAGCAAAAAAAAAATATACTAACTAGTATCGATGCTGAATTGGGCAAGCAGAGCAAGTCATGGCCTTTCTTAGAGGCACAAAGGCTGCTGAAAAAGATTGAAAGCACCAAAAAGACTTACGACCATATTTTATTTGAAACTGGATATGGACCTTCTGGTCTGCCCCACATTGGGACTTTTGGTGAGGTCGCCAGGACGATAATGGTACAAAAAGCCTTTGAAATGATATCTGATATTCCAACAAAGTTAATATGCTTTTCAGATGATTTGGATGGCCTAAGAAAGGTGCCCAGCAACATTCCAAACCCTGAAATGTTGTGTGAAGATTTAAATTTGCCCTTGTCTAAAGTGAGGGACCCTTTCGAAGTTGCGAATAGTTTTGCTGATTATAACAACGCTAAGCTTAGAGAGTTTCTGGATAGTTTTGATTTTGAATATGAATTTCTTTCATCTACTCAATGCTATAAATCTGGCCGATTTGATGAGGCCATAATTCGGGTATTAAATTATTATGACGGAATAATGGAAATTATGCTTCCATCATTGGGAGATGATAGAAGAAAGAATTATTCTCCGTTTTTGCCTATAAGCCCAATATCTGGTCATGTGTTACAAACTGAAATAATTGAGAGGAATATTAAAAAGGGAACAATTGTTTATCAAGAGCCATCCGGTGAACGAATAGAGATACCTGTTACTGGGGGAAATGTTAAATTACAATGGAAGCCTGACTGGGCAATGAGATGGTGGGCACTGGGTGTTGATTATGAAATGCACGGCAAAGACCTTATTCCTTCAGCAGATTTAGCACAGAAAGTCTGCAATTTATTGGGATCTAAAGGACCATCCCTTTTTCACTATGAATTGTTCTTAGATGAACAAGGACAGAAGATTTCAAAATCAAAGGGTAATGGCCTTGCTATTGAAGATTGGCTCAAATATTCGGATGCTCCATCTCTTAGCTACTTCATGTATCAAAAGCCAAAAACTGCAAAGAGGTTACACTTTGATGTCATTCCTCGCGCTGTAGATGAGTATTTTCAAAATCTGGCTTTGTTCTTTGAGCAAAGCCCTAAAGATAAACTTAGCAATCCTGTATGGCATATCCATGGAAGTAGGCCGCCTGCCCCAGAAATGCCTTTTTCTTTTACAATGCTTCTTAACCTGGTTTCAGCATCTAACTCTTCTTCAGAAGAGCAACTTTGGAGCTTTATTCAAAGGTATAATCCAAAACTTAACAAAAAAAATAATGCCAATTTGTCAAACGCTGTCATGTTCGCTGTACGATATTTCAAGGACTTCGTTGAGCCAAATAAATGTTTCCGTAAACCAACTATAAAGGAGAAAAATGCTTTGAAGGATTTGGCAAAAAGATTGAAATTATTCTCTAATGAAGTTGAACCGGCTGTTATTCAAAAGACAGTTTTTGCAGTAGGAAAGTACCATGAATTTGAACCCCTTCGGAGTTGGTTTCAAGCGCTCTACGAGACGCTTTTGGGTTCAAGTGAGGGTCCTCGGTTTGGTAGCTTTGTTGCACTTTATGGCATCGATAATACCATCTCTCTTATAAATAAATGTTTGGAAGAAAAACTAAAAGCCGACAAATAATTGAAATTGGGCAAAAACGTCATACATGTGGGTGGTGTTAGTTCTATAAACAAATATGGGGTTTTTGATGTTTAGACATTTAACTTATATTTTATCTGCCAGTTTTGTATTTTATGTTAATGCTGCTTTTGCAGAGTCAAAGGAATACAATACACCAATAAATCCGCCTTTGCAGGCGATACACAAAATCATTTCTATGCAAATCCAAGCTTTTCGGGATAACGAACCTGACGAAGCTTATTCATTTGCTTCCGATTTTATAAAAGCTAAATTTCCTTCTCCTGCAATTTTTATGGCCATGGTGAAAGGCTCATATCCTATGATTTGGGGTCCCGAAAAATATAAATTTGTCGAACAACGAAATCACGCAAGTAACGTTATTCAAAGGGTAGTGTTTACAGATACTGATGATAATCTGTATTTCTTTGATTATCTTTTGTTGAAAACAGATAATACTTGGAAGATCCATGGCGTTTATTTAGTTCAATCAGGTGGTGTAGGAACTTAAAAATTACTTCTTTACTATTTTTCCTCTAATAACACGGGTCCCAGCGGCTCCACCTTTGGAACGTGATACCTGTACGTGCTTACTAATCTCCCGCTTTTCTTCAGTGAGCGTTTCAAGCTTTCGTTGCCTAATAAATGGATCAAGCCCAATCTCTAATTCTACGTTTTCAAGTCTTTTGATTTCATCCCTAATATTGGCAGCCTCCTCAAAGTCAAGATTTTCAGCAAGATCAAACATTCTTTTTCTTAGGCCCTTTAGATGCTTTTCAAGATTCTCACCGGGTGGAAAACTGTCCTTTACTGAAGCCGTGATACGTGCAAGATCGGTATCAGCTCCAAAAACACCCTCTAAAACATCATTGACATTCTTCTTTATTGTCTCAGGAGTTATATTATTTTCTCTATTATAATTAATTTGTTTCTCTCTTCGTCGGTCTGTTTCTAAAATAGCACTTTCTATACTCTTTGTTTTTAGATCTGCATATAGAATAACTCTTCCATCAGCATTTCTAGCTGCTCGCCCGATTGTTTGAATCAGAGATGTTTCGGATCGTAGAAAACCTTCTTTATCTGCATCTAACACCGCTACAAGTCCACACTCCGGGATATCAAGTCCCTCCCTGAGAAGGTTTATACCAACTAACACATCAAACGCACCTAAGCGCAAATCTCTAAGGATTTCAATTCTTTCAAGAGTATCAATATCTGAATGCATATATCGCACTCTTATTTCATTCTCATGAAAATATTCTGTGAGATCTTCTGCCATTTTTTTTGTTAGAACTGTAACAAGTATTCTATGTCCTAATTGTGATACTTTTCGTATTTCATGCAATAGATCATCAACTTGGCTCTTGATTGGTCTAATCTCCACATGTGGATCAACGAGACCAGTTGGCCTTATTATTTGTTCAGTAAATATTCCTTGTGAGGCGTTTAACTCCCAGCTTCCAGGTGTAGCAGAGACGAATATTGACTGGGGTCGCATTCGATCCCATTCTTCAAATTTTAAGGGGCGATTATCAGTGCATGAGGGCAATCTAAAGCCGTGTTCAGCAAGAGTTGATTTTCTTTTATAGTCGCCCCTATACATTCCTCCTAACTGAGGAATGGATACATGGCTTTCATCGGCAAATACTATCGCATTGTTTGGTATATACTCAAATAATGTGGGAGGTGGTTCGCCAGGGTTACGGCCTGTTAGAAACCTTGAATAATTCTCTATTCCGCTACAAATTCCGGTAGCTTCAAGTAGCTCAAGGTCAAAATTTGTTCTTTGCTCCAATCGTTGAGCCTCTAAAAGTTTTCCTTCAGTTTCAAATCTTTTAATGGTTTGACTTAGTTCAATTCTTATTGCTTTAATGGCTTGCTTTAAAGTTGGACCGGGCGTTACATAATGAGAGTTAGCGTAAATCCTTACATGATTAAGAGATGCAATATTTTCACCAGTTAGGGGATCGATTTCCTTAATCTTTTCTAGTTCATCTCCAAAAAATGACATACGCCACGCACGATCTTCCAAATGTGCTGGCCAAATTTCTAAAGTATCGCCCCGCACGCGAAAGTTTCCACGAGAGAAGCCCTGGTCATTTCTGCGATATTGTAACTCCACAAAATCTTTCAAAATTTTACTTTGGGCATAATTTTCTCCTACCTTATAATTTCTTATCATTTCGGTGTAGGTTTCCACTGACCCAATTCCGTAAATACATGATACAGATGCTACAATCAAAACATCATCTCTCTCCAAAAGCGATCGTGTCGCTGAATGGCGCATTCTATCTATTTGCTCATTTATTTGTGCCTCTTTTTCAATATAAGTATCGGAGCGAGGTACATAGGCTTCTGGTTGATAATAATCATAATAGGAAACAAAATATTCTACAGCATTTGATGGAAAAAAATTTTTAAACTCTCCATAAAGTTGTGCTGCTAAGGTTTTGTTTGGAGCTAAAACAATAGCTGGTCTTTGAGTATGCTCAACGATCTTTGCCATAGTGAATGTTTTGCCTGTTCCAGTAGCTCCAAGTAAAACTTGATTTCTTTCAGACGATTTAAGACCTTCTAGTAGTTCTTCAATTGCTTGGGGTTGATCTCCAGCTGGTTTGAACTCTGATTCAAGTACAAATTTTTTTCCACCCTCGGTTTTATTTAAACGATTTAAACTATCCATACTTGGCAAACTTTCTATGGGACACTCATTTGACTACAATACTGTAGACGAAATATAAATTTTTCTTTTCCAATTTAAAGGTGTACTCTATATTTCAATTGTAATTAGTAATATGGTGTTATTGGAAATGACGATCAGAATATATAGGCCCTCCAAAACTTCTATGCAATCGGGATTTGCAAACACAAAAAAATGGCGTTTAGAGTACGAAAAGTCATCAAGGAAGTTTATTGACCCGACTATGGGTTGGGTAGGTTCAGAAGACATGCAACGTCTGGTTTCAATAGATTTTGAGTCAAAGGAGGCAGCCATAAAATATGCAGAAAGTATCGGACTACCGTATAAAGTTGAAGAAGCTAGAGAACGGAAGCACATAATTAGAAAAGGTGGCTATGGGGAAAACTTTTCGTTTAAAAGGAAAACTGCTTGGACACACTAATTTTTTTCGCTCGTACATTTTTAATGTGAGCAAATTACCTGAGAAGAATAAAATAAGAAATGGAGTAGCAGTTCGTGGAAGTCGAAGCTGATATTCAAGTTGTTGAGGCAGCAGTTAAATTAGAAAGAAATAAAAATCCTTTCGCCTTAGCTATCGTGGTAGATACCTGGGGATCATCTCCTCGCCAAGTGGGAAGTGCGATGTTGATTGAAGATAATGGGCATATTGTAGGTTCAGTTTCAGGAGGTTGTGTGGAGGGAGAAGTCTTTCATGCTGCATTAGGTGCTATTGAAACTGGTAAGGCGCAAGTTTTAAATTTTGGTGTAGCTGATGAAGTGGCATGGTCTGCTGGGCTTTCGTGTGGGGGAGAAATAAGCGTTTTTGTATGTTCATATCATGGATTTCAAAAAAATCTTTTTAGTAAGGTGAAAAGATCACTCGCCATGAGAAAAAAAATATGGATAGAATGTGACTTTATAAATGGAACAGTTAAAGAAGGGAAAGTGCGTAGGACAGATAAACTCACTTCTAAAGCTGTGACCAAAATTTTTCAGTTCACCATTATTCCAAAGCCAAGAGTTTTCATTATAGGAGCAGTTCAAATTGCACAGAATTTAGTCCCAATGGCTATGGATGTTGGTTATGAGGTGATTGTAATTGACCCCAGAAGTCAGTTTGCGACCAAAAGGAGGTTCCATGGAGTTGAGTTCTACATTGACTGGCCAGATGAAGTGCTAGAGAGCAAAAAACTATCTGAAAATGACTCTCTTATTACTCTTACCCATAATCCAAAAATAGATGACTCGGCGATATGCTTTGCATTGCAAAAAAAAATTTCAACTATTTCCTGCTTAGGAAGTAAAGTAACAAATTTTAAAAGACGAGATAGGCTCATGAAAGAAGGCTTTTCTACAAACCAGCTAAATTATATTAACTCTCCGGCAGGGTTGGCAATTGGTGCCAAGACACCTGCTGAAATTGCAGTCTCAATTCTGGCCTATCTGATCAAAATAAGAAGAAATTTAAGTTATGAAAGTTAGGCAATGTGAATATCATGAGACTGCAGGAGGCCTCCTTGCAGCAGGTTGTTCGAAGAGAATGGGTAATATTAATAAACTGCTCTGTGAAATTGAAGGGATGCCTATGGTGCGAAAAATTGCCATTGAAATGATACAAAGCGACTTGAAATATTGTGCAGTGGTGCTTGGATTTCAGGCTAAAAAGGTTGCTGGAGCATTGGAGGGTTTGCCTTTGACATTAATTGAAAATAAAAGTTGGCATGAAGGTCAGGGTACATCAATAAGTCTAATAGCTAAAACCTTTAGTGATCTTAAATCCAACGTTTTAATTATGTTGGCAGATCTTCCAGGTGTTAAAAAGTTTCACTTCAATCAACTTCTAGAAGCTCATATTAATACGCTTGACCCAGCGAATAGAATAACAGTTCCTGAATTTAACAGACAACGGGGTAATCCCCTAATATGGGGAAGGAATTTCTTACCAGAAATTAAAAATTTATCTGGAGAAATAGGTGGGCGATCACTACTTAATAAGTATGAGGAAAAAATAAATAGAATTGACTTTTCTACTGACTGTATAGTTAACGATATTGATACTATAGAGGCACTCGAATTATGGAAAATGGGTAGAAAGAACAATTCAAAACTTTAAAAAAATTGATTTCAGTTGTACTATCTCTTTGTGTAATTAGTCTTGTTTCCCTCTTAATAAATAGTTTTTCTTGCTTTGGCATGCCATATCGCTTGTTTATAGCCATCTTAAGTGTCCTTTAAGGCAATATTTATAGTTTGGAGCAAATAAAACTCTTATCTAATTTTTTGATATTTTTGATCGTGAGGTAAAAGTGTTGGGGAAAAAATTTAAACTCACAAATCGTAGGGATATCATCTCGTCTAATCTAAAACATTATAATCGGTGATCCTTAACAAAAAAACTGACTTTTAATCAAAGAAATTAAAGCCTTGTTAACCTGCAAAAGAATCGTTTAATGTTGGGAAGCATGTATTACTGGTTTCCACTAAACGCTCATTTGATAAAAAGTATGGTGGCTCCATATTTAATAAAAAAGGTAAGTGTTTTTATTAAAACCAACGGTCGTGCAAAACTCCTAGTGTTTCTAATCGTTCAATAGAGAAGAATTAAATGTTAGATTTAAACATAACAATAAGGTATTTGAGAATTTTTTCAGGAATAATTCTTTTTGTCTATGTGATAACGCATTTGGCTAATCACTCTATGGGAATAATTTCTCTGTCAGCAATGGAGGCCGGTAGAATAGTATTTCTAACATTTTGGAGAAATACTGCAATCGCATATACATTATATGGTGCTCTAATTGTGCATGTGCTGATGGGTATTTATGCAATATGCAAAAGGAGAACTACAAAGCTGACTCTGAAGGAGTGGGTGCGAAATATATCAGCAGTTTTGATTCCATTTTTTCTTGCGTCTCACTTGGCAATGACACTTTATGGTTCAAGAGTTCTAAATCTATCAGATAATTATCACTTCATGGTTGTAGCTACTTGGATTTTTGATCCACTTGGGGTTGCTAGCCTAACTGTTATGTTAATTTTAGTATGGGTTCATGCAGCAATAGGCATTCATGGGTTGCTACAATTTAGACAGCTATATATTTATAACAAGCGCCTTGTATTCGCATTTTACTGGCTGTTCCCAACGTTAGCTCTTCTAGGTTATTATTCTGCTGGAATGGAAGCAAGAGGCAAAGCTTCGCTGAATGTAGAGTTTATTTTAGAAACCTTAGTAAATTCCAAATATTCAGATGAAATTGGGAAAGAAATCCTCAGAATGTCAAACTTGGGACAATTCCAAATTTTCCCACTTGTATTAGTTTCTATACTTTCATTTTACTTTGCTCGCTTTCTTTGGACAAGATCCCGAAGAGGTTTGAAAGTAATATATCCCAATGGAAAAGTTGCGTTTGTTTCAAAAGGGACTTCGATCCTTGAAGCGAGTCAACAGGCAAGCTTAAATCATGAATCAGTTTGTGGGGGGAGGGGACGCTGTACTACTTGTCGCATAAAAATTTTGTCAGATATCAGGGATCTACCACCCCCTAATCAAATAGAAAAAAGAGTGATAGATAGATTAAAATTTGATGAAAACGTTCGGTTAGCTTGTCAACTCCGGATAAAAAAAGATATAAAGGTTATTCCTTTGATTAGTTTATCCAAACAGGAAACAGACAACATTCGTTTTCAAACACAATCAAGGATGGCTGGAACGGAGTCTAGGATAGTGGTTCTTTTTACTGATCTCAGAGGGTTCACTCAACTTTCCGACCACAAGCTACCATACGACGTTGTCTATATTCTAAATAAATATTTTAGGTTCGTGGTACAGGCCATTGAGGCTAACAATGGAAAAGTTGATAAATTCATTGGAGATGGAGTGATGGCGATTTTTAATGACCAAAATGATCTTTCAGAAGCATGTAAGAATTCAATAAATGCTGCTGCTGACATTTCTAAAAGTTTAGAAAAACTGAATATTGAGTTACAGAGTGAGATTGAAAATGACCTTCGAATTGGTATCGGTATTCACATGGGAAATGCTATAGTTGGTCAAATGGGTTATGGCGAATCTAGTTCTGAAACAGCAATAGGCGATACCGTTAATGTAGCCAGTCGATTAGAGCAACTCACTAAAGAACACAAATGTGAGTTAATTATATCTAAAGCATTGGGGGATGCAGCTAAAGTTAAATTAGAGCATTTTACCAAAGTATCTGTTCAAATCAGAGGAAAAAAAGATTTGATGCAAGCACTAATTTTGGAGAAAGCATCACATCACGCAAGTTACAAAACTCAGTAACCATAAGAACTTTTCTTTTCGCGTTGCGTACCAGTGCCTTCCTTTTTTGACTCCATTAAAACCTCCTCCAAGAATGGTGCTAGCTGTTCAATATTTATCAGCATTGAAAAAGAGCATCTGTCTTTTGACCACACATTTTTGTCAATACTTTTAATAGCCATGCTTATCGTGTCTAAATTATTATCTATTATTTTTTGATTTAGATCGAAAATTTTCTTCTCTAACATACTCATAATAGTTTGTTCATTTTCTACCTTCTGTTTTTGAGCATAATATTGTTTTGGAGAAAATAACTTGAACCCTGCTTTAAGAGACGAATTTTGGTGAGGAGAGTATCCACTGTAAGGATTCTTCATTAACTCATAATTTTCACCAACTCTCATCCAATGGTATCCATTTGGTGGAGAAACTAAAATTTTTTCTATTTTAGTTGTTTCTTCTGAGTATTGATATTCACTGGTCTCCCTTGAATAACCTTTTATATTGGTCGAAAAGATTTTTATCTTTGCCTTAATACTCGAATCTTTATGGGGTGAGTATCCACCATAAGGATTTTTCATCAGTTCATATTGTCCTTTGTTTTTCATCCAGTGGTAACCCACTGGCGCAATAACTTCTAGCACATTTTTCTCTGACTCTACCTTCGACATGGCATCATGAACTAAATCAACACACCTACTTTTTTGTTTTATATAACCAGAAAGGTTATCATAACCATGGAGTTTAGCGTATTCGTTAAAACCTGAAAGGAAGCCGAAGTGATAGTGTGCTAATGCAGTATTGTTAAATGCTACTAGCAAGAGACCTACGGCTAATTTAAATAAAAGTGAGCGTCTGTTTAGTAAGAAGATCTTATCCACTTGTAATTGGTATTACAATGTAAGCTCGAGATCAACCCATTCTACAACAAAATTAAAACCTTTAATACTATCATTAATAATTTATCTGGTGTTGGCACAACTATAAGTCAATACACCGAAAACATATTCGAATTTAATTTCAAAATTGAGGAAAATCCTAATCAGTCTCTATTGAGGCATGGCTATCCACCATTCTCCTTAATCTCCAGTATCTTGATTTTCTCTGATCAATAAAATAAAAAAAGAGTGCAATAAGAAAAGCTGAAAAAAAACGAAGATAATTATATCGATAAGATTTTACCCTAATCTTGTCGAGTTGCCTCACATTTTAAGAAGGTCCACGCAATACCAGAAAATTATGTCCACATAAGTATTAAACTGTTCCATATGATTATTCTACCCGATAGAATTTGATTATACGCAGATGTAAAAATTACCGCAACGTACGTATTTATTTAACCCATTTGTAACCATTGGAAATATCAGAACATAATTTTTTTAAACCAGAACCCAGAACATGGATCACGTATCCAAGTTATAGGTTTAAAGCCTGTTAGGCTGACGAATGAAAGGTTATTTAATCATCTATGTTCTATGAGGTACTCAAAGTTCACTGAATCTTTATTTACACTCAGTTCTATTGCTCCATTCTTTGTATGAAAGTTTCTCGCTACATTATTTTTTGGACTTAGGGTAACTATACGTTTGACATGAGTTTTATTCGTGCTAAGCCACTTAACAGCCTCAAATAATATTTTCCTACCAAAACCTTTCTTATAGCTCCAAATAGTGTAGAATATGGCTATCGGATTTTTATCACCTTGGCTGCCAGCTGAGAATCGTTCTAATTCAATTTCATTTTTAGGAACTTTACAAGTCAGTGCAACGCAAACTGCAGCTTGTTTAATATTACCACATACGAGCGCAAGACATAATCTATTGCCCGACAACCTGAAATTTTCAGATAGATGAGGCCTCACAGGATCATCTTTAAGTAAATGAGAAAAATATCCTGGTTGAATTAAAATAAGTTTCAAAGATTATCCAAAAAATTAGTTGCAGAAGTGAACTAAAACTCAAAATAACTATGCTTGTCAATACCCATTTAAATTATGTGTAGAAATAGGGAAGTATTAAAAAAAAGTTTTTTCATGTTAAGTTCATATTAAGAATTGTTTTGTATTACTTTTTAGCTTCCTACATGCAGTAAATGCAGATTCTTGGTATTTGAAAAGCTAATTTTGTGGAACAAATCTAGTGCTGTCCGCTCTAGCTAAAGGTTTCATCTAGCAAAACTAATGGTAACGTATATTAAAGCTTGGTTTAATCTTCGTTTAATTAATACCATGACAACTCGAGTAATACTTCCTTTAGACCAAAAAATAATTTAATAAAATAGTATTAAAATAAATGGAGGACTAAATGTTTGTATCTTTTACTGATTGGGAATTTGATGGTAACGTTGAAAATGCAATTGAAGCCGCAAAAGGGTTTTGGCCTGAGATGAAAAAATATGGTGCGGTTAACATGCGTGCTACAGTTACTGGAGAAAAAACAATGAGAACCATGACGCTTTGGAGTGACCAAAAAATGTTGGAAGCAAATATCGATCAAATTAGAGCAGCGGCTGGTTCTGCCGTTGGTATGATAGTAACAGGTGGTATGACTGGTCCACTTGCAATTGAGCTTGACTAATTTATTTTATTTCCAGATTTAAATAGTGGGTGTATCGGAATTTTTCCGGGTGAAACAGTTTTAACATTACGAAATATATGATGAAAAGTTTCTGCTCAAAAACAAAGCTCATGCTAGGCAGAGTGGCAAATGGATAGACTTATGCAAATTGATATCCATAATCATAGTACACTTTTAAAGAACCTTGTGGGTAGAAGCTATCTTTAGATATTTGGCTTAAATAAGTAAATCAAATTGAAATATTTTATCGTTTTGGAACCCATATGGAACCCCAGAAACAAACAAGACCTAGCTCATATAATCTAAGCCATTGTTTTTAATGGTGATCTCGGCAGGATTCGAACCTGCGACCCTCTGATTAGAAGTCAGATGCTCTATCCAGCTGAGCTACGAGACCACATTTGTCATTGCTTGATATAATATATCGCCTACACATACAACAAATTTGGGTAATAAAAAAAGCGAAATTATTTTTGTAAAAATATTTACTGAGATTTTTTTAGAAGAAATTCTCTACCAACCTTTACCCTTTTTTCCCCATTATATGATATTACATCAGCGGTTGCATAAGTTTCAGACCAAATTTTTGGCAAATAAGATCCAGTACCTATTGTATCAACTGGTGCATTAGCTAATGCAAAAACTCTGCACTTGTCAGGGTCAAAACCACTTGATGCTGTGATTTTGACTTTTTCAAAGCCGTTATTATCTAAAGTTTCTCTGAGGTACCAAATCGAAGCTGCACTGACTCCAGTTCCAATGAGGGCTTTTAAGTCGCTTTCAGTTCTATAGCCCCTTACTGCTGAGGGCACATTTCTTTCCAATACAGCATATGATTTTTGTGTATCGAGGCCCTCTATAAACCTTCCCCCATGAGTATCAATTCGCAAAGATAGAGAGCCACTCTGTATCAAATCAGGAAAAGCTTTAGCTACCTCTAATGAGTCCGTTATTTCTTTTCCAAAATAGTCTACTAATACCGTCATTGGCTCATGAGGTAGAGTATTATTAAATAATTTTGCAGCTTTGATTGTTGAGCCAGCATATCCGATTAGGGAATGAGGCATTGTTCCCATACCCTTTTCTTTGCCAAAAAAATGTGAGGTTGCATCAGTGGATGAGCCGACAAAGCCAACAGCTCCAACTTTCTTTTTGGCTTTTTTAGATCCAATCGATGCTCCGTAAGCCATAATTTCTGCCATTTCAGAACCTGCGCAATGCCTTGCATCCATTGCTAAAAAACTAACCTTTGGCAACTCTATACACATGCTATATGCATTATAAGCAGCCACGCATGCACTTCCTAATTTTTGCAAAAAGATTGTTTCTAAATCGACAAGAGCAGAAAATAATCCAGTTATGAAACAAATTGGCTCACCAGCACCAATCCAGGCTCCTTCAGGATGGTTTTCTTTCACGTCCACGGGCACTTTTCGGTGATTGGCCATTTCTTTTAGCCAGCGAACTGCTAAGCCACCTGCGTAGGTCACTGGTCTTCTCATAAAAACAGCGTAGGTGACCTCTACATCACCTGTGTTATTAATGATGGCCCGAGTTTTTTTAAAATAGGTATCGGTGAGCTCGGGTTGCCTCTCTGGTGTTGGGGATTTAATAGAAAAATTCTTTGACACTTTATTGCTCTTCTCTAAATCTTTATTTTGTATCTTTGGTGGTCTCATACCTTTTTATCTTTTCTAGGAGAGAGTCGACAATCTTCGAAAATGATTTGGACGCTTTTATATCTGGGTTAGCTTCGACAAACGGAATTCCATTATCGCTATCCTCTCGAATTTTTTTATCCAAAGGGATTTCGCCCAGTAATGGCAAACCTAAGGTTTTAGCCTCCATTTTAACACCACCATTGCCAAAAATATTATCTTCATGTCCGCATTTTGAGCAAATATGCGTGGACATATTTTCAACCAACCCAAAAATTTTAACATTTAGACGCTCGAACATCTGAATTGCTTTTCGGGCATCAATTAGTGCAACATCTTGAGGAGTGGATATAATTACTGAGCCATCAATATCAGCCTTCTGTGATAAGGTTAGTTGAACATCTCCAGTTCCCGGAGGGAGGTCGATGATAAGGAAATCAAGTTGTCCCCAGTTCACATCTTTTAAAAACTGTTCGAGTGCACCCATAAGCATTGGTCCTCTCCAAATAACAGCTTGATTTTCAGGAATTAGAAGACCAATAGATATGAACTTTATACCATAAGAAATTGAAGGAGAAATTTTCTTTGTTTCTGGATCTATCATGGGCTTCTTGAAGCAATTCAAAAGAGTAGGTTGAGAGGGACCGTGCATGTCAGCATCAATTATACCAACTTTTAATCCTCTTTTGTTTAATTCCAATGCCATATTGGAAACAAATGTTGACTTTCCAACGCCCCCTTTTCCAGAGGCTATTGCTATGATTTTGTCCACAAGCGCAGGTCTGAGTGGTTTTTTTTCATTTTTAGGATGTCGGCCAATTTTCAAATCAGGGGGAGGTTTTTCGTTTGCACTAAGGGAGTCTTTTTTTGAGGTAAATATCGTCTTGACATCAACTACTTCGTCCCATGAGCTTAGAAAATTTTGAAAAAATTTACTAATATGTTTCTGCTTATCGGGTGACAACGGTGGACTATCAACTACAAGGAGAAGCTCTTTTTGATGAATTTTATATGAATCAAGGCTTAAATTATTCTCACTCACAAAAGAGCTTGGCTCAGAGAACCAAGCTCTTATTTTATCGTCAAAACTTTCATTCAGTGGAACATTCAATGTTCATTCCTTTATCGTTTCAAATAAAGTTTTGACTAATTAGATTACAGATATCCTAAATCAAATAAATGGAATAAATGGTACGTCAAAGCTTCCGCATGCTGAAAGCGACAATAACAATCCCAATATCATTAACTTTTTCATAGTTTCACCTTCTCCTAAACGTGATTCGAGCTATTAGCTTAGTATTTAGGCAGTAAATCTTCAATAGACTTTTGGAACTTTTCTGAATTAGGTTTACTTGTAGAACCAAAAAATTTCTCCACTTTTCCTTCAGGGGATATTAATATTTTATTAAAATTCCATCGAGGTTTATATCCCATACTGGCATCCAACCATTTATAAAATGGGTGGGCATCCTTGCCAATAACTTTGGTTATTTCACTGATCGGGAATGTAATACCAAAATTGGTTTCGCAAAAATCTTTTACTTCCTCATTATTATCATACTCTTGCATAAAATCATCAGATGGAATTGCAATTAATGTTAAGCCCTTTGAACCATACTTGTCATATAACTCTTGAAATTCCTTATACTGATTGGTGAACCCACAGAATGAGGCTGTGTTAGAAATGAGAATTGCATTTCCTTTGAAATCTAGAAGTTCGATTTTCCCACCATCTATTGATTGAAATGTAAAGTTTTCATTATAAATGCTTTGTTTTACTTGCTCTGTTGCATTTATTTCTTGTACTGCCATTGAAAAAAAACTCCAAGTAAAAAAGAGGATATTTGATAATCTTCCGTGCATAATAAACTAAACTTAATATATCTTTGAAGAGGCAACAAAGCGATGGTTAACGTTAGATGGGTGTTAATGCTAATTTTTCAATACAAGTCTATTGTAATTGTAAAAAATAAAACAAACCTCTTTTAAAAGTATAGAAAATATACTAATTGCATGCACTAACATGAAAAGTGTGTTGTATAAATTTGTTGCTTTTTGGCTTATTGGTCATTTTTCCGTCAATGTAGTGGTTGCCAGTGGTTTGGTTTACACCTCTAATATTACTCCCCATTGCACTATCTGGAGTTTAGATAGGATTTTGGGTAAAAAATCAAAGTGTCAGCGACGAGCTAAACGTCTAAGTCACAAAGAAGTAAGTTGTCGTCTAAAAAGAACTGCTTTGAACAAAAATGATAAAACAATTACTGACTGTATCTACCAAAAAGCTGGATTTGGCTTGGGGTTTACTACCATAAGTCTTGAAAATAACGGTACTTGCCCTCGCACAATACTTTGCAAGAGATGGTAAAAAGATAATTAACAGCACAGGTATTAACTGTTTAATGAGAGCTCCTAGATTGATGCTTCTTATTTTTATTGATTTACTGTCAAAAACTTATTACTTTCAAAGCTCTTCGGATGACAGTGCGTAGGAGTAGAATGTTTAAATTAACTATATCTGACGATAGTTATTCTACCGCTTTAAATGCAAGAGCGGAAGATATACTCGATAAGTATGTGAAAGATTTGGAGCAAGCTGGTTCTGGTGAAGCGTTTAAAAATGTGCTTTATGGAGTCCGAGTACTGGTTGAAGGAAGAAATAGGTTTTTAAACGATTTAGCTGAGGTATTGGCAAATGAGGAAAATGATACCAAGTTCACAGTCCGAGTTCATAGGCCAGACTTAGTTGAGGAAGTTATTAAGACCTTGAAAGATTCTGACTATCCTAGATGCAAACGAGAGCCTGGTACAAATGATATTTCAGTGGTAATATCGCACAAAACTGATCAGCAATTAGAGGATATGGCGAATGATGTTAGGCGAATGGAAAAGTCTGCTTTGGGAAGTGCATCTAAACTGAAGCTAGACACATTACAGAGAATAAAAGCTGCTATTGATAAAGAATATATAGAGCCAAAGGACGCCTTTTATGCAAGAAACCAAATCGAACAAACATCCAGTGAAATCAATGAATTTATAAAAGTCTTATCTATAAAAAAGCGTTATAAGTTTTTAGCAGAAAACCTAGAGCTTGATGACCCAGAAGAAAAGCGCTTATTTGGGGAAATACATAAACCTCAATATCGCGCATACTTCAGGTGACTAGAAAGCTAGTTTAAATTTTTCTTCCTTAAGTTATGGGCTGAATCTATTTTTATCTTGCAATATTTTCTTAAAGCGTTCCTCCACTGCCTTTAATTCCTCTATCGCAGCTTTTATATCTGATGTATCGATAATGTTTACTTCTACTCGTTCACCTTTATGAGAAAAATTTTGGCGTTTTTCCTTATGACTTTCTGAAATAAAATCAGACACCTTAAAAATGGGTACCGGCCTAGCAAAGCCCTTTGGCGTAATGTCTTTAAAATGGGCTGTATTCACTTTTCCATTTATCAAGCTATTTGTTGAATCAGAAATGAGTATTTCGTTTGTAGGGGATAGGCCCTGAAGTCTTGCTGATAAATTTACTGGACTACCAAGAGCTGTATAGTCAAGTCTTTGATTTGAGCCAAAGTTTCCAACTGTGCAGAACCCAGTTGCAATCCCCATGCGCACGTTCAATCCATTTTTAACTCCCATTTTAATCCAATGCTCACGGAGTTCAGCTACTCTAGCTTTCATTCTTAAAGCCATTTCGACACAATTTAATGCGTCTTCCTCCTCTCCCACGCTCTCTGGATCACCAAAAAATACCATTACGGCGTCACCGATGAATTTATCGATTGTACCACCACATTCAATAGCTATGGTTGTCATTTCTGACAAATAGTTATTAATTATTCGAGCTAGTTTCTCAGGTTCTAGAGTGTCACTTAAATCTGTAAAGCGTTCTATATCAGAGAAGAAAACTGTAAGGTTTTTACGGCTATGCTCTGTGGTATTAGTTTCCTCATTTGTAAATATACTCTTATAAACTTGAGGGGAAAGGTATTTTGCTAACCTATTAGCTATATTTTCTAATTTTTCACTTTTTTCTTCTATTATTTCTTGGGCTTTTAATTTTTGATCTAGAAGTTGCTCTTTTTCCGCACGTAATTTTGATTCAATCGTTCTATCAACAAACTGGCCTTGAACTCCATTTAAAAATGAGAAGTCTTTACTACTAGTTATTGCTGATAGAAGGGAAAAGACCTTGTCCTCGCCATTTGTGGTTATCTCGATGCGCGGTATAATAACGAATCCATTCTCTTTTAAATTCTTTTGAAAATGATCTATCTGAGAGCCAGGAACACCTAACTGTTCTAAAATATTTGGGAAATAGGCATTGCGAACATCTTTTAAGAGTGGAAAAAACTTATGAAAATTTTTATTAGTTCTGAGTACCTCTAAATCACTTGACGCAAAGTAGGCGGCTGTGACAGCATTGGAAAAATTAAAAAAGCTTAAGTCAATTAATGAGTCTTTCTTTATGAAATTTTCAATTTCCATTGCTTAATTCCTCTTTTTTTATCCAATTAAGTGTCAAAACGACCAAAAGATTAATATTGAAGGTATGGAGACTAACATTATCAATATCTGTAAAGGCAAACCCATCCTCCAATAGTCAAAAAAAGTATAACCTCCTGGACCCATAATGAGAGTATTGTTCTTATGCCCAATTGGTGTCAAGAATGCACATGAGGCTGATACTGCAACTCCCATCAAAAATGGATCTGGATTTACGTCAAGTTGCTGTGCTAAACTCACACCTATGGGTGCCACAACAATTGTTGTAGCGGTATTGTTTAATATGTCCGATAAACTCATTGTTACTAGCATTAAGATTGAGAGTAATACCCATAAAGGTAGTTCGGTTGATAGACGAATAAGAAAATTAACGATTAGCTGGGTCACCCCTGTTTCTTCTAGTGCGTAACCAAGAGGAATCAATGATGCCAATAGTATTATGATTGGCCAAGCAATGTTTTCATACAGCTGAGAAACAGGTAAAATCTTTAAAAAAATGTAGATGCAAACGAGAACCGAAAGTCCCAGAGTTAAAGAAATAAGTTGAATACTTGATAAAAAAATCAATATACTGAAGGTGCTGAGAGCAACCCAAGCTTTCCCACGTTTTGTGAAATTTAAATCTCTATTTTCCAAAGTCAATGCTCCCAACCAAGCAGAGACTTCATCATGAGAGCTTTTCGGTGCTAAGAGAAGTAAAATGTCCCCAACCTTAAACTTTGTTCTCTTTACTTGTTGTCTTAAAGCCTTACCTTGCCTGGATATACCAATTAGAGCGGTCTGCTGTCTCCAAAACAAGCCAACACTGTCTGCCGTCTTATTAAGAAGCCTCGACGAGTCATCAACTACAACCTCGAAAAACTCTACTTCCCTAGATGAAGCTAAACTACTAATCTTTTGAGATTCTTCAATACGGAGGTCAAGTGTAATTCTTATTTCATCT
Organism: uncultured Alphaproteobacteria bacterium; assembly: GCA_902600895.1. Taxonomy (GTDB): domain Bacteria; phylum Pseudomonadota; class Alphaproteobacteria; order Rhodobacterales; family Rhodobacteraceae; genus CACKLF01. Next base: position 647 of record CACKLF010000009.1, on the reverse strand, counting down.
AAAGTGTCTGCCGTAGTATTGATGGTAATCTTTTCACCAAATGAAATTTCTGCAAAATTGCTATCTGTTTTTACAAACTTACCTCCAAGTTCTTCAATATCATTTTCTAGCCTCTTTCTAGGAACTCCCAAATATTTTGAATTCTTTGGTACAATTAGTTCACAAAAATAGTTGCGGCTTTCAAAATCATTTTTTCTCCCAAATTCTGACTTTTTATTTTTGCTAATAAGTTTCCATCCAACAGTAGCAATAAAAAATAACCCCGATAGGCAAACTATTAATCCAACCGGGGCAAAGTCAAAAAACTTGAATGGTTCTCCTACATTTTCTTGCCTTATAGCAGATATAATAATGTTTGGAGGTGTTCCAACCAGTGTAATCATCCCGCCAAGAATTGTCGCAAAAGATAGAGGCATAAGGGTACTTCTGGCTGTCCGGTTCTCTTTTTTTGCCACCTGTAAATCAATTGGCATCAGCAAAGCTAATGCAGCTATATTATTAATAAATGATGACAGAAATGCTCCAATTGATGAAATAATTGTGATATGCTTGGCGGTAGTTCTTGCAACACGAAAAGCACTGTTTGTAATAAGATAAACGACCCCAGAGTTCACCATACCGGCAGACACAAGAAGCACTAAAGCCAC